>NZ_JAAKZX010000070.1 GCF_011045025.1 Streptomyces ureilyticus
GGGTGGGGCGGGGAAAGAAGCCCCGCCCCACCCCCACCCGCACCTGGCTTCTCAGCCGACGGCAGTTTCCTCCGCCTCATGCGGATCCTGCGCCGTCTCCTCGGCCGCCTCCTCGCGTGGCGACGGAACCTCCGACGACAGCCGCGACTCCATGCGGACGCGGCGCTCGTCGGCCGCCGCACACAACGCGGCGATCGCGGCGTTGAAGCGCGCCAGCGACGGCGGGTCCGAGGGCCCCAGCAGGTGCTCCTTGAGTTCGGCGCGGGCCGCCGTGAAGAGGTCCTTCTCCGGGTGGCGTACCGACTCCAGCAGGGCGGGGACGCCGCCGGCCGAGGGCGTGAGGATGACGCCCGCGGACACCGTGGGGAAGCCCGTGCGGAAGTCCGCCTCGCGTATCCCGGACGTGTTGGCGACCGCGTACGGCTTCTCGCTCGAGAGCCAGTCGGACACAACCGACGACACATCGCTGATCAACAGGTCCGCCTGGTTGAAGCAGGCGAAGATCGCGGGCCGCGCGTCCGTGATGATCTGGTGCTCCCACTCCGGGAACGACGCCCAGTACGCCTTTTCCCAGGCCAGCGTGGCCTCGGCGATCGCCGCCTCACGGTCACCGCGCGGCGTCCCCTGGATCAGCATGCGCTCCATTTCGTCCGCACCCGGACGGAAGGACGTCTTCGTCAGCTGGTCCAACTCGGCCGTCCGTCGCACCAGTTCGGCCGCGGCCTCCGCATCCGGCCGGGAACCCGACCGCTTGGTGTTGGCCTCGCGGATCATCGCCATGATGCGCTCGTTCGCCGCCCCCGCACGCGGATCGACGGAACCGGTCAACGGGTGCGGCTTGTAGAGGAGCCGTACACCGTCGTCCGCGAGCAGCTGCCGCACGATGTTCTCGCCGGCCAGGATCACCGAGGTGTTGCCGGGGTTCCCGTCCCAGCCCTCCCACGTGGGCGCGTACAGCACGGTCGTGTACGGACCGGTCGGCGGGCCCGCGTACGGCCGGATCGGCGCGAGCTGCGGGCGGCCCACCTCCACGATGTCCTTGTCCTCGACGCCGACCTCCGCCAGCGCGTACCGCTCGCGGGCCGCGGGCCCGGCCACCCACACCTCGTCGTACGCCTTCGCGTACGGGTTGCAGGAGGACAGCTTGTCGCTCTCGCCGTGGTTGATGAACGCGTGCTTGATGGTGGGGATGCGCAGCACCTGCGAGGTCTTCGCGGCGTTGGCCGGGTGCAGCATCATCTTCAGCGTCGAGTTCTCCAGCGAGAACATCGTCGACACCTTCGGGAAGCAGATGATCGGCACGTCCGTCGCGTCGATCTTCTGCACCATGAACCGCTCACGCAGCACGAGGAGCGGCCTGGCGTCGATCGAGGAGAGCGTGGAGAGCCACATGTTCGCCTGGTACGCGGAGGTCGTACCGCCGGAGAAGTACATGCCGACCGTCGGCCGGTAGTCGGCCAGCCACTTGTCCAGCCAGTTCATGACCTGCTGCTCGCTCTTGGCGCGCTTCTTGGGGAGCAGCCAGGTGGCGAGGTACGCCGTGCCGCCGCCGATCATCGCCAGAGCGACGGTGACACCGATGGCGCCCCAGTACCCGTCCTTGGTGGCCGCCGTGAGCAGGAGGCCGGCCGTCGTAGGAATGGAGAAGGTGAGCAGCCGGTGGCCCTGACGGCGGGCCAGGATGCGCGGCGGCGCGGCGTTCAGGCGCAGGGCGGACGCGTCGATGTTGCGGGTGACGATCGGCAGCGTACGGGTGCGGCGGACCAGGACCGCGGCGGCCTGGCAGGCGAAGTGCAGGGCGTAGAAGACGCACACGGCGACCAGGAGCGGTGCCTGCTCGCTGCCCGCGTCGATGCCGTCGATCCGCAGGAGCCCCACCAGGACCAGCATGTCGCGCAGCAACTGACGGACCGTCGCATCAAAGCGGACCTTGCCCAGCAGCGCGAGCAGACCGGGGTCGCGATACTGCAGATAGACGTCGAGGGCGAGGCCCGCCGCGCTCACGGCGATGAACACCGGGACGTTCGGCAGCAGTGCGGAGACGATCTGGGCCGTGAAGAGCGCGAACATCGACAGCAGCGCGGCAAGCTGCGTGGTGCGGCGGGGGGAGAGGCCTGCGGAAGGCACGGGCTGGGCTCCTGCGGAGGGTTACGACGGATGAGGGGGCAGCGGGTTCGGTCGACCGAACACTACGAGGCCGATCCCTGACCGTATGACTTGGGCGGCCCGCCAAGCAATCTTCCCAAGGAGCTATCGCTGGATATCGGATGAAACCGCGGTGAACTTCTGGGGCGTACGTCACGGACGCGGCGTCGGCTCCCTGTGCACCGGCCGCACGTCCGCCCCTCGGAATGCGGCGGCGCCCCCTGCCCGTAATCACGTAGATTGCACGGACGGGGCTGGTCAGAACATTGGGGATGAGCGTGTCAGCGGCAGGGCAGGCGACGGCAGGACAGGCACACACCAGGCACGGGGTCGCGGACGCCCGCAGGGTCGTCGTCAAGGTGGGTTCCTCGTCTCTGACCACCGCGTCCGGAGGCCTCGACGCGGACCGGGTGGATGCCCTGGTGGACGTACTGGCGAAGGGGCGCAGTGGAGGAGAGAAGGAGATCATCCTGGTCTCCTCGGGTGCCATCGCCGCCGGCCTGGCCCCGCTGGGTCTGCGCCGCCGCCCCAAGGACCTGGCCCGCCAGCAGGCCGCCGCCAGCGTCGGGCAGGGTCTGCTCGTCGCCCGCTACAACGCCTCCTTCGCGCGCTACGGCGTCCGCGTCGGCCAGGTCCTGCTCACCAGCGACGACATGAGCCGCCGCGCCCACCACCGCAACGCCCAGCGCACCCTCGACAAGCTCCTGGCCATGGGTGCCCTGCCGGTCGTCAACGAGAACGACACGGTCGCCACGGACGAGATCCGCTTCGGCGACAACGACCGGCTCGCTGCCCTGGTGGCCCATCTCGTACGCGCCGATCTGCTGGTCCTCCTCTCCGACGTGGACGGCGTTTACGACGGCGACCCCACCAGGCCGGGTACGTCGCGGATCGCGGAGGTACGCACTCCGGCGGACCTCGCGCACGTCGAGATCGGCAGCGCGGGCCGGGCCGGCGTCGGCACCGGCGGCATGGTCACCAAGGTCGAGGCGGCCCGGATCGCGGCGGCGGCCGGTATCCCGGTCGTCCTCACCTCCGCCGTGCACGCTGCCGACGCCCTCGCGGGCCGGGACACCGGTACGCACTTCCACGCCACAGGGCGCCGCTCCGCCGACCGGCTGCTGTGGCTCCAGCATGCGTCCACCCCGCAGGGTGCGCTCACGCTGGACGACGGGGCCGTGCGTGCGGTCGTCGAGGGCCGTAAGTCGCTGCTGCCCGCGGGTATCGCGGCGGTCGAGGGCGAGTTCGCGGCGGGCGATCCCGTGGAGCTGCGCGACGCCACGGGCCGGGCGGTGGCGCGCGGGCTGGTCAACTTCGACGCCAAGGAGATACCGCAGCTGCTCGGCCGCTCCACCCGTGAGCTGGCCCGCGAGCTGGGTCCCGCGTACGAACGCGAGGTCGTACACAGGGACGATCTGGTCCTGCTGCACGCGTAAACGGCCGAAAGGGACAGCCTCCGCAGGGCTACGTTCGGTAAAACCGCCCCACGAAGCCGTCCCGCCTGCTCAACTTTGATTCAAGGAGCCCTCGAGATTCCGCGCTGCAGTAATCCATAACCCATTGCGAACCCACTGCGTAAAGGAGGCCGTCGTGAGACGAGTACGCCCCGGGGCGGCGTCCCGCGGTGGTGGCACCTCCCGCGCGGCCGGTGAGGAGCGGACCCTCACCAGCGTCGCGGCCGGAGACACGTACCAGGGTGAGGAACCGAAGGACCTGCCGCGGCTGTGGCACGTCACGCTGAGCGTCTCGGGCGACGAGGCCCCGCTGAACGACGTCCGGCGATCGCTCGAGCAGCTCGCCCACGATCATCCCTTTCTGCTGACCAGCCGGTACGCCGGCGACCACGCGGAGATCCGCTACTGGGAAGAGGCCCGCGACCTGCACGACGCCGCGGCCGTCGCGCTGCGCCTGTGGGGCGAGCACCGCCAGACCTCGAAACTCCCGCCCTGGGAGATCGTCGGCCTGGAGGTCATCGACCGCGAGACCTACCACCAGCGCATCGCCGAGGGCTACGGCCCGCAGCCGGCCACCCCCGTAGGCGTCCACCCGTTCTAGGGGGGAGTTCCAGGGGGGCGTTTTCGGCCCTGTCTCGGGTTCTGGAACAAGCGCTGGACGCCCCTGCGGCGAGCATTAGGCTTCCCTTCATGACCACGCTTTCGCCGTACGACTCGATGTCCCCGGTCACCCAGGCCGCCTACCGGGCCAAGGCCGCCGCCGCCGACCTCGCTCCGCTGCCGCGGGCCGAGAAGGACGACGCGCTGCTCGCGATCGCGGACGCCCTGGAGGTCCGTACGAGCGAAATCGTCGAGGCCAACGCCAAGGATGTCGAGCGTGCCCGCGAGGCCGGCACCAGCGAGTCCATCATCGACCGGCTGACGCTCACGCCCGAGCGGATCCGCGCCATCGCCTCCGACGTACGCGACGTGGTGGCGCTGCCCGACCCGGTCGGCGAGGTCGTCCGCGGCTCCACGCTGCCGAACGGCATCGACCTGCGCCAGGTCCGTGTCCCCCTCGGCGTCGTCGGGATCATCTACGAAGCCCGCCCGAACGTCACGGTCGACGCCGCCGCACTCTGCCTGAAGTCCGGCAATGCGGTCCTGCTGCGCGGCTCGTCCTCCGCGTTCGAGTCCAACACCGCCCTCGTCCGCGTCCTGCGCGACGCCGTCGGCGGCTCGGGGCTGCCCGCCGACGCCGTACAGCTCGTACCGGGTGAAAGCCGCGAATCCGTACGGGAGTTGATGCGCGCCCGCGGCCTCGTCGACGTACTCATCCCGCGCGGCGGCGCCTCCTTGATCCGTACCGTCGTGCAGGAGTCCACCGTCCCGGTCATCGAGACCGGCACCGGAAACTGCCATGTGTACGTGGACGCGCACGCCGACCTCGACATGGCGATCGAGATCCTGATCAACTCCAAGGCGCAGCGGCCGAGCGTGTGCAACGCCGCCGAGACGCTCCTCGTGCACCAGGACATCGCCGCCGAGTTCCTGCCGCGCGCCCTGGACGCTCTCGCCGAGGCCGGGGTCACCGTGCACGCCGACGAGCGGGTGCTGGCGTACGCCAAGGGCTCCAAGGCCACCGTCGTCGAGGCCACCACCGACGACTGGGACACCGAGTACCTCTCGTACGACATCGCCGCCGCCGTCGTCGATTCGCTCGACAAGGCCGTGGCGCACATCCGGCTGTGGAGCTCCGGCCACACCGAGGCCATCGTCACCACCTCCCAGCCGGCCGCCCGCCGCTTCACCCAGCTGGTCGATTCCACGACAGTCGCCGTGAACGCGTCGACGCGCTTCACGGACGGCGGCCAGTTCGGCTTCGGCGCCGAGATCGGCATCTCCACGCAGAAGCTGCATGCTCGGGGCCCGATGGGGCTGCCGGAGCTGACGAGTACGAAGTACATCGTCACGGGCGACGGGCACATCCGGCGCTGAGCAGGCCCCCGAAGAAGCTGTCTCGCCAGGTGGATGAATTTCCGTACCGTCTGCCCAAATTGAACCCCCAGGTCTACTCTGGTTCCGTGCCGGAGGACGTGGGGGGCACGCCGTTTCCTGACGGCTGGGAGCCCGACGACGACCGCGACCGCGGAGGCTCGGACGAAGAGTTCGCCTCCGTGGTCTTCGACGAGTCCTTCGTACGGGCGGCCACGGTCCATGAGCCAACCGCCGTCGAACGCCTCCTCGCCGCCGCGCAGGCCCGCGCGGAGGCCTCCGAGGCCGAGGCGCGGCGGGGGCGCACCCGGGGCCCACGCGGTGACGATGAGCGCTACGACGACTACGGACCCGACGGCCGCCATGATTTCGGCCATGATCCGGACCTGGACGATCTCGACGACCGCGAGTACTTCGACGGTCGCTACGGTCACTCCGGGTCGTACGGAAAACAGACCCGCTGGCACCGCCCCGTCGCCTGGATACTCGCCGTCGTGATGGGCGTCGGCATGGTCGCCCTCGCCTTCACGGCGGTCTACCGCGGCGGCTCCTCGGGCCGCCAGCCAGAGGTACCGCCGCCCGCCACGACAGGCGTCGAACAGGGCAGCGGAACGCGCCCTTCGGCCTCCGCCGACTACTCCCAGCCACCCGTCCCGGCGGAACCGCGTACGCCTTGAACTTGTCGCGTACGGCGGCGTTTACGTGAGGTTCCTGAGACCTACTCTGAAAGTATGGGCGGGCTAGGAGACCCACCGGAGGGGACACCCGACGGTGCTTCCGGTGGCGGTGAGGAAGAGTACCGATCCGTCGTCTTCGACGAGTCGTTCGTCCGAGCTGCCCGTCTCCAGGAGTTCTCCGCTCAGGAACGGATCGCCGATCACGCCCCGGCCGTGCGCCGCCGCCCGCCGCTGCGTCGTGGTCTGTCCCGGCAGGTGCTGATCCTCGTTCTGCTGATCGCCGTCGCCTTCGGCACGGCGATCTACATGGGCGTACGGCACCCGTATCAGGCGCCCGCCGCGAAGCCGCCCGAGCCGCTGCGGATGACGGTCATACCCCTCGCGCCGCAGGGCGCGGTGCCGGGCGCCGCGGACACCGGGCTGCTGTACGCGCGCAGTCCGGCCGATCAGTTCCGTATCGGCGCCGACGGGATCACGATGCCCGCCTCCCGGCGCACCGCCCATTTCTCGGACAGCCAGGTCGTCACCGCGCTCACCACGGCGAAGGACTACCTCGTCGAGTCGGCGCTCGACCCGGACGTGCTCACCGGCGGCGCCACCCGGCCCGTACGGCTCCTGCTCGATCCACAGCAGCTCGACCAGTTCGACCAGAGCTTCGACCGTCCGGCCCCGGACGGGCGGCACGCGCCCACCGGCTGGCTGGTCCGCTTCGACCCTTCCCACGCTCAGCTGGCCGACTCCCAGATCCGGGTGCAGGGCACGCTGCAGGCAGCCGAGACCGATGCCGACACCCTTGAGGTGACGGCCGACCACACCTTCGTCTACGCGCTGCGGCCGACGGGCTCGGAGGACGGTGCCAAGGCCTCGCTGTTCACCGTGCGGCGCGAGCTGCATTTCCGGTTCGACCGCGATGATCTGCGGATGCACCAGGCAGAGCTGGTGGGCTCGTACGTCCAGGCAGGGCCGCTCGCCTGCGCCGAGGACACGACGAGCCGTCTGCGCCCGCTGCTCGCGGGGCAGACGGCCAAGGCGGGCGGACCGGCCGGCACCGACCCGTACGCGACGGGCGGTGCCACGGCGCTGTGCGGGTCGCTGTCGGCCAGTGCCCAGCCCCGGGTGTAGTCGCCCAGCCCAGGGTGTAGTCGTCGGGCTTCTTCGTGCTGATCAGGCGGTGCCGTTGGGGCTCTCGTCGTCGGGGCGGTCGTCCTGCGGCCGGTCCTTGGGGGAGCTTGTGCTGGAGCCGCTCGCGAAGCCGCCGAAGCCGCGCCGGACCCGGCCGCCGATGTCGCCCGCGCCGCCCGCGATGTCCGTGACCAGCTTCATCAGCGGGTCCTTGGAGCTGCGCACGTGGGTGGCGTAGGCGGAGGCCGACTCGCGGAAGGAGTCCGTGACCTTGGTGTCGCCGTCCTCGTCGCGGCGCGGGTAGTGGCCGTCCATGATCCGCTGGTAGTCGCGGGACTCGGCCCACTTCTTCAGCTCGGCGGCGCGCACCGTGGTGAAGGGGTGGGAGCGGGGCAGGACGTTCAGGATCTTGAGCACGGAGTCGCGGAGGTCGCCCCCGGCCTCGTACTCCTCGGCCTGGGCGAGGAACGCGTCCACGTTCATCTCGTGCAGGTGGTTGCCGCCCGCGATCTTCATCAGGCCGCGCATCGAGGCCTGCAGATCCTGGCCGACCAGGAGGCCCGCGCGGTCCGAGGACAGCTCCGACTTGCGGAACCACTCGCGCAGAGCCGTCACGATCGCCATGATCGCGAGGTTGCCGAGCGGGATCCAGGCCACCTTCAGCGCGAGGCTCGTGAGGAACAGCAGGATGGTGCGGTACACCGAGTGGCCGGACAGCGCGTGGCCGACCTCGTGGCCGACGACCGCCCGCATCTCCTCCTCGTCGAGCAGCTCGACCAGTCCGGTGGTGACGACGATGATCGGCTCGTCCATGCCGATGCACATCGCGTTCGGCTGGGGGTTCTGGCTCACGTACATCGGTGGGACCTTCTCCAGGTCCAGGATGTAACAGGCGTCCCGCAGCATGTCGTTCAGGTGCGCGAACTGGGCGTCCGAGACCCGTACGGAATCGGACAGGAACAGCAGCCTCAGGCTGCGCTCCGGGAGCAGTCCGCTGAGCGCCTTGAACACCGTGTCGAAGCCGCTGAGCTTGCGCAGGGCGACCAGGGCCGAGCGGTCCGCGGGGTGCTCGTACGCCCGGGAGGAGATCCCCTCGAAGCGCCTGCGCTGCCTGCTCGGTACGTTCTCGTGGCTTTCTTCTGGCATGTGGTCCCCCATGCGTCTGGTTGCCTCCTGTGCCCCCAAGGCGGGGTACAGCCTAGGCGGATATACCGTGGACGTGCAGTACAGCGAAGGAGTCGCACGTCATGGAGCACCACCCCCAAGCCTGGCTCGCCGAAGCAGCGAGCGCCGCGCAACAGCAGGGACCGGGAATTCTGCTCCGTGTCGTGTTGATAGTGATGGTCGTCGGCTGCGTTTTGGTTGCCTGGTTCCTGCTGCGTGGCTACAAGCGGGACGACTGAGCCCCGCACGAAGTTCCCGGCAACGCATGAGAGCGGCATTCCCGGCAAACGGCTGAAGCGGCGTGATGCACGCGGCGGAGAGCGGGCGTGACGGAGTCGGCGTGATCCGGTTGGCGGCGCCCGCTTACGATGGCCCTACGTCTGTATCCCGATCCCGCCCACACCGGATAGGTCCTGCCGAAGATGAGCTTCCACAGCACCGCTGCCCAGTTGGCCTCCCTCGCCGCCGAGGGCGGAGAGCACAGCGGCAACCACGAGAGCCTCAGCGCCTACCTGACCGGCGGCGGCGCGCTCTTCGTCCTCCTTCTGCTGCTGTGGATCACCACCCGCTTCAACCGGGACCGCTGACGTCCGCGGGGCGGGGCTCAGGGACCGGGCCGGTAGGGTCTGCACGCATGGGAGAGCAGGACATGCCGAGCGGTCGGTTGACGGGCCGGGAGAACAGCCCGGCCTCCGGCCCGTCGAACCCGGGCAAGCGCCGCCTCGGCGTCATGGGCGGAACGTTCGACCCGATCCACCACGGCCACCTCGTCGCGGCCAGTGAGGTGGCCGCGCAGTTCCACCTGGACGAGGTCGTGTTCGTGCCGACCGGGCAGCCGTGGCAGAAGACCGACCGCAAGGTCTCCCCGGCCGAGGACCGCTATCTGATGACGGTCATCGCGACCGCCGAGAACCCGCAGTTCTCGGTGAGCCGTATCGACATCGACCGCGGCGGCCCGACGTACACCACGGACACCCTGCGCGATCTGCGGGCGCTCAATCCCGATACGGACCTCTTCTTCATCACCGGCGCCGACGCGCTCTCCCAGATCCTCACCTGGCGCGATGCCGAAGAGCTGTTCTCCCTCGCGCACTTCATCGGGGTCACCCGGCCCGGCCACGCGCTGACCGATCCGGGCCTCCCGGAGGGCGGTGTCTCGCTCGTCGAGGTCCCCGCGCTCGCCATCTCGTCCACGGACTGCCGAGCCCGCGTCGCCAAGGGTGACCCGGTCTGGTATCTGGTGCCGGACGGTGTGGTGCGCTACATCGACAAGCGTGAGCTGTACCGCGGCGAGTGAGGCGAGTGAACCGAGAGGGGCACCGGTGAACGACCGATACGACGCTGGGTACGGGGGCGACCAGAGTTACCAAGGTGATGTGAGTTACGAGCTCGTCGGCTACGACGATTTCGGGCAGCCGGTGTACCGGCAGGTGCCACCGCCGTCCCAGACGCCGCAGGGGTACGACGCCTACGGTGCGCAACAACAGGGGCAGCAGGGTTACGGGTACGACCCGTACGCGAACGGTCAGCAGCAGACGCCGTCGTACGACACCGGCAACGGCCATCAGCAGCCCGGCGCCTCGTACGGGTCATACGGCTCGCAGGGCTCGTACGACCCCTACGGCGCGACTGCTCAGGCGCCCGCTCCGGCCCCTCCAAACTCGTACGACCCCTACGGGCAAGCCGCGGGCAGCGGCCAGCAGCCCCGCGTCGCCGAGCAGACCGCCTACATCCCCCAGCAGGCGGGGCCGCCCGCCGAGCGGACGGAGGCCGAGGAACCGGCGGACGGGCAGCGGGACGACCGCGACTACCGCACCGAGCAGTTCACCTTCGTCGAGGAGCCGACCGACGACTCCGAAGACGTCATCGACTGGCTGAAGTTCACCGAGAACCGCACCGAACGGCGCGAGGAGGCCCGCCGCCGGGCCCGTGGTCGCGTCGTCGCCCTGGTCGTGGTGTTCGCCCTGGTCGCGGTGGGCGGTGTCGGCTACCTCTGGTACGCGGGGAAGCTGCCCGGCACGTCGTCGGACGCGAAGACCGGCACCGCGACGGCCGCGGGCGCCCAGAACCGCGACGTGATCGTCGTCCACTTGCACAACACCAAGGGCGGCGGCACCGCGACGGCGCTGCTCGTCAACAACACCACCACCAAGCAGGGCACCACCGTCCTGGTCCCCAACTCCCTTGCCGTGTCGGACGACAACGGCACTACGACCACGCTCGCCAAGTCCGTGGACGACGACGGCACCTCCGGGACGCGTGAGGCGATCGACACCGTGCTCGGCACGGACATCGAGGGCACCTGGCGCCTCGACACCCCCTACCTCAGCAACCTCGTCGACCTCGTCGGCAGCATCGACATCGACACCAACGCGAAGGTGCCGGACCCGGACGCCAAGCGGAAGGGCGAGGCGCCCCTGGTCAACAAGGGCGAGGGCCAGACGCTCAGCGGAAAGATGGCCGTCGCGTACGCCACCTACCGTGGCTCCGGGGAGGCGCAGAACGCGCAGCTGGAGCGGTTCGGGCAGGTCATGCAGGGCGTGCTGCGCAAGGTGTCGTCGGATCCGCAGGCCGCGACGACCACCGTGCAGACGCTCGCGCAGATCATCGAGCCCCCCTTGACCGACAAGGACCTGGGCACCTTCCTCGCCAAGCTCGCGGACCACGCCAAGGGCGGCGACTACAAGTCCGTGCTGCTGCCGGTCCAGTCGGACGGCAGGCTGAGCACGAAGGCGAGCGACAGCGTGGTCAAGGACGTACTCGGCGGGGCCGCGAAGAGCCCCGAGAAGGACGCGGCCGTCCAGGTCGGCATCAGGAACGCCACCGGCAAGAAGGACGCCACCGAGCAGGCCCGCGTCGTCCTGCTGAACGGCGGCTACGCCTTCGTGGACGCCGGCACCGATGCCGCCCAGACGGCGTCCCGGATCACGTACGCCGACGCCGCGAAGAAGGCGGACGCCGTGGAGGTCGCCAAGACCCTGGGCCTGCCGACCAGTTCCGTGAAGAAGGCCAAGGGCGCCTCGAACGCGGATGTGTCGGTGGTCCTCGGCCAGGACTACGAGGTGGGCGGCTCGGCGGGCTAGGGCCTGATCCGCCGGACAGGTAACGGCGTGGGTGGTGTCGGCGGTCCGTGAGACCCTTGGGGTAACCCCTTGGGGACAACTGACCGCCGACGGAAAGCCTTGGTAGTGACCGCCACTGACCGCTCTCTCGAGCTCATCAACACCGCCGCGCAGGCGGCCGCCGACAAGCTCGCGCACGACATCATCGCGTACGACGTCAGCGACGTGCTGTCGATCACGGACGCCTTCCTGCTGGCCTCCGCGCCCAACGACCGCCAGGTCAAGTCGATCGTCGACGAGATCGAGGAGCGGCTGAACAAGGAACTCGACGCCAAGCCGGTGCGCCGCGAGGGCGACCGCGAGGCCCGCTGGGTGCTGCTCGACTACGTCGACATCGTGGTGCACGTCCAGCACAGCGAGGAGCGCGTCTTCTACGCCCTGGAGCGGCTCTGGAAGGACTGCCCGGAGCTCGACCTGCCCGCCGAGGCCAAGGCCACCCGCGGCAAGGCCGCCGAGCACGCCAAGCTGCAGGAGGCTCAGGACGCCGGACTGGGCGGTGAGCTGCGTTGAGCGCGGGAACGGGGGCCTCGGACGGCAGGCCGCTGTCCGAGACCGGCAAGGCCGGCCGGGGCCGCCGTGTCATCCTGTGGCGCCACGGGCAGACCTCGTGGAACGTGGAGCGCCGCTTCCAGGGCACGACCGACGTCGAGCTCACCGAGGCCGGCCTCGATCAGGCCCGCCGCGCCGCCCGGCTGCTCGCCTCGCTCAGGCCCGACGCGATCGTCGCCTCGGACCTGAAGCGAGCCGCCGACACGGCCGCCGAGCTGGCCGCCCTCACCACCCTCGACGTGACCCACGACGAGGGCCTGCGCGAGACGTACGCGGGCGTCTGGCAGGGCCTGACGCACGAGGAGATAATCGCGCGCTACGGCGACGAGTACGCGGCGTGGAAGCGCGGTCAGCCGGTGCGCCGTGGCGGTGGCGAACTGGAGACCGAGGTCGCCGACCGCGCCGCTCCCGTGGTGCTCCGGCACGTCGAGAAGCTCCCCGACGACGGCACGCTCGTGGTGGTCAGCCACGGCGGCACCATCCGCACCACCATCGGCCGCCTCCTCGGCCTGGACTCCCACCACTGGGAAAGCCTCGGCGGCCTCTCCAACTGCTGCTGGTCCGTCCTGGGCGAGGGCGCCCGCGGCTGGCGCCTGCTGGAACACAACGCGGGCACGCTGCCGGAGCCGGTCCTGGGAGACGACGACTGACGGTGTACGAGGCTCACCAATCGGATTAGCGAAACGTAGTGATCCTGTGGCAGAGTGTGACGCGCACGCCCGGCGCCCAGGCGACGTCGGGCACCCTCCTCGGCTTGGCCTTGCGGCCTGGCCGACCAGCGTCCGGAGGGACGTGTCACGCGGGCTGGCGACTTCGGTCGCCCGGCGCCAGGGCACGCAGGCGATTGGCTCAAGCTGCTGAGCAACACTCAGTTTCCCTAAGCCGATCAGAGACGCTAAAGTTCCTCTTGTTCGCCCCGCCGGGCGGGAGGACACAAGGGGCTATAGCTCAGTTGGTAGAGCACCTGCATGGCATGCAGGGGGTCAGGAGTTCAAATCTCCTTAGCTCCACACAGGCGCTACGGCGTGAGGATCCCGTTCCCCACAGGGGGAGCGGGATTTTTCGTGCTGGTCGGCACACTCTTCTTGAATCGCTTGAGTCACTTGGGCCCGGGAGGCGTATACCTCTTGGGAGGCGCCCCTCGTTGTACGTTCGCGCTGGCTGTGACAGGTGTCGCGGCCGCCGTGTCCGGACTGGTACGCAGGCGTCGCTGACCGTATTGGTCCGGCCGTGGCAGAATCAAACGGCCGGAAGGGGGCGCGGCCCGACGGGAGGGAGTTGGCGATGCCTGCGAGCATCCTCGGGGAGGTCGACGACCGCCTCGAGGCTGAGGTGATACGCGACCGGATCACCCGCCTCGGCTGCCCTTCCTGCGGATCGGCCCACGTCGCCCAGGTTCTCGGCGACAACGGCGGGATCTCCTACGTGTGCACGGCCTGCGGCCACAGTTGGAGCTGAGCGATGGGTGCACACAGGCGGAAATGCGATTGGTGCGGCAGTGGTACGCCCATCGTCCGCGACATGGAACCGGTCAACCACGACTACCAGTACTGGTGCGAGGAATGCGCGCGGGCGCTGATCATAAAAGGCGACCCGATCGAGACGTACCGCGAGCTGGAGGGCGAGCCGATCTACGGCCGGCTCCTCGACGAACACTGCACGCTCAAACGCTTCTATTCGTTCGCCACGTCCTGACCCGGGGCCCCCGTAAACGATTTGGTGGTGCACCGGGAGGACCGTGTAATGTTGGCGTCGCCGCCGGGTCAACCGGACGGACACGCAGGACACGCAAGGGGCTATAGCTCAGTTGGTAGAGCACCTGCATGGCATGCAGGGGGTCAGGAGTTCAAATCTCCTTAGCTCCACAGCAGATGAAGAGTCATACAGAAGGCGGGCCATCCGATCGGATGGCCCGCCTTCTGTATGTACTGCCTCGCGCGTCGTCGTTACGTCGCGTTCAGCGGCCGCTGCCGAGCGCGCGGCGACCGCGTCCCTGGCCGCGCTGCGACAGGACGGGCAGGTTGTTGCGGGCCGGGCCCCCGGAGTTGTCCTCCTCGATGCGCAGCGCGAGCGCCGGGCAGCGGCGTACGGCGCGCATGGCCTTCTGCTCGGCGTAGCGCGGCACCTGCGCCTGGGCGACGGTCGGGAACCCGTCGGCGCCCAGCTCGAAGACCTCCGGGAGGATGTCGGCGCACAGGCCGTGCCCTCGGCACAGCGTCCAGTCGACGTGGATCTTCTGGCGGCTGGGGCCGGACTCCAACTGCCCCTGGCCGCCCGGGATACCGGTGGGGACGCCGCCGACATCGAAGAGCGGCAGTACGCCCTCCACGGGCCTGCCGCAGCCGTTGCCGAGGACGTGCGCGGCCAGGTCGTCGGTGAACGCCTTGAGGGTCGACTCGAGGAACATCGCGGAGCCGTCCGGGTGCGAGCACGCACCGCGCCGCTTCACCGCATGGGCGACCTGCTTGACCGCTTCCAGGGCGGCGGGGCCGCCGCCGTTGAGGATGTCCTCCATGCCGCGGGCCGCGGCGGGCAGACCGAGATAGCAGGGACCGCACTGTCCCGCGCTCTCCTCGGCCAGCCACTGCGCCACGCGCAGCGACTCGCCCAGTGGGCAGGTCTCCTGGCTGATCGGGAGAATCGCGCCCGCGCCGAGCGAACCGCCCACCGCCGCAAGGGAGTCACGCGAGACGACCGCCTCGTTGACCGTGGCCGCGTCGATCCACTTGCCGTGGTAGCCGCCGGTCAGCACGCCCTGCGGGACCGGCGGGGCGCCGGCGAGCTGGAGGACGTACCGCAGCGGCACACCGGTGGGCATCTCGATCACCATGGGGCGGGCGACGGCGCCGGAGACGGTGACCATGACGGTGCCGGGCTCGTCGTACAGGCCGGTGTTGCCGTAGCGCTCGGAGCCGATGCGGGCGGCGATCGCCAGCTGCGCGAACGTCTCGGCGTTGGACAGCAGTGTGGGGGCGCCGCCGACGCCGCTCTGCGAGGCGCTGATCTTGCGGCCGGGCGGGATCGCCGGCCCGCCGTCGATGGAGCGGATCAGCGATGCGGCGGCGCCGGTCACCATGCGCACCGGGTTGCGCTGCACACGGGCCCGGAGGACCGAGCCGCGCCGGTTGTTCAGGCCCCGCTCGGCGAGCGCGGCCTCCATGGACTTCTGGGTGGACTCCCGGGTCACACCGACCACGAGGGTGCGGGCACCGAGTGCCTCCGCGACCAGCAGGGCGCCGTCCAGGATGAGGTGCGGAGCGCGATTGATCAGCACCGTGTCCTTGCGGCAGGCCGGCTCGTCCTCACTGCCGTTGACGACGACCACGGGCCGCACGCCGCGCTTGATCGCCGACTCGGCGACCGACCGCAGCTTCTTGTGGAAGGGGAAGCCCGCGCCGCCGCGGCCCTTCAGGGATATCCGCTCGGCGAGCTGCGCGAGCTGTTCTCCGCCCATCGGCTCGAGCGGACCGTGCACCTTGAGGTGCATGTCCAGGTCGAGTCTTTCGACCAGGTCGAAACCCGAGGTGAGCTGGGGAAGTCCGACCACACGGACCTCGGGGACATCAGGCAGAGCGGCGTTCACCAAGAGCCTCCGGAAGGCGCGTTCCAGGGTTCGCCGGAGCTGGGTGCGTCGAACGCACCGGGCAGCGTTTCAGTGGCGGGACCGCTGTCGTACGTGTCATTCGTGTTGTACGTACCAAGGGGGTCGTTCGACTCACCGGTGTCGTAGAAATCATTGGATCCGTACGGCGAGGGGGTGTCGGGAGTCACGTAGGGCATGTTGCCCGTGTCGTAGAACGGGCTGTTGTACGGGGCCGGCGCCTCGGAGGGGGGCGGCGGGGCCTCGTACAGCTGCGGGGACGGGGCCGGCCAGCGGGGGGCGTTGTCGTCGACGGGCGGGAGCACCTCCGTGGGCTGCATGTCCGTCGGGAGGCCCTGCATGCGCTGGGTCGGGTCGGGCTGGCCGATGGGGGCCTGGATGCGCGGGATGCTGCCGGTGTTGGACACGGCCCGGTAGGCGGCCGAGAAGCCGCCGGTGTCGGTGAGCGGGTTGGACCCGGTGTCCGTGAACGCGGCGCGCTGGCCGGTGTCGTACAGCGAGGCGCCTGCCCCCGTGTCCGTGAGGGCGGCGCGCTGGCCGGTGTCGTACAGCGAGGCGCTCGACGGGGAACCCGTCCGCTGCCTGGGCACCTTCCCCTCCGGGAAGCCCGGACGTGAACCGGCGCCCTGCAGCCGGGACTCGGCGGCGGTACGACGTCCCGGGGGCTCCGCGCGTAGCGCGCCGTTGTTGTTGCCGATCATTTCCCGGAGGCGCTGGGCGACCTTGCGCCGGAACGGCGGCGGAGATGCCCGCAGGGCCAGCGCCCCGCCGACCGCCGCGAGGCTCAGGCAGTACAGGATCGTGAAGACCGGCTTCGCCTCGCGGCCGGTGAACAGGCCGTGGACCAGCGCGAAGCACCAGGCCGGGTAGGCCAGGCTGTGCATCATGCGCCAGCGGGAGGCGACGGGTGCCGAGGTCGCGAAGCGATTGCGCAGGATGCCGGTCACGGCCACGAAGATCATCATCAGGCTGGCCAGGGTGCCCAGGCCGATGAAGATGGCCCGGCCCAGCATCTCGTCGTTCGAGCCGACGAGTCCGAACGGGATGATCGCGGCGATCCACGAGGTGTGGGCCAGCGCCAGCTTGGTCCCGATGTGCACCAACATGAACACGACTGCGGCGACCGCGGTGATCCGGTGCACCGCCTGCGCCAGCATCCGCTGGCGGGCGTCAAGGAAGATCCTGTCCTGGGCGACGAGTCCCCAGATCACAGAGGCGCTGAGGCAGACGAGGGACAGGACGCCTGTACCGAAGTTGAGGAACTCCGCGAACGCGTCGTCCACCGTGCTGTTCAGGTCGCACCCTGGGCAGTCCGCCGCCAAGGGCTGGCTGTCTGAGGTCACGACATACCTCCCAACATCACGACGAAGGGTATGAGCGACAACGCGCCCGCGGTGATCCCACCGCGGGCTGAGCAGCCCGGTCGGGGAACCGGGCTGTTACTGCGTCGAGTGTTCATGGGGGGTGTCTCCCAAACAGTTCGGGGAAGCGGTCCCGCTGCCGCACTCTAGGCCGAGTACATACCGAGGGGTACGAGGTTTGAGTTATTGCGCTGTTATCAAAGGGTCGTGAGGGAGTTGCGATGTCCCTTAGATTCCCTTACGCGGAGTAACCCTTGACCTTTGTTCAGCTTTTGGTGCCGCAACAAGAGTGTGGCACGCCGTGTCATGTGCCCCTGAAATCTCCGTCGCGGCCCACTCGACGGCTGCTGTACCCTGACGCCATGCGTGCCGTACGCCTTCTGCTTAGCGAGCCGCGCTGACCAGTCCCGGCCATCGACGATTCCGTGGCCGGAATCAGCGCGGCGTCCCCTCCTGTGCGAGGGGCTTTTTCATTTCCGAACGCTGGCAGAGACGATCGATGGAGCTTTGAGGATCATGAGCGAGACGAACCCCGCTGCCACTGGCATGTCGGTGGATGCCGCGCCGCACCGCTACACGGCCACTACCGCGGCCGAGATCGAGGCACGCTGGCAGGACTTCTGGGACGCCGAGGGTACGTACGCGGCACCGAACCCCAAGGGCGACCTGGCGGGTGACCCCGAACTGGTCGCCCGGCCCAAGAAGTTCATCATGGACATGTTCCCGTACCCCTCCGGAACGGGCCTGCACGTCGGCCACCCGCTGGGCTACATCGCCACCGACGTCTTCGCCCGCTATCAGCGGATGACCGGCCACAACGTCCTGCACACCCTGGGCTTCGACGCCTTCGGCCTGCCCGCCGAGCAGCATGCCGTGGCCACCGGCGAGCACCCCCGGATCACCACCGAGGCCGCCATCGCCAACATGAAGTCCCAGCTGCGCCGGCTGGGCCTGGGCCACGACAAGCGCCGGTCGTTCGCGACGATCGACCCGGACTACTACCAGTGGACCCAGTGGATCTTCCTGCAGATCTTCAACTCCTGGTATGACGACGAGGCGAAGCAGGCCCGCCCGATCGCCGAGCTGACCGCCCGGTTCGAGAGCGGCGAGAAGGCCGTTCCCGGCGGGCGGGCGTGGCATGACCTGAGCGCCGCCGAGCGCGCCGACGTCCTGAGCGGCTTCCGCCTGGCGTACGCCTCCGACGCGCCCGTCAACTGGTGCCCCGGCCTGGGCACCGTACTGGCGAACGAGGAGGTGACCGCGGACGGCCGCTCCGAGCGCGGCAACTTCCCCGTCTTCAAGGCCAAGCTGCGCCAGTGGAACATGCGCATCACCGCGTACGCCGACCGGCTGCTGGACGACCTGGAGGGGCTGGACTGGCCCGAGGCCATCAAGCTGCAGCAGCGCAACTGGATCGGCCGTTCCGAGGGTGCCCGCGTCGACTTCCCGATCGACGGCGAGAACATCACCATCTTCACCACGCGCCAGGACACCCTGTTCGGCGCGACCTACATGGTGCTGGCGCCTGAGCATCCGCTGGTCGAGAAGTTCACGCCCCAGGAATGGCCTGAGGGCACGCACCAGGTGTGGACCGGCGGCCACGCGACCCCCGCCGAAGCCGTCGCCGCCTACCGCGCGCAGGCCGCCTCGAAGTCGGATGTCGAGCGGCAGGCCGAGGCCAAGGACAAGACCGGCGTCTTCATGGGCGCGTACGCCACTAACCCGGTCAACGGCGAGCAGATCCCGGTCTTCATCGCCGACTACGTACTGATGGGCTACGGCACCGGCGCGATCATGGCCGTCCCGGCGCACGACACACGGGACTTCGCCTTCGCGCGCGCCTTCGAGCTGCCGATCCGCTGCGTGGTCGAGCCCAACGACGACCGGGGCACGGACCCGTCGACCTGGGACGACGCGTTCGTCTCGTACGACGCGAAGATCGTGAACTCCTCCGGTGAAGACATCTCCCTGGACGGCCTGGGCGTCGCCGACGCCAAAGCCCGTATCACCGAGTGGCTGGAGAGCAAGGGCATCGGCGAGGGCACCGTCAACTTCCGCCTGCGCGACTGGCTGTTCAGCCGCCAACGCTACTGGGGCGAGCCCTTCCCGATCGTCTACGACGAGGAAGGCATCGCCCACCCGCTGCCCGAGTCGATGCTGCCCCTGGAGCTGCCGGAGGTCGAGGACTACTCGCCGCGCACCTTCGACCCGGACGACGCGAACACCGTGCCGGAGACCCCGCTGTCGCGCAACGAGGACTGGGTGAACGTCACCCTGGACCTGGGCGACGGCCGCGGCCCGCGCACGTACCGCCGTGAGACCAACACCATGCCCAACTGGGCCGGTTCCTGCTGGTACGAGCTGCGCTACCTGGACCCGCACAACTCCGAGCAACTGGTCGACCCGGCCGTCGAGCAGTACTGGATGGGCCCGCGCGAAGGCATGCCGCACGGCGGCGTCGACCTGTACGTGGGCGGCCAGGAACACGCCGTGCTGCACCTGCTGTACGCGCGCTTCTGGTCCAAGGTCCTGTACGACCTGGGGCACGTCTCGTCGGTCGAGCCGTTCCACAAGCTGTACAACCAGGGCATGATCCAGGCCTTCGTGTACCGCGACAGCCGAGGCATCGCGGTGCCCGCCGCCGAGGTGGAGGAGCGCGACGGCGCGTTCTACTACCAGGGCGAGAAGGTCACCAAGCTGCTGGGCAAGATGGGCAAGTCCCTGAAGAACGCGGTCACTCCGGACGAGATCTGTGACGAGTACGGGGCGGACACGCTGCGCCTGTACGAGATGGCGATGGGCCCCCTGGATGTGTCGCGGCCGTGGGACACGCGCGCGGTGGTGGGCCAGTTCCGGCTGCTGCAGCGGCTGTGGCGCAACGTCGTGGACGAGGCCACCGGCGCCGTGACGGTCGTGGACAGCGAGCCCGACGAGGACACGCTGCGCGCCCTGCACAAGGCCATCGACGGCGTACGCCAGGACCTGGAAGGCCTGCGCTTCAACACCGCCATCGCCAAGGTCACCGAGCTGAACAACCACCTGACCAAGGCGGGGGGCCCGGTGCCCCGCACGGTCGCCGAGCCCCTGGTGCTGCTGGTCGCGCCGCTGGCCCCGCACATCGCCGAGGAGCTGTGGCGCAAGCTGGGGTACACCGACTCGGTCGTCCACCAGGACTTCCCCGTCGCCGACCCGGCGTACGTCGTGGACGAGACCGTGACCTGTGTCGTGCAGGTCAAGGGCAAGGTCAAGGCGCGCCTGGAGGTGTCCCCGTCGATCTCCGACGAGGAGCTGGAGAAGGCGGCCCTGGGGGACGACAAGGTCGTGGCGGCGCTGGACGGCGCGGGGATCCGCAAGGTGATCGTGCGGGCGCCGAAGCTGGTGAACATCGTTCCCGCGTAACGCGGGTCGGGGTAGTCCCCTACGGGCAGGTTGGGGGTTCCGCTGGAACCTCCGGCCTGCCTTTTCCGTTTACCGTGGAAGAGTCGGCGGGCACTGGAACAGGATCGAGCAGATCTAAAAGACCGAGACGACCCAGAAGACCGAGAAGCAGGACCCGAGAGGAACGACGTCGTGGAAGCCGTGGCAGTAATCGTGGCGCTGATCTTCGTGTTGTTCGTGGTCCTCGGGGCGTATGCGACGGTCAAGGTGGTCGGTGCCGCCAAGCGCGGAGTGGACCGCACCGTCGCGCAGGCCCGCCGCACGGTCGAGGACTCCACACTCAAGGCGAAGACCCTCGCGCAGCCGGGAGCGTTCGGCGAGCTGGCCCAACTGCGGCTCTCCTTGCGCACGTCGATGCGCGCCACCCAGGACGCCCTGCACGCGGGCGTGTCCGAGGACGAGTCGCTGAAGGAGTCCCTGGCCCTCTTCCAGCGACTCAGCGCGCACGGCCACGAACTGGACGCCGACATGAAGCGACTGGAGCGCGAGCCGAACAGAGCCCGCCTCGTCGAGCAGCTGCCTCAGCTGCGGGAGCGCACGGAGCAGATCACGAAGTCGGCCGACGCCCTGCGGTGGGCGGCGCGTGACCGGGCCCGGCGGTTCGCGGGCGATGACCTGGACTCACTGAGCCAGCAGATCGACATGGAGGCGGGCGCGCTGCGGCACTGGACCAAGGAGCCGGCGCCGACTCAGCCGCCGCCCCCGTGGCCGGAGGCACCCGCCGCCCCGGGGGACCAGCAGACCTGGCCGGACACGGCTCCCTCGCGCACCGCCGAGGAGGAGCCCACGCCCCCCGCCGCGAAGGAGCCCACTGCCGAGAAGGAGCGCACGCCCACCCGGCCCGCCATCACCCCGCCGGCAGCGCGGCCCACCTACCCCTGGGAGAAGAAGCCCCGCCCGGAGAGCACGACTTGATCCCGGAACGCGGCGGGATCCGGCCGATTCGGCAGCGGCAGGCGCGATCTGCCGGGCTGCCGCCCGGGCGTTCCTGCGGGTAATCTCCAGCTCATGTCCCGCCATGTCGCTATCGTCACCGATTCAACGGCCTACCTGCCGCCGCGGACGATGGAGCGCCACGGCATCACCGCGGTGCCCCTGACCGTGGTGCTCGGCGACCAGGCGCTCGAAGAGGGCACCGAGATCTCGGCCCGCTCGCTGGCCCAGGCACTGCAGAAGCGACGCCCCGTCACCACGTCCCGGCCCAGCCCCGCGGTCTTCGCCGAGACCTATCGCAAGGTGGCCGAGTCGGGCGCCACCGGCATCGTCTCGCTGCATCTGTCCGCCGAGCTCTCGGGCACGTACGACGCGGCGGTCCTCGCCTCGCGCGAGGCCCCGGTACCCGTACGGGTCGTGGACACCGGCATGGTCGCCATGGCTCTCGGCTTCTGCGCCCTGGCCGCGGCCGAGTCCGCGGAGGCGGACGGCACGATCGACGAGGCGGTGACCGCGGCGGAGAAGCGGGCCGCCGGCACGTCCGCGTACTTCTACGTCGACACGCTCGACTACCTGCGCCGGGGCGGCCGGATCGGGGCGGCGCAGGCCCTGTTCGGATCCGCGCTGGCCGTGAAACCACTGCTGGAGCTCGACGGCGGCCGGATCGAACTGCTGGAGAAGGTGCGCACCGCTTCGAAGGCGATCGCCCGCCTCGAGGAGATCGTGGCCGGCCGGGCCGGGAGCGCACAGGTTGACATCGCGGTCCACCATCTCGCTGCGCACGAACGGGCGTCGGCGCTGGCGGAGCGGTTGCGGGCCCGGGTGCCGGGCCTGGCCGATCTGCATGTGAGCGAGGTCGGGGCGGCCATCGGGGCACATACGGGGCCGGGGTTGTTGGGTGCTGTGGTCTCACCTCGGTGAGTTTTCACGGGAGTTGGTGAGGTTTCCCACTGTGATGTATCTCGCAAGATGTGTGGTTTCTGTGGGGAAGTCGTGTGCTGCGTGCGTGAGCGCCCCGGCGGGTGCTCCAGCAGACGCTCTGTCGGGCGCCCTGTCAGGCTCCTCGTGTGGGTGACGGAGTTATCCACAACTGGGTGGTAATCCACGGGAATTGAGCAAGATCATCGCGAGAGTGCCGTCGTGCCTGATTCTCGTCGCATGGCACTTCGATCACCTTCACGGACAACGACCGCAACCAGTGGCCCGGGCCGCGGCCCCGTTTCCGACGGCCGCATCCGGAACCGCCGCCGCCCTTACCGAGGCAGGGCCCGCCGCCACCAGGCCTCGGCGGAGGCGCTCCGCCTGCGTGCGGAGGCGATCTTCGCCGAACGGGCAGGAGAGCGGCGAGGGTTGGGGGACTGGCCGCCCGACGGTGGCCCGAGGACGCGTGTGCCCCCTCGTGACCGTGTAGTTGGCGGCGACGTGGTGGGGACACGCGGCGCCGAGACGGGCGGCAACGCGGCCGGGGCGGAAGCCGCGGCCAGGTCTGAAACCGTGTGGCGGGAGCGGGTTGGGCTTGCCGTGCGGGAGCGGATGCCGTTGTGGCTCCAGTCGAGATGCGGGCTGGAGCGGAAGAGCGTGATCGCGCTCTCGGTGCTCCTGGTGGTGGCCGCCGTCTTCGCCGGTCACCACTTCTGGTCGGGCCGTACCCAGCCGGTGCGTCCACCGGAAGTGGTACGGGCGGGACCCTCGGCTCCGGCTCCGTATGAGGAAGCGGCGGTGGCACCCGGATCCTCGACAGCCGCACGGGACCCTGTCGGCGCGGCGGGCGCGGCGGTCGTGGTGGACGTCATCGGCAAGGTGCGCGAACCGGGTATTCACCGGCTGCCGGCCGGCTCCCGGGTCGCCGACGCGCTGCGGGCCGCCGGAGGAGTGCGCCCAGGCACGGACACCGTGGGGCTGAACCGCGCCCGGCTCCTGGTGGACGGTGAGCAGGTGGTGGTCGGGGCTCCTCCCGCCGGGATGGGAGCGGGCGCCGCCGGAGGCAGCGGCGGCGCTGGTGCCGCAGGCGCTGCCGGTCCCGGAGGAGCCGCCGCCGCTCCGGCCGCTCCGGTCGCCCTCAACACGGCAACACTGGAGCAACTCGACACCTTGCCGGGCGTCGGCCCCGTGCTGGCCCAGCACATCATCGACTATCGCACGCAGCACGGCGGTTTCCGCTCGGTCGACGAACTCCGGGAAGTGAACGGAATCGGTGATCGTCGTTTCGCCGATCTGCAGAATCTCGTACGACCATGAACGGGCCGGAGGATCATGCGTCCAGCTCCGCCGTGGCCGGCCCCGCCGTTCGCGGCCCCGGTGTGCGCGGCTCCGGGGTGCCAGGCCCTGCCGAGCCCGGCCCCGGCGCGCCCAACTCTGGCGTGCGCGACCGCCCGGCCGTGCACGCCACCTCTGGGAAGCCGCTCGGTTCCTCGCGTCCTCGCCAAGAAGGGCCCACCGACCTGCGGTTGGTGCCGCCCGCACTGGCGGCATGGGCTACGGCGGCACTGACGCTGGGCGCGTCACCGGGCTGGACCATCGGGGTGGTGGCCGTCTGCCTGGTCGTGGCGGGAGGGTTGCTGGTCACCGGCCGAAACCGCGAGCGTTTCGTGTCGCACCGCGACCGTAGCGAGGCGGGCCGCGTGCGCGACGAATCGGAACGCAGTCACGGCGGGTCGGGCCGCAGGCCTGCCGAGCCGGACCGCAGCCACGGTGAACCAGGCTGCGGGAGCGGCGGATCGGATGGCGGCAGGGGTGGGCCGGACCGGGGCAGGGGCGACTTGGGCCGCAACCGAGTCGATCCGGGCCGCAACCGCGCTGATCCGGAACGCAGTCACGGCGAATCGGGCCGCAGCCAGGCCGAGCCGGAACGCCGTCACGGCGATCTGGGCCGCAACCGCAGCGAGCCGGAGCGCAACCGCGCCGCTCCGGAGCCCAGCCGCGCGCGGCGCCGCCTCCTGTGGCGTACCTGGCCGAAGGCCTCCGTCGCCGCTGTGCTGCTCTGCGTGGCGGCAGCGGCTGCCTCCGGCGGGCTGCACGGGGCGGACCTGCGCCGTGGCCCCGTCCCGGACTTGGCACGCCAGTACGCCGAGGTGACCGCCGAGGTGGAGGTCACCTCGGACCCTCGGCTCACCCGACCTCGGATCAGGGGAGCCCACGCCGCCCCGACCGCCGTCCTGCTCAACGCCGAGGTCCGCCGCATCGAGCAGCCGGACGGGACGGTGACGGCGACGCGGACACCGGTCCTGGTGATCGTGACGGTGGGGTCGGACTCCGGCGACGGTGCCACGGACGGGTCGGACTCCGGTGACAGTCCCGCAGTCGCATCCGACTCCCACGGCAGCCCCGCAGCCGGATCGGAATCCGGTGCCCCGTCCGGGAAGACGCAGCGCTCGCCCTGGCTCTCCCTCCTGCCCTCAACGAAGGTGCACGTGGCGGCGCGGGTCGTGCCCGAGTTGGCGGACGGTGGTCGGGTCGCGGCCGTGTTGCGGGTGCAGGGCAGTGGGCCGCCGCGGGTGGTGGGGGAGCCGTCGGGGGCGCAGCGGTTCGCCGGGGAGTTGCGCGCCGGGCTTCGTGCGGCGACCGAGGAGCTGGAGCCCGATGCGCGGGCCTTGCTGCCGGGACTGGTGGTGGGGGACACCTCGCGGATCCCGCCGGAGCTGGACGAGGCGTTCAAGGCGACTGATCTCACTCACCTGCTGGCCGTCAGCGGCGCCAACTTCACGATCTTGCTCGCCCTGCTCATCGGACCGCCGGGCCTTGCGCAGCGCGCCGAGCGCCGAGGCCTCGCCCTCAGACTCGGCATCCCGCTGCGGGCGACCGCCGTACTCGGTGGCACGCTCTCGCTCGGCTTCGTCATCGTGTGCCGGCCGGACCCGAGTGTGCTGCGGGCCGCGGCCTGCGGTTCGATCGCGCTGCTGGCCATCGCCACCGGCCGCCGCAGGTCGCTGATTCCGGCACTGGCCACGGCGGTTCTGCTCCTGGTGCTGTACGACCCCTGGCTGTCCCGGAGTTACGGCTTCCTGCTCTCCGTACTCGCGACCGGTGCCCTGCTCACCCTGGCCCCGAGGTGGAGCGTCGCGCTCCAGAGGCGGCGGGTCCCGCCGCGGCTCGCCGAGGCGTTGGCCGCGGCGGGCGCGGCGCAGGCCGTGTGCGCGCCCGTTGTCGTCGTCCTCTCGGCTCGGGTGAGCCTGGTGGCGGTGCCGTGCAATCTGCTCGCGGAGTTCGCGGTCGCGCCCGCCACGGTACTGGGCTTCATGACGCTGGCCACGGCCTTATGGGCGATGCCGGTCGCCAAGGCGCTGGCGTGGTGCGCGAGTTGGCCCGCGGGCTGGATCGCGGACATCGCCCGCACCGGAGCCGCCGTGCCCGGCGCGGGCGTGGACTGGCCGGACAGTTGGGCAGGCGCGCTGCTGCTCGCCTGCGTAACCGTGGTGCTCGTACTCGTCGGCCGGAGGCTCCTGTGGCACCCCTGGCTGAGCGGTGCCTGCGGTCTGCTGCTCCTGCTGGTACTGGTGCAGCCGACGCCCCTCACGCGGGTGATCACGGGGTGGCCGCCACCTGGCTGGCGGTTCGTGATGTGCGACGTGGGACAGGGCGACGCGATGGTGCTCGCGGCCGGGGACGGTGCCGGTGTGGTGGTCGACGCGGGACCCGATCCGGTGCTCGTCGACCGGTGCCTGCGCACGCTAGGCATCACCCGGATCCCCCTCGTCGTGCTCACCCACTTCCACGCGGACCATGTCGCGGGGCTGCCGGGTGTGCTGCGCGGCCGTTCGGTGGGCGCGATCGAGACGACGGACTTCGAAGAGCCGCTGGACCAGGCGGAGTTCGTGCACCGGCAGGCGGCGGCCCGGCGTATCCCGGTGACCCGTGCGGTAGCGGGAGAGCGGCGGCGTACGGGCGCGCTCGACTGGCGGGTGCTGTGGCCGCCGCCCCGCCCGGCCCCGACTCCCGAGGGCCCGAACGACGCGAGCGTCGCCCTGTTCGTACGGTCGGCCGGGCTGACCCTGCTTCTGCTCGGCGACCTCGAACCGCCCGCCCAGCAGGCCCTGTTGAGATCCCCGGCCGGCGCAGCACTGGGTGGCGTGGACGTGCTCAAGGTCGCCCATCATGGGTCGGCCTACCAGGACCCCGAGCTCATACGCCGGGCAGCGCCACGCCTCGCGCTCATCTCAGCCGGCGCGGACAACCCGTATGGGCACCCGGCCCCGAGCACGGTGGCGGCACTGCGTGCCGGGGGCGCCACGGTACTGAGTACGGAAGAGCACGGGGCGATGGCCGTCGCCGGAGAGGGGGACCGCCTGTGGGTGGCGGGAGCCTGAAGCCTCTGGAGCCTGGCGTCCAGGAGCAAGAAGCAAGGAGCCGAGTGCCGGAGCCGAGGGCCGGGAGGCCAGCCCGGAGTCCGCCTCCCGGATACCGGGAGGCCAGGTCCCGGAACCCCGCTCCCGGACACCGGCACGCCAGGTCCCGGAGACCGGCGTCCGGGACACTGGAGGCATGGAATCCGTACAGGCAGACGCCTATCTCCGGCGGATCGGGGCCGAGCGGCCCGCGCTGCCCACCGCTGATGCTCTCCGGGAACTGCACCTGCGGCATCTGCTGACCGTGCCGTTCGAGAACCTGTCGATCCATCTGGGAGAGGAGATCTTGCTGGAGGAGAAACGGCTCCTGGACAAGCTGGTGGGAGCCCGGCGGGGCGGTTTCTGTTACGAACTGAACGGGGCGTTCGGGGCGCTGCTCGCGGAACTGGGCTTCGAGGTGACGCTCCTCGCGGCACGGGTGTACGGGGAGGAGGGGCGGCTGGGCATTCCCTTCGACCATCTCGCGCTGCGGGTGGGGACGTCGGACGGGGGTGACTGGCTGGTCGATGTCGGATTCGGGGCGAACAGCCACTATCCGCTGGCCTTCGGGGAGCGGGGCGAACAGGTGGATCCGGGCGGCACGTTCCGGCTGGTAGAGGCAGGGGCGGATCCGGCCGGAGTGCGAGGAGGCGCCGCGGGCTCTGGGGACCTGGCCCTGGACCTGGACGTTCTGCGGGACGGCACACCTCAGTACCGGCTGGAGCTACGGCCACGGGTGCTCGAGGACTGCGTGAGCGGTGCATGGTGGCACAGCACCTCGCCGGTGTCGCACTTCACGAGGTCCCTCGTCTGTTCACGACTCACCGACGACGGTGGCCGGATCACGCTCAGCGGACGGAAGCTCACGATCACGGCCGCCGACGGGACGAAAGTGGGATCGGATCTGGCCACGGACGAGGAGGTGCTGGAGGTGTACCGGGAACGATTCGGAATCGTGCTGGAGCGCGTTCCGGCGGTAGGGAGAGCGGATTCCTGAAGGAAGAAACATAAGCGGAACGGCCAACTCGGGCTGATCGTGTCAATATCCAGCACACTTGCTGGATTCCCGCGATGTGGTCGAGTCTTGCCTCGAAAGCCGCACCAGTGGTCGAATGCATCGCCAACGAATCTTGTCTTGTTTCATATTGCGCGAGGTGTGTCGTAGATGGTCGGCCGGTGGCTGGGAAGCCGTAAGAACCGAGTGCAAGGAACGGGTGCGGGTCTCCGCGCTGGCCTGCCGATGCCGACGGGTGCCGGGATGCTCAGCTGCCGGGTGCTGGATCCGGTCAACCAGCCGGTGTCGCATGCCGAGTTCACGGTCAGCGACGTCAGGGGGCGCAGAGTGGTCGGCGGGGGCGTGGATCCCTTCGGGTCGTTCATGGCGACGGTTCCCGCGGGGGAGTACCGGCTCGGGGTATCGGCGGAGGGGTTCACCCCGATCCGGGAGAGCGCCACGGTGCGGGAGAACTCGGTGACCTCGCTCGGCGATATGGCGCTTCGGGTCGCTCAGCCCCCCGCGCTGCCCGAGCGGGGGGACTGGGAGATCGAGCCGACGCATTCGTCGATCGCGTTCACCGCGCGACACATCGGACTGGCGCGGGTTCATGGCCGGTTCAACACCTTCGCCGGGGTGATACGCGTCGCCGACCCGGTGGAGCACACGGCGATGCACGTGGTGATCGACGCCTCCTCCATCGACACCAATGTGAAGATGCGCGACGACCACCTGCGATCGGCGGACTTCCTTGACGTCGACCGTTTCCCCACGCTGGAGTTCTACAGCGACCGCTTTGTGCACAAGGGCGGCAACCGCTGGGCGGTCACCGGGGCGCTGTCGCTGCACGGCGTGACGCGTACCGTCACGCTCGACACCGAGTACCTCGGGATCGGCAACGGCATGGAGGGCGAGGTGCGGGCGGCGTGCCGGGCCACCACCGAGCTGCGGCGCGACGACTTCACGGTGAGCTGGCAGACGATGCTCGCCCGGGGCATCGCTGTGGTCGGGCCCAGCATCCAGATCGACCTGGACGTACAGGTCGTCCCCAAGAGCTGAGGTGCTCGGCGCGTACCGGAAAATGTCCGGGTGAGCGATGTGAGACATGTGCTGGTGCTGCCCGATCGCGATGCCGCCGAGGAGGCGTTGGAGGCGCTCGGGGAGCGGTTCGGGATCGACGACGAGGAGCCGCGGCTCGTACGGGATGCCCTGGCCGGTGAGGACGATGCCGAAGACGCGCAGTGGCTGGTGGTCCTGAGGGACGCCGACGCACGGCTGGACGCCGGGGAGTTGGACGAGTTCGCCGGCGAGTGGGACGGCTGGCGGGAGGAGCCGTAGCCGCGTGGCCGAGATGCCGGGCCCTCGGCCGAGGGTCGTTGTCAGTGGTGCGTGGGATGCTTGAGCGCGATGGCCAGGAAGACTGAAACCGCAGACCCGGCAGAGGTGCTCGCCCCCGTCACGATCGCCGTGGGGCAGGAGGATCTGCTGCTCGACCGTGCCGTGCGGGAGGTGGTGACCGCAGCCCGCGCCACCGATCCGGACACGGATGTACGGGACCTCACGTCGGACCAGTTGCAGCCGGGGACGCTTGCCGAGCTGACGAGTCCTTCGCTCTTCGCCGAGCGGAAGGTCGTGGTCGTGCGGGGTGCGCAGGATCTGTCGGCGGACACGATCAAGGACGTGAAGGCGTATTTCGGTGCGCCCGCCGAAGAGATCACGCTGGTGTTGCTGCATGCCGGCGGGGCCAAGGGCAAAGGGCTGCTCGATGCCGCGCGGAAGGCGGGAGCGCGGGAGGTCGCCTGTCCCAAGATGACCAAGCCGGCGGACCGGTTGGCCTTCGTGCGCGGTGAGTTCCGTACGCTCGGGCGGTCGGCCACGCCCGAGGCCTGCCAGGCCCTCGTCGACGCGATCGGCAGTGATCTGCGGGAGTTGGCGTCCGCCGTGACGCAGCTGGTCGCGGATGTCGAGGGGACGATCGACGATGCGGTGGTCGGGCGGTACTACACCGGGCGAGCCGAGGCCTCCAGCTTCACCGTCGCCGACCGGGCCGTCGAGGGGCGGGCGGCGGAGGCGTTGGAGGCGCTGCGGTGGTCCTTGTCGACGGGGGTCGCGCCGGTGCTGATCACCAGCGCGCTGGCGCAAGGTGTGCGGGCCATCGGCAAGCTGTCCTCCGCGCGTGGGGGGCGCCCGGCCGACCTGGCTCGTGAGCTCGGGATGCCGCCGTGGAAGATCGACCGGGTGCGACAGCAGATGAGGGGCTGGACTCCGGACGGCGTCGCGGCCGCCCTCCGGGCGGTGGCGGAAGCGGACGCGGGCGTCAAGGGCGGGGGCGACGATCCCGAGTACGCCCTCGAGAAGGCGGTCGTTGCGATCGCCCGGGCGGCGCGGTCCCGACGGGGTTAGGGGCGGGCGGGCCCCGTAAGGGGCGCTGAGGCGCCATGCCGAAGGCCCCGCCTCCGCCCTGGGGAAGGGCGGTATGCGGGGCCTTCGGTTCAAGCTGAAGACTCGTACCCGCGTGGCGAACGCAGGCCGCGTACGAGTCGGGGTGCCGGTCGGGAGCGGAAGAGAGAGGGCCCGCTCAGGGTCCTTCCGGCGATCGAATCAAGTGGGCCCTCGGCGGAGCCGAGTCACCCGGTACAGGTTCAGCCCTTGAGGGAAGCGACCTGGGAAGCAAGCGCCGACTTCTTGTTGGCGGCCTGGTTCTTGTGGATGACGCCCTTCGAGGCGGCCTTGTCGAGCTGACGCGCGGCAGCGCGCTGCAGCTCGGTGGCCTTCTCGACGTCACCCGCGGCAGCGGCCTCACGGGCCTTGCGGATCGCGGTCTTCAGCGAGGACTTCACGGCCTTGTTGCGCAGCCGCGCCTTCTCGTTGGTCTTGATCCGCTTCATCTGGGACTTGATGTTCGCCACGAATGAGCCTTTTCAGGTTCAGGCGCGCGAGGGCCAGCCTCACACGCCGGTGATTGATCTTCGAGTGGCCCACCGGTAGCCCGGTAGGACCGTCTGTGTCTCCCAGGAGGGCTCCGCAGAGAGCCCTTCAAGGGGCACCCCAAAGTGCATGAGACACAGCTGCTCAGACTAGCAGCCGTAGTCCTACCGGCCCAAACCCGTGGCCGGTCCCCGCCCGTGGGACCATGGAACCTACGTATCGATCCGAACCCGAGCCGCTGACCCCTGCGGATATCTCAAGAATCAGGACCCTGCGTGCCCGCGACCCCTAACAATGTGCCGAAGCCGAGCCGTACCGACCCGGCTCTGATCCGCAATTTCTGCATCATCGCGCACATCGACCACGGCAAGTCCACGCTCGCCGACCGGATGCTCCAGCTGACCGGTGTGGTCGAGCAGCGGCAGATGCGCGCTCAGTACCTCGACCGTATGGACATCGAGCGCGAGCGCGGCATCACGATCAAGTCCCAGGCGGTCCGGCTGCCCTGGGCTCCGACCGAGGACCCGGGGAACACCCACATCCTCAACATGATCGACACTCCGGGGCACGTGGACTTCACGTACGAGGTGTCCCGGTCGCTCGCCGCGTGTGAGGGGACGATCCTGCTCGTCGACGCCGCTCAGGGCATCGAGGCCCAGACCCTCGCCAACCTCTACCTGGCGATGGAGAATGACCTCACGATCATCCCCGTACTGAACAAGATCGATCTGCCCGCCGCGCAGCCCGAGAAGTTCGCCGAGGAGCTCGCCCACCTCATCGGATGCGACCCCGGCGATGTCCTCAAGGTCTCCGCCAAGACCGGACTCGGCGTCGAGGCACTGCTCGACAAGGTCGTCGCCCAGGTTCCCGCCCCCGTGGGCGTCAAGGACGCCCCGGCGCGCGCCATGATCTTCGACTCGGTGTACGACTCCTACCGCGGCGTCGTGACGTACGTGCGAGTCATCGACGGGCAGCTCAACAAGCGCGAGCGGATCCGGATGATGTCCACCGGCGCCACGCACGAACTGCTGGAGATCGGGACGAACTCGCCCGAGATGCTCTCCGCCGACGGGCTCGGCGTCGGCGAGGTCGGCTACATCATCACCGGTGTGAAGGACGTCCGGCAGTCCAAGGTCGGTGACACGATCACCAGCCTGCACAAGGGCGCCGTCGAAGCCCTCGGCGGGTACAAGGAACCCAAGCCGATGGTGTTCTCCGGCCTCTATCCCCTCGACGGCTCCGACTACCCCGAGCTGCGCGACGCCCTCGACAAGCTCCAGCTCAACGACGCCGCGCTGGTCTACGAGCCGGAGACCTCCGCCGCCCTCGGCTTCGGTTTCCGCGTCGGCTTCCTCGGGCTGCTGCACCTGGATGTGATCCGGGAGCGGCTGGAGCGCGAGTTCGGGCTCGACCTGATCGCCACCGCGCCGAACGTGGTCTACCGCGTGATCATGGAGGACGGCGTCGAGCACACGGTGACGAACCCGAGCGAATTCCCCGAGGGGAAGATCAGTGAGGTGTACGAGCCGGTCGTACGCGCCACGATTCTCGCCCCGAGCGAGTTCATCGGCTCGATCATGGAGCTGTGCCAGACCCGCCGCGGCACCATGCTCGGCATGGACTACCTCTCCGAGGACCGCGTCGAGATCCGCTACACGCTGCCGCTCGCGGAGATCGTCTTCGACTTCTTCGACCAGCTGAAGTCCAAGACCCGCGGATACGCCTCGCTCGACTACGAGCCCACGGGCGAGCAGAGCAGCTCACTCGTCAAGGTCGACATCCTGCTGCACGGCGACAAGGTGGACGCGTTCTCCGCGATCACCCACAAGGACCAGGCGTACGCATATGGCGTGCGGCTGGTCGCCAAGCTGCGCGAGCTCATCCCGCGGCAGGCCTTCGAGGTGCCCGTCCAGGCGGCCATCGGCTCCCGGGTCATCGCCCGCGAGACCATCCGCGCCATCCGCAAGGACGTCCTCGCCAAGTGCTACGGCGGTGACATCTCCCGTAAGCGGAAGCTGCTGGAGAAGCAGAAGGAAGGCAAGAAGCGGATGAAGATGGTGGGCTCTGTGGAGGTTCCGCAAGAGGCCTTCATCGCGGTGCTGTCCAGCGACGAGAGCGCGACCTCCGGCAGGGGCAAGAAGTAGGAGGCGTCGTTCCGGGTAAGCCGACCACTGTTACCCCTGGAAACTGGGGAAGAATGCGGGCTCGTCGCGTTTTCCGCGCGACGGGCCCTCCCCCACTCTCGGCTTCGCTCGAGCGGGGGGACCCCCATGCTATGCGTAGGGTCGCTCAGCGTAGGAGTCTCGTAGGAAGTGACAGCTCGCCGCCCCTTACGCACTGGCGAGTCGCGCTCTACTCTGATCACCACTCGATGGTTACTCGCGAGTTAAACAGCGGCCGCGAGTGACACAACAGCCGCAAAGAGCCAGCCGCACACTGTCGCGGGCCCGGAGGATGTCGTGAGCGACACACAAACCCTGATCGAGAACCGTCCGCCGTCCGTGGCGGCCCTCTTCCTGGAGCGCGTGGCGGCCACACCGGACGCCGAGGCCTACCGTTACCCCGTACCCCCCGCGTCGGGCGAAGGCCCGGACGACTGGAAGTCGCTGACCTGGGCGCAGGCCGCCGAGCGGGTCTTCGCCATCGCCGCGGGCCTGATCGAACTGGGCGTCCAGCCCGAGCAGCGCGTCGCGCTCTCCTCCGCCACCCGGGTCGATTGGATCCTCGCCGACCTCGGCATCCTGTGCGCGGGCGCGGCGACGACGACCGTCTACCCGCAGACCAACGCCGAGGAATCGGCGTTCATCCTCTCCGACTCCGAGAGCAAGGTCCTGATCGCGGAGGACGCCGCACAGCTCGCCAAGGCGCGCGAGAAGCGGGCCGAACTCCCCGAACTGACCCATGTCGTCGTCATCGACGGCACCGGCGTGGACTCCTCCCAGGACGAGGGTGACTGGGTACTCACCCTCGCCGAGCTGGAGAAGCGCGGCGCCGCCGTCCTGGAGAAGAACCCCGACCTCGTCAAGGACAAGGTCGGCGCGATCACCTCCGACCAGCTCGCCACGCTGATCTACACCTCCGGCACTACCGGCCGCCCCAAGGGCGTACGGCTGCCGCACGACAACTGGTCGTACATGGCGAAGGCGACCTCCGCGACCGGCCTGATCAGCGCCGAGGACGTGCAGTACCTGTGGCTGCCGCTCGCGCACGTCTTCGGCAAGGTGCTCACGTCCGGGCAGATCGACGTCGGGCACGTCACCGCCGTCGACGGCCGGGTGGACAAGATCATCGAGAATCTGCCGGTGGTGAAGCCGACGTACATGGCGGCCGTGCCCCGCATCTTCGAGAAGGTCTACAACGGCGTCGCGGCCAAGGCCCGCGCCGGTGGCGGCGCCAAGTACAAGATCTTCCAGTGGGCGGCGGAGGTCGCGCGCGAGTACGCGAAGGTCAGCCAGGACAACTTCCGCAGGACCGGTACGGCCTCCGTGCCCTTCGGCCTCGGCGCCAAGCACAAGATCGCGGACGCGCTCGTCTACTCCAAGCTCCGCGAGGCCTTCGGCGGCAACCTGCGCGCCTGCGTCTCCGGATCGGCCGCACTCGCGCCCGACATCGGCTACTTCTTCGCCGGCGCCGGCGTGCACATCCTGGAGGGCTACGGACTGACCGAGTCGTCCGCCGCGTCTTTCGTGAACCCGGGGGAGGCGTACCGCACGGGCACCGTGGGCAAGCCGCTGCCCGGCTGCGAGGTGCGTATCGCGGACGACGGCGAGATCCTGCTGCGCGGGCCCGGGATCATGGAGGGCTACCACAAGCTGCCCGACAAGACCGCCGAGGTCCTGGAGCCCGACGGCTGGTTCCACACCGGTGACATCGGCGAGCTGTCCCCCGACGGCTATCTGAAGATCACCGACCGCAAGAAGGACCTCATCAAGACCTCCGGCGGAAAGTACATCGCGCCGGCCGAGGTCGAGGGCCAGTTCAAGGCGGTGTGCCCGTACGTGTCCAACATCCTCGTGCACGGCGCCGACCGGAACTTCTGCACCGCGCTCATCGCACTCGACGAGCCGTCCATCCTGGGCTGGGCCAAGGAGAACGGCATGGAGGGCAAGTCGTACGCCGAGGTCGTCGCCGCACCCGCGACGGTCGAGCTCATCGACGGGTACGTCAAGCAGCTCAACGAAGGGCTTCAGCGGTGGCAGACCATCAAGAAGTTCCGGCTTCTGCCGCGGGACCTCGACATTGAGCACGGCGAGCTGACGCCGAGTCTGAAGTTGAAGCGGCCGGTTGTCGAGCGGGAGTACAAGGGGCTGATCGAGGAGATGTACGAGGGCTCTCGCGAGGCGTAGGCGGTTCCAGCGGGCGTTTCCTCCAGGAGGCGTGGGGAATTGCGGTTCGGCTGTTCCCCGCGCCCCTAAAGGGGCCGCTGGTCGCTCCCCCACTCTCGGCTCCGCTCGAGCGGGGGGACCCCCATCGCGGCGGAGCCGCACATTTGATACAGCCCCGCGCCCCTTACGGGGCGCGGTGTCCCGTTACCAGTGCCCGTAGGTCTCTGACCTGCGCGCGCAACTCCGCCAAGTCCGGGGAAGCCTCCGCCAGTTGCTTCTCCAGAGCGTCCAACCGCGAGTTCACTTGTGCGCCATGTGTCCGCTGCTCCGCAAGCATTCGTTCCAGTTGGCGGTTCTTGCGGTGGAGGTCCAGGAAGACCGTGACCTTGGCTCGTAGGACCCAGGGGTCGAAGGGCTTGGTGAGGTAGTCGGCGGCGCCGGTGGCGTAGCCGCGGAAGGCGTAGCCCGAGTCGGCGTCCGTGCCCGTCAGGAAGATGATGGGGACGTCCTTGGTCTGGTCGAGGCGCTTGATGTTCGCGGCGGTCTCGAAGCCGTCCATGCCCGGCATGCGGATGTCGAGCAGCACTACGGCGAACCGCTGCCGCAGCAGCGCCTTCATCGCGTCCTCGCCCGAACGGGCCCGTACCAGCGGCTCGTTGAGGGAGCCCAGGACCGCTTCCAGTGCGATCAGGTTGTCCTCCATGTCGTCCACGAGGAGTATGTTCGCGCGCTCGTCGGTCGATGCCTCAGTACTCATGGTGTTGGTCTGCCTGCCTCAGTCGTTCGGCGACGGGACGGGGGTGGGGCCGACGGTTTCCGGCTCCTCGCCGCGTCCCTCCGCCTCCGCATCGTCGTCTTGTCCGTCGTCTTGTCCGGCCGGGTCCAGGAGGGCGCAGACGACGGTCAGCAGTTGATCGACGTCCACCGGCTTGGGTACGTAGTCGTTGGCGCCGCGGGCGATGGACTCCTCGCGGTCGCCCGGCATCGCCTTTGCGGTGAGGGCGACGATGGGAAGGCCGGCCCAGCGCGGGGTGCGGCGGATGGCGGCGATGGTCTCGTAACCGTCCATCTCCGGCATCATGATGTCCATCAGAACCAGTTCGACGTCGGGGTTTCGCTCCAGCGTCTCGATGCCCTCGCGGCCGTTCTCCGCGTACAGCACGGGCATCCCGACCCGGCCCAGGACATGGGTGAGGGCGAAGACGTTGCGGATGTCGTCGTCCACGATCAACACCCGGCGTCCCGGCAGCAGTTGACCCGCCCGGCCCGCCTTCCACGCCTCCAGCTTGGTGGGCGTGGGCCAGGTGTCGTCCGGGTCGTGGACGGTGTACGGCTCGGTGGACTCACGGGCATCCGTGGTGGACATCTGCTCGGGTACGGGCGCCGGGCGCTCCTCGGGTACGGGCCCGGTCGCCGCGTGGCCGGGGCTGGCGACAGGGACGTACAGCGTGAAGGTGGAGCCCTTGCCCGGCTGGCTCTCGGCGATGATGCGGCCGCCGAGCAGTCCGGCGATCTCGCGGCTGATGGACAGGCCGAGGCCCGTGCCGCCGTATTTGCGGTTGGTGGTGCCGTCGGCCTGCTGGAACGCCTCGAAGATCACCGGGAGTTTCTCCGGCGCTATGCCGATGCCGGTGTCGGAGACCGCGAAGGCGATCACCTCGTCGTGGTCGCCGCCGCGCGTGTAGCGGTGCTCGGGGTCCTTGACGCGGTTGACGCGCAGTTCGACCCGGCCGTTCGCGGTGAACTTGATCGCGTTGGACAGCAGATTGCGCAGGATCTGCTGGAGGCGCTGCTCGTCCGAGTACATCTCGCGCGGTACGCCCTCGCCGACCGCCACCTCGAAGGCGAGCCCTCGGTCCAGAGTGAGCGGCCGGAACGTGGCGTGGACGTAGTCGAGCAGCTTGATCAGCGGCAGCTTCTTCGGGCGTACGTCCATCCGGCCGGCCTCGATCTTCGACAGGTCGAGGATGTCGTTGATCAGCTGGAGCAGGTCCGAGCCCGAGCGGTGGATCGTGGACGCGAACTGCACTTCCTGGTCGGAGAGATGGCCGTCCTGGTTGTCGGAGAGCAGGCGGGCGAGGATCAGCAGCGAGTTCAGCGGGGTGCGCAGCTCGTGCGACATGTTCGCCAGGAACTCCGACTTGTACTGCGAGGACGTCGCCAGGAGTGCGGCCTTCTCCTCCAGTTCGGCGTTCGAGCGCTGCAACTCGGCCTGCTGGCGCTGGAGTTCGTCGGAGCGTTCCTGGAGCTGGGTGGCAAGGCGTTGGGACTGGCCGAGCAGGGACTCCGTACGGGAGTTGGCGATGATGGTGTTGATCGCGACGGCGATGGTGTTCACGAACTGGTCGAAGAACGCCAGGTGGACGTCGGAGAAGCGGGAGAAGGACGCCAGTTCGATCACGCCGAGGAGCTTGTCCTCGAAGAGGATCGGGATGATGACGACGCTGGACGGGGACGCTTCACCAAGACCGCTGTTGATCTTGATGTAGTCCGGCGGGGCCTCCTCGACGAGGATCCGCTTCTTCTCGCGGGCCGCCTGCGCCACAAGGCCGTGCACCGGGAGCCCGCCGGTCTCCACGGTCGCGCCCTGCGCCGCGCCGTACCCGGCGATGAAGGCAAGTCCCTTGCCCGGCACTGCCGTTCGCAGCGCCGTGCTGTCCTCGTCGGGGTCGGCCAGATAGAACGCGCCGTACTGCGCGTTCACCAGCGGCGTCAGCTCGCGCAGGAGCAGGTCGGCGACCTCCATCAGGTCGCGGTGACCCTGCATCAGCGCGGCGAGCCGGGCGAGGTTCGACTCCAGCCAGTCCTTCGCGCGGGTCGTCTCGCGGAGGTTGGCCACCATCAGGTTGATGTTGTCTTTCAGCTCGGTGACCTCGCCCTGCGTCTCCACGGTGATGGCGCGGGACATGTCGCCCTGGGCCACCGCGGACGCCACCTCGGCGATCGCGCGGACCTGGGTGGTCAGGTTGGAGGCGAGTTCGTTCACGTTCGTCGTCAGGCGCTTCCAGGTGCCGTACACGCCCTCGACCCTTGCCTGACCGCCGAGTTGGCCCTCCGAGCCCACCTCGCGGGCCACCCGTGTCACCTCGGACGAGAACGACGACAGGGTGTCCACCATCGTGTTGATCGTGGTCTTCAGCTCCAGGATCTCGCCGCGCGCGTCCACGTCGATCTTCTTGGAGAGGTCGCCCTGGGCCACGGCGGTGGCGACCTGGGCGATGTTCCGTACCTGCGAAGTCAGGTTGTCCGCCATGTAGTTGACGTTGTCGGTCAGGTCCCGCCACACGCCCGAGACGCCGAGGACCTGCGCACGCCCGCCGAGCCGCCCGTCCGTGCCGACCTCGCGGGCCACCCGGGTCACCTCGTCGGCGAAGGCGCGCAGCTGCTCCACCATCGTGTTGACGGTGTCCTTGAGTTCGAGGATCTCGCCGCGGGCGTCGACGGTGATCTTCTTGGACAGGTCGCCGTTCGCGACGGCGGTGGTCACCTGGGCGATGTTCCGCACTTGTGAAGTCAGGTTGAGCGCCATGAAGTTGACGTTGTCGGTGAGGTCCTTCCATACCCCGGATACGCCACGGACCTGGGCCTGACCTCCCAGGTTGCCCTCGGTGCCGACTTCGCGGGCCACGCGGGTCACCTCATCCGCGAAGGCGGAGAGCTGGTCGACCATCGTGTTGATCGTCGACTTCAGCTCCAGGATCTCGCCCTTCGCCTCCACCGTGATCTTCTTGCCGAGGTCGCCCTGGGCGACGGCGGTCGAGACGAGGGCGATGTTCCGTACCTGTGAAGTCAGGTTGTCGGCCATGAAGTTGACGTTGTCGGTGAGGTCTTTCCAGACGCCCGATACGCCGCGGACCTGGGCGCGACCTCCGAGGTTGCCCTCGGTGCCGACCTCGCGGGCCACGCGGGTGACCTCGTCGGCGAAGGCGGAGAGCTGGTCGACCATCGTGTTGATGGTCGACTTGAGTTCGAGGATCTCGCCCTGTGCGTCGACCGTGATCTTCTGGCTGAGGTCGCCGTTGGCCACGGCCGTGGTGACTTGGGCGATATTTCGGACCTGACTGGTCAGGTTGGACGCCATGAAGTTGACGTTGTCGGTGAGGTCTTTCCAGACCCCGGACACCCCGCGGACCTGCGCGCGACCGCCCAGTTGGCCCTCGGTGCCGACCTCGCGGGCCACGCGGGTGACCTCGTCGGCGAAGGCGGAGAGCTGGTCGACCATCGTGTTCACGGTCAGCTTGAGTTCGAGCAGTTCGCCCGTCGCCTCGACCGTCACCGAGCGGGTCAGATCGCCGCGGGCGACCGCCGTCGTCACCAGGGCGATGTCCCGCACCTGCGCCGTCAGCCGGGACGCCATCGTGTTGACGGCCTCGGTCACATCCCGCCAACTCCCCGAGAGGCCCGTCACTTTGGCCCGGCCGCCCAGCCGCCCCTCGGTGCCGACCTCGCGGGCGACGCGGGTCACCTCTCCGGTGAACAGGGACAGCTGATCGACCATCTTGTTGACGGCTCGCCCCAACCGGCGGAGGTCGCCCCGGAGTTGACGGTTCCCGTCATGCAGGTCGACCCGTTGCGTCAGATCGCCGCCGGCCACCGCGTCCAGCACGCGTGTCGCGTTCGCGGCGGGGGCCACCAACGCGTCGAGCAGCTGGTTGACGTCGTCGACCCTGGTCGTCCACTGGCCCTGACCGGGGCTCGCGGAGAGCCGCTCGTCAAGGCGGCCGTGGCGCACCAGCTCCCGGCGGACGCGCTGCACCTCGGAGTTGAAGTGCGCGTCCCGGCCCATGATCTGGTTGAACACGGCGTTGAGCTCGGCCACCAGCCCCTGCCCCGACTCCGGCACCTTCGTGAAGTCACCGTCCCGGGCAGCGGTCATGGCGGCGAGCAGAGGACGCAGATCTGATGCCCGTATCTGTCCGTCTTCGAGCACTTGCGTAGCACTGTTCTCACTCATGCGGGCCCACTTCGGTAACTCGGCGCTTATGGGCCGGGCCAGTCTGTCACTCTGTCGATGTCGCCTGAGGCCTAATCGTCCAACTGCTCAGGGAGCCGCACAGTGGGGGCCACACCAACGCGACGGGAGTTCATGTCCCGCGCTCCTGATACACCTGAGCGCCCGCGCCCGACCGCGCGTACGTCGCTGCCGGGCAACCCTCTCGCGCCGGGAGCCGCCCGCCGTTTCGTCCGCACCGCGCTCGCCGAGTGGACCGAACTCGCCCTGCCCGGCGTCGAGTTCATCACCGACCAGCTGGTCGACGAGGCCGTGGTCGTGGTCAGCGAACTCGTCACCAACGCGGTCGTCCACGCCGGCACGGACGTAGAACTCCGGACACGCCTCGAGCCCGCCGAGGACGGTGAGTTCGCGGAGAACGCCGGGCTCGCCGAGTTCGCCGTGTTCGCCGAGCCCGCGAAGCTCGCCGAAAGCGCCGAGTTCGCCGAGGAGGCCGAAAGCGATGCCGGAGCCGCCGGTGTGCTCGTCATCGAGGTCGCCGACCACCACCCCGCGCGCGTGGTGCGCGGCGACGGTGTCGAGCGGCCGCACGACAGCGCCGAGTACGGGCGCGGTCTGCGGCTCGTCTCCGCGCTCGCCGAGTCCTGGGGCATCACCTACCGCACCGGCACCAAGATCGTGTGGGCCCGGCTGCCCGTCGCCGGGGTCGCACCCGTCGAGGAGACGGCCGAGCCAGAGGCGTACGCCGGTGAACACGCCCTGCTGCGCGGGGTGCGGGCCGCCGAGATCCTCACCCCCGCGCCCCGGCGCGGCGTACCGCTGCACGACCGGGAATGGCTCAACCGCGGCGCCCTCTGCTTCCTCGCCGAAGCCTCCGACCTGCTGGCCGGGCAGCTCGACGAGGACCTGGTCGCCGCGCTCACCGCGCAGCTGCTCGTGCCGCGGCTCGCCGACTGGTGCGCGGTGTGGCTCGAGGACGAGACCCCGGGCCGGCTCGACGGTGGCCTGATCGGCGGGCCACGGCTCGCCCGCGTCTGGCACGGCAGCGAGAACCGCATCGAGGAGCTGCGCCTGCTCCTGGAGAAGGACCCACCGCGCGTGCCCGACTCGGCGGGCTCAGGACCCGTCCCCGTGCCCTGGCCCGGCGAAGCGCTCGGCGGGCGCGCCGACAGCGGGACGGCACTCGGGTACCGGCTGATCGCGGGCGGCCGGCCGCTCGGCACGCTCGTCATCGGACGGGCCGGGCTCGTCCGCTTCCCCGACGAGATCACCGGGCTCGTCGAGGACCTCAGCCGCCGGGTCTCGCTCGCCATCGGGGCGGCCCGGCAGTACGCGCGCCAGGCCACCATCAGCCGCGTACTGCAGCGTGGCCTGCTGCCCGGCGCGGTCGCCGAGATACCGGGCGTACGCAGCGCCCTCGTCTACGAGCCGTGCGACAAGGGCGGGCCGAGCGGTGACTTCTACGACCTCTTCCCGGCCGGGGACGGACGCTGGTGCTTCGCGCTCGGCGACGTCCAGGGCAAGGGACCCGAGGCCGCCGTCGTCATCGGCCTCGCCCGCCCCTGGCTGCGGCTGCTCGCCCGCGAGGGCTACGAGGTCCCCGACGTACTCGACCGCCTCAACCAGCTGCTCCTCGACGACGCGACCGAGGCCGCGGACGCCGCCGCCCGCTCCCTGGTGGCGGCCGGCGCTCCCGGCCTCGCCGACGAGGGCCCGCAGAACCGGTTCCTCTCCCTGCTCTACGGCGAGCTGGTCCCCCACGACGGCGGTGTGCACTGCACCATCGCCTCCGCCGGCCATCCGCTGCCGCTGGTCCTGGAACCCTGCGGCACGGTGCTCACCGAGGTGGCCCAGCCGCAGACGCTGCTCGGCGTCTTCGAGGACGCCACGTACACCTACGGGAGCTTCGAGCTGCGCCCCGGCGACAGCCTCCTGTGCGTCACGGACGGGGTGACGGAGCGGCGCAGCGGGGCCCGGCAGTTCGACGACTCCGAGGGGCTCGCCACTGTCCTCAGCGGCTGCGCGGGTTTGAGCGCCGAGCTGATCGCGGAGCGGATCCGGCGACTGGTGCACGAATTCGGGCCGAAGCCGCCGGAGGACGATCTGGCGCTGCTGGTACTGCAGGCCGAGTAGGCAGGGGCCCGGGGAGTCGCGACGGTGCTGGACAATGGAAGGCATGCCTTCCGCACTTCCCGACGGTGAGCCCGTCCCCGACGACGGGACGCTGCCCGCGCACGCCCTGGCGGGCGCCGCCGCCCGCCCCCTCGGGTTCTATCTGCACGTGCCGTACTGCGCGACGCGCTGCGGCTACTGCGACTTCAACACGTACACCGCGACCGAGCTGCGGGGGAGCGGGGGCGTGCTCGCCTCCCGCGACAACTATGCGTCGACCCTGATCGACGAGGTGCGGCTGGCTCGCAAGGTTCTGGGCGACGACCCGCGTCCGGTGCGCACGGTCTTCGTCGGTGGAGGTACGCCGACTCTGCTGGCCGCCGATGACCTCGTACGGATGCTGGGGGCGATCCGGGAGGAGTTCGGGCTCGCGGAGGACGCGGAGATCACCACGGAGGCGAATCCGGAGTCGGTGGATCCGTCGTATCTGGCCGCGCTGCGGGCCGGGGGCTTCAACCGGATCTCGTTCGGGATGCAGAGTGCCCGGCAGCATGTGCTGAAGGTGCTCGACCGTACGCATACGCCGGGGCGTCCCGAGGCGTGCGTCGCGGAGGCCCGTGCGGCGGGCTTCGAGCACGTGAACCTGGATCTGATCTACGGCACGCCCGGGGAGTCGGACGATGACTGGCGGGCGTCGTTGGAGGCGGCTCTGGGCGCCGGGCCGGATCATGTGTCGGCGTACGCGTTGATCGTCGAGGAAGGGACGCAGCTGGCGCGGCGGATCCGGCGGGGTGAGGTTCCGATGACGGACGACGACGTCCACGCGGACCGGTATCTGATCGCGGACGAGGTGCTGGCGGGGGCGGGGTTCGAGTGGTACGAGGTGTCGAACTGGGCGACGTCCCGGGCCGGGCGGTGTCTGCACAACGAGTTGTACTGGCGGGGGGCCGACTGGTGGGGGGCCGGGCC
>NZ_JAAKZX010000071.1 GCF_011045025.1 Streptomyces ureilyticus
GATCAGTTCGCGGCGTACGTCGCTGAGGCGGAAGGCGCGGTAGTACATGACGAACGGGGGGCGCCACACCGCGTTGCGTACCCGCATGGCCGTGCCGGGTCGGCGGCGAACCTCTTCGCCTCGGCCTCGGTGGCCTCGACGGCGTAACCGTTCAGCGCCTTCTTGTACGTACGCTCGATCGTCGCGCCGTACTCCTTGGCGAGTGCCCTGCCCTCGGCGGAACCGGCCTTCGCGGCGTCCGCGTCGAGGGTCACGATGTAGCTGTTCGCGATCGTCCCGGGTGCGCCCGCGTACTGGACGGGGCCCACGGGGGCCGCTGCGGCCTGGGCGGGGAGAGCGGTGACGAGGCCGGCGACGAGGGCCGTCGCGCTGATTCCGGTGGCGATTCCGGCAAGTCTTCGGCGGGCATGACGCATCACTGCCATCTGAGGGATCCTCCTCAATAGGTGGCGCGCTGGTGGGGGGTGGTGCCGGTGGAGCACACGCAGGTGGTGCGGGCTGGTGCGGGCACACAAAAGAAGACAGGGTCATGCCAAGTTCGGTGACAACCCTGTGCGTCAGCCGAAAGATTGAGGCCTCCACAGGAATTGCACAAGGGCCCTGCACAGACGTAACACTGGCGCCATATGCCAGTCATGACACAACGTCATAAACCGCGTTTGTCGGCGGCTCATGTGGCGACTCATGCGCGGCTCATGTGACCGCGGCCAGCCGCTGCTGTTCCTCCTCCACTATGCGGCGGGCGAGGGTGCCGTCCGAGACGTCGACGGCGTCCGGGGTCGCCTCGGCGACGTCGCTGCGGCGGGCGTACGCGTCGAAGAGGCGGGTCTTGTTCTCCAGGATGCGCAGCAGGCGGTCGTCGACGCTGTCCGTGGCGAGGAGGCGGTGCACCTGGACCGGGCGGACCTGGCCCATACGGTGGGCGCGGGCCACGGCCTGGTGCTCCAGGGTGGGCTTGACCTGCGGCTCGCACAGGATCACCACGGACGCCGCCTGGAGGTTGAGGCCGACGCCGCCGGCTTCGATCTGGCAGAGCAGCACGGCGTGGCCGGAGGCGGCCGTGAACTCGTCGACCAGCTGTTGCCGGCGAGCGGCCGGTACGCCACCGGCCAGCGGTCCCAACGCGCCTTCACCCACGGCCTGTTGGACCACACCGAGCACGTCCCGGAAGTACGAGAACACGACCACCTTGAGCCCGTTCTCGGCCGCCTCGGCCACCAGCTCGCGCAGGCGTTGCAGCTTCGCGGACTTCTCGGCGTTCGCATACGCGGCTCTGCGCATCGCCATGAAGTTCCCGGCGGCGACCGCGTCGCGGTATGCCTCCTGGTCGGCGGCGCTGAACTCCTCCCACTCGTCGACCTGGAGCAGCGCGGGCAGTTCGGTGAGTACGTCCTGCTGGTTGCGGCGCAGATAGGCGGGGGCGACGGACTTGCGGAAGGTGTGCGGGCCCGCGACCGCGTCGCCGCCCTGGATCTGGGGCACCAGCTCGGGCTGGAGGTAGCGGACGAGCGTACGGAACTCTTGGACGCGGTTCTCCATCGGCGTCCCGGTGAGGAACAGGACCCGTTCGCATCGGTCGGTCCAGGCGGCGACCGCGCGGGAGCGGCGGGCGTCGGGGTTCTTCACGTAGTGGGCCTCGTCGACGACGAGTGCGGCCGGGGGTGCGGTCGCTCTGTCCGGCGCGGGCAGGCTGTGCAGCACGTCGAAGGTGGTGACCGCGACGCCTCCGCGCTCACGCCACTCCGCGTACGCGTGCCGACGCTCGGGGCCGTGCACGGGCACCGCCCGCAGGGTGCTGCGCGAGCGGATCTCGCGGGTCCAGTTGATCAGTACGCTCGCCGGGCAGACCACCAGGAAGTGGCTGTGGCCTTGCGCCGCCAGGTGCGCGAGTACGGCGATGGCCTGGACCGTCTTGCCGAGGCCCATCTCGTCGCCGAGCACCACCCGGCGCTGTGCGAGTGCGAACCGTGCGCCGAAGGACTGGTAGCCGCGCAGCGAGACCCGGCGGTGGGTGTCGTCGAGCCCCAGCGCATGCACCCGCTCGGCCACCTCCGCCGGCAGGAAGCCCTCGGCGGCCGCCACGTCGGGAGCGCTGCCGGCGACTTCGGCGAGCAGGCTGTAGTACTCCGTGGAACGCAGCTCGAAGTCGACCCACGCCTCGGCCTCGGAGGCGGACTCGCGCAGCAGATCGGTGGAGGCCTGCGCCAGCAGCAGTCGTACGTCCCTGGAATCGGCCGTCAGCTCATGCAGTTCCGCGACCGCGACGAGCGCGCTCTCCCGCCGGGCCTTCCTGGACAGCACCATCCGCAGCCGCCCGCCGGCGGGCCGGGCCGCCGGAAGCAGCACCTTCAGCTTCCGGTCGAGTCGCTCGGCGGCGTCCACGGCGCGGCGCAGCTCGGGGCCGGCCTCGACGAGCCGCCGGAGCGCGATCACGAGGGCGGTGGTGCGGGGCTCCGGGTGATCGACATCGATCCGTACGGACACGGTCTCCTCGACCGCCCGGGCGATCTGCCGCGCCGCGGCGAGCGCCTGATCGGCGGTCTGCGCCCCCACCCCCGGAATCTGCCGCAGCTCGAACCGGCTCGCCTCGTACACCTCGCGCACGGACCCGACCCCGGCCGCCTCCAGAGCCGCGATTCGCAACCGCCCCTCGGTGGCGTCCTTAAGCCGCGAAACGGGAATCCCCGCCAACTCCTCGACCACAAGCTCGGCCTGGATCGGCGCCAGCGCGGCACGGATCTCATCGACGGCCCGCCGGTGATCGTCGAGCACGGCCCGCGCGTCCTGATGGAGCCGCTCACCTCGCGCCAGCACGTGGCGTGCTTTTCGCCCCAAGGGCGCGAACACGGGGCCGCCGTCCGCCCCCTCACCGACTGCCATGCCGCCCCTCTTGCCCCGTACTTGTGCCGCTTCTGTACCGCTTGTGTGCTGTCTGCCGCGGTGGAGGCACATCTTTCCATGGGGGACTGACAGTGGCGGGCTGGTCTTGGAGGCGGTGGTACGTCCGCGACGGACCACCATCCCCCGGGCTGGGCGCGGCCATCCCACGAGTGCCGCCGTTGTGTACACCCTCGTGTCCCAACCTGATCGCCGCCGCCTGCGAGTGAGGGACTACCGGGTCGTCTACACCATCGACAACGGAGAACTGGTGGTGTGGATCGTCCACGTCGGACATCGCTCCACGGTTCACGACACCTGACGCCGCCGCACGCCGTCCGCAGGACGCCGGCCGGCCTGCGGCAGCCGCCGATCGAGGTGCGGTGCCGCGCATGTATCCATTGACGGCCGGATGCAGTCCGGTCCGTGGGGTCTGTCCCCCGTGAGAGCTACGCGCAGGTGTCCACCGAGTGGTGACGATTCCGGGCCCCCGAATCCATAGGTTTCTGCGCAGCCCGCGGCACTCCGTCGCGGATCTGGCGTAGGAGTTCTGATGAGGCTGGTCTGGCAACTGGTGGCCGTCGCGGCGGTCGCTTTCCTCGGCGGTCAGGGGCTGGCCGCGGTGGAGGACAACCCGTGGCTCCAGCTGGCCGTCGGTGTCCCGACGGCCGTGCTGGCGGTGCTCGTCTATGGGTGGGTGGTACGGCGGACCGAGCGCCGCCCGTCCACGGAGGTGGCCCTGGAGGGGTCCACGGCCGCGATGGGCCGTGGAACGCTGATCGGCGTCGCCCTGTTCGGGGCCGTCATGGTGAACCTCTTCACCTCCGGGTACTACGAGGTCGACGGCCTGGGCTCGGTGACGGGCGCGGTGGGGCTGTTCGGCTTCATGGCCGCCGCCGCGGTGACGGAGGAACTCATCTTCCGCGGCGTCCTGTTCCGGATCACCGAAGAACGCACCGGCACCTGGATCGCGCTGGTGCTGACCGGTGCGCTGTTCGGCCTGTCGCACCTGCTCAACCCGAACGCCAACCTGTGGGGCGCCATCGCTATCGCCATCGAGGCCGGCGGCATGCTGACCGCCGCGTACGTCGCCACCCGCAAGCTGTGGGTGCCGATCGGCCTGCACTTCGGCTGGAACTTCGCCGCGGCCGGCATCTTCAGCACCGAGGTCTCGGGCAATGACACCCCTCAGGGTCTGCTGGACTCCGCGACCTCGGGCCCGGTGCTGCTCACCGGCGGCGACTTCGGCCCGGAGGGAAGTGTGTACTCGGTGCTGTTCTGCGTACTGGCGACGGTCGTGTTCATGTGGCTGGCCTACCGGCGTGGCCATGTGGTGCCCCGCCGTCGGCGCGCCGAGCGGATCGACGCCACCGATAAACTCCCCCGATGATCAGCCTTCGACGGGCCCCGGACTGGTGGCGCCGGTCCGACGTCACGGTCCGGGATCTCCTGCTCGGAGTACTGTGCCTCGCCGCATCGCTCCTGCCGGCGTTCTACACCCGCGGGACGCAGCTCGGCGGCGTGCCGGCCCGTCCCTTCGACGCGCTGGCCGTCGTGGCGATCGCCCTCGAATGCCTCCCGCTCGCCGTGCGCCGGCGGTGGCCGGTCGTCTGTCTCGCCCTGGTGTCGCTCGGCTTCGCCGTCGACCAGCTCCGCGGCTACCACTCGCTCGCGGGCACCGCGCTGCCCATCGCGCTGCTGAGCGTGGGGGCCCATCTGGAACGGCACCGGCGTACCACCGCGCTTCTCTTCTCCGTGGCGTATGTGCTGCTGGCGGTCGCGCTCTCCCGGCTCGGTTCGGGCGAGCCGCTGAGCGGGTTCGTGATGTTCTACCTGGCGCTGGTCCTCGCTTGGGGGATCGGGTCATGGCTGCGCTCCACGCGGGTCGCGGAGGCCGAACGCCGCCTCCGGATCGCCGAGGACACCCGCACCGCCGAACGCACCCGCATCGCCCGCGAGCTCCACGACGTCGTGACCCATCACGTGACGGCGATGGTCGTGCAGGCCGAGGCGGCGCGCTACCTGACCGCCGCGCCCGATCGCCTCGACCAGACCCTGACCACCGTCACCGACACCGGCCGACGGGCCATCACCGACCTGCGGCACCTGCTCGACCTGCTCAACCCCGACCACGGCACCGACCACGGCAGCGAGGCCAGGACGCCGGCCGTCGGCCGACTGCTCACCCTCGTGGAGCAGACGCGCCGGGCCGGGCAGCCGGTGGAGTTCACCGAGGAGGGCACGCCGCCGGAGTCGACCGGCAGCGCCGAACTCGTGGCCTACCGGGTCGTGCAGGAGGCCCTGACCAACGCCCTCAAATACGCTCACGGCAGCCGCACTTCGGTCCAGGTGCGCCACGGCGAAAGGGAGATCACCGTGGAGGTCAGTACGGACGGTTCCGGCTCGCAGGCCGCCTCCCCCGGCGGCAGCGGGCGGGGCCTCGCCGGTCTCCGCGAACGGGTCGACGTCCTGGGTGGCGACTTCAGCGCCGGCCGGCAGACGGCCGGTGGCTTCGTCGTACAGGCGCGTATACCTGCGGGGAGCCCGTCGTGACCGCGCCGATCCGGGTCCTGGTCTGTGACGACCAGGTGCTGGTCCGCACCGGGCTGGTGACGATCATCGACGCTCAGCCCGACCTCGAGGTGGCCGGCGAGTGCGGAGACGGGCAGGCCGCGGTCGACCTCGCCGGCCGAGTACACCCGGACGTCGTGGTGATGGACGTACGCATGCCGGTACTCGACGGCATCGAGGCCACCCGCCTGCTGGCCGGTGCCGGGGTGCCGCACCCCGTCAAGGTGCTCGTGGTGACCACGTTCAACCTGGACGAGTACGTCTACGAGGCGCTGCGCGCAGGGGCCAGCGGATTCCTGCTCAAGGACGCACCACCCGCCCAACTGCTCCACGGGATCCGGACCGTGGGCACGGGCGCGGCACTGCTCGACCCCGAGGTGACACGCCGGCTCGTGGGCAGGTACGCCGCCCGCATCCGGCCCGCCGAGGGCACCTCGCACGACATCCCGCTCACTCCCCGCGAGCTGGAGGTCCTGCGCCTCATCGCGGACGGCCTCTCCAACAGCGAGATCGCCGCAGCCCTCGTGATCAGCCCGGAGACCGTCAAGACCTTCGTCTCGCGCATCCTCACCAAACTCGACCTCCGCGACCGCGTCCAAGCCGTCGTCTACGCCTACCGCCAAGGCCTGGTCACCTGAACCGCCCCGGCTTCACCAGCGCCACGAGATCGCCGTCCCGCTAGGGATGCAGCGGCAGCAGGATGCGGAAGGTGGCGCCCGCGCCTGGGGTCGTGTGGATCTCCACCCGGCCGTGGTGGGCCGTCACCAGAGAGTCGACGATCGCGAGGCCGAGGCCCGCGCCGCCTCCCTCTGCTCGGCCTCGGGCGGTGTCCGCGCGGTAGAAGCGGTCGAATGCGCGGGCGGCCTGTTCGGGCGACATGCCGGGGCCTTCGTCGGACAACTCCAGGACCGCCAGGCCGTCTTGAGTGCCGACGCCGATCCGTACCGGTGTGCCGGGCGGGGTGTGCGCGATGGCGTTGCCGACGAGGTTGGAGGTCACCTGGCGCAGTCGCGCCTCGTCGCCGAGGACCGGTGCGCCGCCGGGCGGGCCGCCGCCCGGGCCGGTGAGGGAGACCGGGCGCCCGGGGTCGAGCGCCCGCAGGTCGTGCAGGGCGTCGGCGGCCAGGGTGCGCAGGTCCATGGGGGTGAGCCGGAGGGGCAGATCCGCAGCGGCGGCGTCCTCGTCGAGGCGGGCGAGCAGCAGCAGGTCCTCGACCAGCCGGACGAGCCGGGCGGACTCGCGCTCGATACGGCTCATCGCGGCGTCGACGTCCGTGCGTTCGGGCATGCCGCCCATGCGGTACAGCTCGGTGAAGCCCTTGATGCCGAAGAGGGGCGTACGGAGTTCATGGCTGGCGTCCGCGGTGAAGCGGCGCATGCGTTCGGCGGTGGCGGCCCGTGCGGCGTCGCCTTCCTCGATCCGGTCCAGCATGCCGTTGAGGGCGGCGGACAGGCGGCCCAGCTCGGTTCGGGTCGAGGCCGGCGTCGGGACGCGACTGGAGAGGTCGCCGCCCGCGATGGCCGCGGCGGTCGTCTCGATCCGGCGCAGCGGACGCAGCCCGGCGCGTACGGCGAACCAGCCGACCACGCCGAGCAGCGCGAGCACCAGCGAGTCGATCACCAGTACCCGGACGCCGAGTTGACGGATCGTAGCGTCGACCTGGGCCAGTGATCCGGCGACGACCACGCTCCCGCCCTGGGCGGCCCCCCGTTGCCTCTGCCGCTCCCCATCCGGCGCACCCAAGGGTGCAGCGATCACTCGCCAGGGGGCGCCGCCGTTCTCGGCCGGAGCCTCGAAGGGCTGTCCGCCGCGTGCGTCGACCGCCGTCGCATCGAGCGTCGGCAGCTCGGGTGCGCTGCCGTTGGCCGGCCGAAGGATTCGCCGTACGTGCCCGTCAGGGTCGAGGTAGGCCAGGTGGACGTCTCCCGTCAGTTCGCGTTCCACGGTGTCACGCACCTGTGGCGCCGTATCGCCCGGTGCCTCGGACAGATCCGGCACGTCCGGCAGACGCGCCGCCACCGTGGCCGCGGTGTACAGCCGGTCGTCCAACTGCTGCACCAGGCTGCGCTGCAGCAGGGCGACGAGCAGGGCATTGCTGCCGAGCAGGGCCACCACGAGCAGCAGCAGGGAGATGATCACCAGCCGGCCGCGCAGCGAGAGCCGCCCGCCCCGGCCGCGTAACGGCCACGCCCTCACGGCCGGGGCCTGCGCAGTACGTAGCCGGTGCCACGCACCGTGTGGATCAGCTTCGGCTCGCCCGCGTCGATCTTGCGGCGCAGGTAGCTGATGTAGGAGGCGACGATGCTGTCGTCGCCGCCGAAGTCGTAGTGCCAGACCAGTTCGAGGAGTTGGGGCTTCGAGAGCACCTGTCCGGCGTTCTCCATCAGCACCCGCAGGAGGCTGAACTCGGTCGGGGACAGTTGCACGGGCTGCCCGCCCTGCGTCACCTGGTGGCTGTCGGGGTCCAGTTCCAGGTCGCCGACGATCAGCCGGCCGTCCGGGTGGCGGCCGCTGGTGCGGCGTAACACGGCCTGGATACGCAGGATGAGTTCCTCGAGGTTGAACGGCTTGGTGACGTAGTCGTCCCCGCCGGCCCTGAGCCCGCTGATCCGGTCCTCGGCCGCGTCGCGCGCGGTGAGGAACAGCACCGGCGGGTGGCCTGCGCCCGGAGCGGGATGCCGTTCACGCAGCCGGCGTACGACCTCGAACCCGTCGACATCCGGCAGCATCACGTCCAGGACGATCAGGTCGGGGCGCTGCTCCCGCACCGCGTCCAGCGCCTGCGCGCCGGTCGCGGCCGACACCACGTCGAATCCGGCAAGCCGCAGGCTCGCCGACAACAGCTCACGCAGCGTCGGCTCGTCCTCCACCAGCAGCAGCCGTTGCGATGTCGTCATACGTCCCGTCCCCGACCGATCGTCCAGCCCAATCTCCCCGACTACTGGCCCCTAAGCGCCCCTAAGCGGCCTTGGTGGGAGTCCGGTGCAGCCCCACCGGCCTGCGCCCGCGGCGGAGCCGCACGTCGATACAGCATCACCGTTCGCCCAGCGGAGCGCTTACGCGTCGCGCTTGCGGAAGACGACGAACGCCACCGTCAGCAGGACGGCCACACACCCCGCCATGACCGTGAACCCGGCCCAGGGATCCAGCAGCGCCGGATCACGGTAGCCGGTGATGATCTGGCCTCCGGCAATGGGCGGCCAGTACTTCGACACCCAGTCACCGACCGCTCCGGGCAGTGCCGGTGCGAATGCCTGCACGATGAGCATCACGCCGAACAGCGTCGTCACCGTCGCGGTCGTACTGCGGATCACGGTGCCGATCGCCAGTCCGAACAGCGCGGCCAGTGCCAGGTACAGGCCGCCGCCCCAGATGCCGCGCTGCGCCAGCCCCTCCGACAGCCCCAGGTGCGGGGCGTCCGCCCCGGCCAGCGACGCCTGCCCGACGAGAAACCCGGCGAGCGACACCAGCAGCCCGACCGGCAACACCACCCCCACCAGCACCACAGCCTTGGCCGCCAGCACCCGGCCTCGGTGGGGTACGGACGTCAGTGTGCCGACGATGGTGCGGGCACCGTACTCGGCGGTGATCACCAGACCGCCGAGGAGACCGAGCGCGATCTGCGCCAGCAGGTAGCCGCGCAGACTGACGGCCAGGGGGTCGAAGGTGGCCTGATCCGCGGCCGTCATGTCCGCGTACTCGGTCCCGGCGGACGTGCCGTTCAGCGCGGCGAGGCCCACACAGAACGCGAGGGTGCCCAGCACCACGTACAGCGTCGACCGCATCGTACGAATCTTGATCCACTCGGCGTGCAGACAGTGCCGGAACGACGCCCGGCCCGTCGGCTTCGGGGCCGCGGATGAACGGCGCGGCCGTCGCCATCTCGCCGGCGCGCCGCCCCGTGCCCTCAGCTGAGTGCGCGTGACCCTCACTCGGGCCCGCGTGGCCATCCGGCTCATCGGCCCGCCTCTGTCTCCGCCTTGTCCGGCTTCTCCGCCGACTCCAGCCTCTCCGCCTTCTCCGCCTTCTCCGGCGTCTCCGCCGTCTCCGCCCTCTCCGTCCGGAATTCCTGCGCGTCCCGCGTCAGGTCCATGAACGCCTGCTCCAAGGACACTTGACGTGCTGTCAGTTCATGCAGCTCCACATCACCGGCCGCGGCCAGCGCCCCGATCTCAGCCGGCTCCAGACCGGTCACCAGCAGCCCGTCCGGACCATCCGTGCGTACGTTCACGGCCGTGGCCAGCATCCGGCGCAGCTCGGTGATCTGAGGGCTGCGCACCAGGACCTCGCGGTCGGAGTGCGCTTCGATGAACGCCTTCATCGTCATGTCCGCGATCAGACGGCCGCGTCCGATGACGATGAGATGGTCCGCGGTCAGTTCCATTTCGCTCATCAGGTGGCTCGACATCAGTACGGCCCGGCCTTCGGCGGCCATCCGCCGCATGAGCGAACGGATCCAGACGATGCCTTCCGGGTCGAGACCGTTGAGAGGCTCGTCGAAGACCAGCACCGGCGGATCGCCCAGCAAGGCCGCGGCGATCCCGAGCCGCTGCCGCATCCCGAGCGAGAACGTCCCGGCCCTGCGCCGGCCCACGTTCTCCAGGCCGACTTCCGCGAGTACGTCGTCCACCCGGCCGCGCGGGATGCCGTTGCCGGCCGCGAGCCCCAGCAGATGGTGGTACGCGGTGCGGCTCGGCAGCACCGCTCCCGGGTCCAGCAGAGCCCCGACCGCTTTCAACGGCGCGGGCTGCTCGGCATACGGCCGCCCGTTCACGGTGGCGGTGCCGGAGTTGGCCGCGTCCAGGCCCAGGATCATGCGTAACGTCGTCGATTTCCCCGCCCCATTGGGGCCCAGGAATCCGGTCACCTCTCCCGGGCGGACGGCGAAGGTCAGCCCGTCCACGGCGAGGACGTCGCCGTACCGTTTGGTCAGCCCGCGAACGTCGATCATCAAGCCTCCAGAACCGATGGTGTGCGGTGGTGCGCGCGATCACCGCACGCACCACCGCACCCTCACCCACCGACCTGGGCCCGGCCTGCACGAGTGTGAACGCTCCATGGGAACCGAGCGCCACACCCGCCGGAAAACACCACGCCACGGCGTCCGTCCCGCCGAAGACTCACACAGAACTCACAGAAAGCGGCGGCCCGGAAGGGCTGTTGACGGAGGTCGCATCACGCGACGGCGGTCCCCTCGAGTTCGACCATCAGGGACGGGATCGCCAGCCGCGTCACCCCGAGCAACGTGCCGGGCGGCGCCACCGCGGCGGCGCCCAACCGCGCTGTCAGCACGCCGTAGTGCTGGAAAAGGAGATCGACGTCGGTCGTGTAGACGTTGAGCCGGACGAGGTTCGCGAGAGACATGCCGGCCTCGGCGAGCACGGCCTCCAGGTTGTCGATGCTCAGCGCCAACTGTGCCGCCATGTCGCCGTCATGCTGGGGCTTGCCGTCGTCGCTCATCGCGGTCTGCCCCGAGATGTGCAGGGTGCGGGTGTGCCCGGAGACGACCTCGCCCTGGTTGAAGCCCATCTCCACGGACCACGTCACCGGGTTGACCGCCGTTCGTTCCACTGCCACGTCAGCTCCATTCGATTCGTTTCGCTTCGATTCGTGGGGGGAGTGCGTACGTACGACCATCGGCTCGGTAGCCGCCGGCTTCGACGTCGTGCGAACGAGCATCGCAACAAAACACGACATCCTTAGTCACGTATTTCGATAAAGTCCTGGCATGCGCGCCGACCGGTTGGTCTCCCTGGTCCTGCTGCTGCGTCAGCGCGGTCGCCTGACCGCCAACACGCTGGCCCGTGAACTGGAGGTATCCACCCGCACCGTGCTGCGCGACATCGAGGCGCTGTCCACCGCCGGCGTCCCGGTCTACGCCGAACGCGGCCGGCACGGCGGTTTCGCGTTGTCGCCCGGTTTCCGGACCGAGCTCACCGGTCTGAACCACGACGAGGCCCTCGCCGCCTTGCTGACCGCCGGATGGGCGCGCGGCGAGGTGGTGTTCGGCCTCGGCTCGGCGCTCGCCTCGGCCATGCGGAAGGTGCTCGACGCACTGCCCGAGAGCCACCGGGCCACCGCGAGCGACGCGGCCCAGCGATTCCTCGTAGACCCGGAGACCGACCTGCTCTCACGTCGGCTGGCCACCGAGGAGGTACCCGACACCACGATGATCGAGGTACGGCGCGCGGTGCTCGCCGGACACAAGCTGCGCATCCACTACGCGGCTACAGGCCAGACACCACAGTGGCGGACGGTGGACCCGATCGGCCTGGTCACCGTGCGCGACCGGGCCTACTTGCTGGCGACGCGATCCGGCGAGGACCGCACCTACCGGCTGTCTCGGGTGCTGGCCGCCGAGGAACTCCCCGAACCGGCACAGCGACCGAACCGGGTCGATCTTGACCGGATCTGGCGGGAACGCTCCGCGCAGTTCCTCTCCGGCGGCGACCACATCACCGTGCTGGTACGGGTGAACCCGACGCGGCGGGAGGAACTGCTGGACACCGCGCTGGCCGTCCGCGCCGAGGAACCCGACGCGGACGGCTGGCTGCGACTGGAGGTGACCTTCCAGGATTCCCGCCACGCGGAATGGGCGCTGTGGCAGCTCAGCATGGACGCGGAAGCCTTGTCCCCACAGTCGTTGCGCACTTCCCTACGCGACCGGGCCGCCGCGGTCGCCACCCGCTACGGGGCCTCGTCCTGAGAGGGGCGGCTCGGTTACTCCTTGCCCAACCCGTCGCGCCAGCTGGGCCGCTGCGGCTTCCAGCCCAGCGCCGTACGGGCCCGGTCGTTGGACGCGCCGTGCGCCGCGGTGAGTTGATGGGTCATGTACCAGCCGAGCATCCGGGGTGCGAGCTCCGCCGGGATCGTACGAGGGGACGGGCCGGCCAGCGTGCGGGCGTAGTGCGGGAGCCATTGCGCGGCCGGGGCCGGGTCGTCGTCCGTCACGTGGAACACCCCGGTGACGTCCGACTCGATGGCCGCCACCGTCGCCCCCACGGCGTCCTCCACATGCAGGAACGACATGATCCCGGCACCGTCCCGGGGCAACGGGAACCGCCCGGCCAGCACCGCCTGCGCGGTCCCGCCGTTCCGTGCGTACGCGGTCCGGGGCCCGTACAGCGAGCCGTACCGCAGCACCACACCCGCGAGGTCCGGGCCGCTGCCCAGGACCAGCCGCTCCAGTTCGGCGACGGCCTGGACGGTGGAGGCCCAGCCGGGGTCGGGGGCGTCCACGTACAACGGTGCATCCTCGTCGACGACGGGAACCGAAGCCGGGGCGGCGGCGAAGGCGATGGACTGCGCGACCAGCCGCCGCGCACCGGCGGCACGGGCCGCCTCGACGAGGTGAGCGGTGCCCTCGGTCCGCAGCCGCCGGGTCAGCGCGAAGGCCCCCGGCGGGTCGTCATGCATCGACCGCAGCGCCGTCATCTGGTGGACGACCACCTCGGGCCGGGCTTCCGACACCGCCGACAACACGGCCTCGCGGTCGAGGGCGTCGGCGACCACGACCTGGTCCGCCTCCGGGGCCCGCGCCCGGGACCCCTGACGCACCAGCGCACTCACCTCATGGCCTCGCGCCCGCAGCGCGCCCACCAGCGGATGTCCGATCACACCGGTGGCCCCGGTGACGAGTACACGCACTGCTCAATCCTCCGTAACGGGCGGGACGACGGGGGTGGCGACCCGCATCAGCAGGCGGCACGCCTTGTCCCCGTCCCGCAGACAACTCTCGGCCCGGTTCTCCGTCAGGGTCACGCCGAGTCCCTCGGACCAGCCCGCGTGGATGTCGGTGCACGGGCACTGGTAGCCCTCCAGCGAACCGGACATCCGCACCATGGTGATGGCGAAGTTCCGCCGCAAGGTGAGCACGATCAGGTCGTCACCCTCCACCTCGGTGGACGCGTTGCGCAGTTCCGGCGGGAACATGCGGTCGCCGCAGTCGTCGTAGCGGCGGCGCAGCTCCTCCAGGTCCTTGCCGCTGTCACCGCTGCCGGGCGGCAGCGGGCCGCTCCGGCGGGCGACCTGCTGCGCGACCCTGAGGGCGACCTTGCGCATCGCCTCGGCGTTGATCTCGTTCGCGGCCTGCTGCCCGAACCGCTCGGCCACGCCCTGGTACCAGTTGGCGTCGTGCTGCCACCAGAGCCGGTACGCCTCCGATGCCCGGGCGCGGTGGTTGACTTCGCCGGCACCCGTTTCCGTACTCATGCGTGCTCCGTAAGTTCCTTGGCGGCGAAGCGGTCGCGCATCACGCGTTTGAGGACCTTGCCGGTGGCGCCCTTGGCCACGTCCTCGGGCTTCATCGGCACAGCCCGGGTCACCGGGGGGAAGCCGGCGCCCGACAGGACCGCGTTGACCCGCTCGGTCCACGCCTCGTTCCTGTCACTGCCGTCATTGCCGTCGTTGTCGTCGGCGCCGTCGTGCGTGAGCTGGAGCAGCGCGTAGGCCTGGGCCTCTCCATCGCCGTCCCAGTCCGCCCGTACGCCCTCCGGGGCGACCCCGACGACGGTGCAGTCGGCCAGCTCGGGCAGCTCCCGCAGCAGCAGCTCCTCGGTGCGGGTGCTGAACAGGATTCCGGCGCGGGTCCGGATGGCGTCGGTCGCCCTGTCCAGGTGGTAGAAGTTGCCCTCCTCGTCCTGGTAGGCGAGGTCCCCGGGCAGCCAGTAGCCGCCCAGCCGCATCCGGTTCCAGGTCAGCGAGTCGTTCCAGTAACCGGGCGTGAGCGTCGGCGACTTCAGCCCGAGGCGGCCGATCTCCCCGGGCGGCAGCGGGGCGCCGTCCTCGGCGAGCACGGCGGCCTCGGCGAAGCTGAACGGCTTGCCGATGCAGCGCGAGTACGCGGAGGTGTCCTTGGTGTGCCGGTTGTGGAAGAGCGAGTGGCCGACTTCGGAGGAGCCGAGCCCGTCGATGAAGACGGAGCCCTCGACCCGCCTGCGGCGCAGAACCCCGCCGTCCCTGCTGATCTCCTCGCGAACGCCGTGCCGCACCAGGGCCCGGATGTGCGCCTCGTGCGCCGCGTCGCCGGTGTTGAACCACACCTCGACGCTGGACAGGTCACGGGCCGCCAGGTCCTCCCCGGCCATCTCACCGAAGGTTCCGGCGAAGGCCAGCACCGTGCTCGGCCGGAACTCCTCGATGGCGTCGAGCACTTCGGTGCCGCGCTGGCTGGAGAGCAGCTTGATGTCCGCGCGCAGCAGCAGGCAGTACAGCAGGGTCGCGATGGAGGCGTTGTGCGGGCCCGGGAGCGCCACCAGGGTGCGCGCCATGTCGGCTCCGGTGGAGTAGCGCAGCCGGTGCACCTGCGAGTACATCAGCGTCCGGTGGCTGTGCGGCACCCCCTTGGGCATGCCGGTGGTCCCGGAGGAGTGCGAGATGATCACCGGGTCGGTGGGGTCGTGCCGGTACGGGTACGACGTCGGCAGCCGCTCGCGGAACTCCGGCCCTATGCCGTCGGCGGTCACGCAGAAGCCGAGCCCCGACTCCGGGCCCGACAGCACGCGGTGGTGCTCGGTGTCCGTGAACGCGCCCACCGCACCCTGACGGCGCACGTACTCGCGGGCGATCTCGGGGCGCAGATTGCCGTTGACGAGCGACGGGATCGCGCCGAGGGACGTCAGGGCCAGGTAGTTCACGGCGTTCTCGGCACTGGAGTAGGAGTGCACGGCGACCGGGTCGCGGGGCCGCACGCCGTGTGCGGCGTACCAGCCGGCATACGTCTCGACGGCCTCGCAGAGCTGACGCAGGGTCAGTACGTCGGGGCGGCTGCCGTCCGGCGCCTGCCAGCTGCCGTCCGTCCGCAGCACGGGCTCGTCGAGCGGGCGGTCGTACGCCTTCAGGCGGTGCAGCACGTTGCCGGCGCCGAGTTCGGTGTCGGAGCAGATCCGTGCCCGCTCCTGCCTACTGATGAGCATGGTTCTCCGTCTCGTTCCCTACTCGGTGGCGGCGGTGAGGATGAATGCCGGCGACCGCGGCTCAGTCACCAGCAGGTGGCTGCCGCCGTCCCGCAGCAGTCGCCGGTGGGCGGCGGCCAGGTCGAACAGGCCCTGAATGCTTCCGGGATGCCCGCCCGCCCCCGCGCCGTCGGCGTCGTACGCCTCGGCCGACCGGACCGACACCGGTGCCTCGCCTCCGGGACGGCCGAGCAGCACCGCCGCCGCCAGGCCGGCGGTCTCGGGCAGGTCCGGGACCGGGACCGGGCGACCGCTGTCGGCGGCCAGTACCTGATACATGACGGCCAGACGCTCGCTGCCGCCCAGCTCCACGCCCAGCACCAGGACCCGGTCCAGCTCCGGGTCCTCCAGCAGCAGATCGGCCATGGCCAGCAGTTCGGCCACCGGGTCGTCGAGGGTGGAGAGGCTGAACGTCTGCCCGGTGATCCCGAACTCCTGGCTCGTATAGCCCAGTACGGCATTGGCGGTGGCCTGCATGAACAGCAGCGGGTTGTGGACCCGCCCGGACACCATCCGCTGGCTGGCCAGGTCCGCGGTGGTGGTGTCCCCCATCAAGGTGGCCAGCACCACGGCGGTACGGGCGCCGTCGCCGGGCTGTTCGGTGAGGCACTGCCTGCTGACCTCGAACGCCAGCGGGCTGAAGGCCGACTCCACGAAGCCGGGGAGTCGCGGCAGCGGGATGTCTGCGTGGGCCCCGGTAGCCTCGTCGGGCTCGGACCGCCCGGTGCCGTGGGTCGCGGTGGCGGTCGCGAGGATGCCGAGGGGCGAACGGAGTACGGTCTTCTCGGCCTGTTCCCTCTGTTCCCTCTGTTCCCTCTGTTCCCTCTGTTCCCTCTTCTCGGTCGTCACGGCCGCTCCAGGACGAGTGCGGTGTTGGCGCCCCCGAAGGCGGCGTTGATGGTGAGGGCCCGGCGCGGGTCGGCCTGGCGTGGCTGGTTCGGCACGTAGTCCAGGTCGCACTCCGGGTCCGGCCGGCCGTATCCGGCGGTCGGCGGCAGTACGCCGTCCATCAGGGCCAGCATCGTGATCACGAACTCCACGACGCCCGCCGCCTCCAGGAGATGGCCGGTGGTGCTCTTGGTGGAGCTGACCGGTATCGACTCGGCGCGCTCCGGGAAGGCGGCCCGCAGTCCTCGGGTCTCGGCACCGTCGTTGTACTTGGTGCCGGTGCCATGGGCGTTGACATAGTCGAGGGACGCGCCGTCCGGGTCCCCGGCGAGCCGCAGCGCCTGCCGCGCCGCACGGGCCAGACCGACTCCCTCCGGGTGCGGCTGGGCGATGTGGTGGGCGTCGGTGGCCGCACCCCAGCCCGCGATGGTCGTCAGCGGCCGGGCACCGCGACGCCGGGCGTGCTCGGCGGACTCCAGCGCGACGGCCGCCACGCCGTCGCCAAGGAGCAGCCCACTGCGGTCGGCACTGAACGGACGCACCATGCCGTCGCGGGACAGCGCCCGGCCGGAGTCGAACTTGCCGAAGGTCTCCTCCTCCACCAGGTATCCGCCCGCGCAGACCGCCGTGTCGATCCGTCCGGAGGAGATCAGCCGGCACGCGTGGATGATGGCGGCGGCGGAGGCGACACAGGCATTGGTGAAGGTGAGCCGAGGCCCGGTGAGCCCGAGGCCTCCGGCCAGCAACTCGGCGAGGTGGGCGGGGACGGCGTCCGCGTTACGGCCCGTTGTGCCGTCAGATCCGTACGATCCGCCCGCACCGCCCGGGCCGTCTGGGTCGCCCGAGCTGTCCGGCAAGGGCGTTGGGGACGGGGAGTCGGCCGCGGCTCGCCAGTACCGCGTGACGCTGGTGTGGTCCCCGGCGATGCCGAGCAGGACCGCCGCCTCCGTGCCCGGGCGCAGGCCGGCCATGTCGAGGGCTTCCGCGCCGCACTGGGCGAGCGCGTGCCGCAGCGCCCAGTCCTCGACCGCGTCGGGTCCGTCCGGGGCGGCGGCCGCCATCGGCGTACGGTACGGGCCGGTGTCGAACCGTGTGGTGGGCTGGAACGAGGGGACTCCCGCGAAGACCCCGCGCCGGAGGGCCTCAGTACCCGTACCGAACGCGGTGCGTACGCCGAATCCGGTCACCGTCACCTCACCGCTCATCGCGACCGCCTTCCTCCGCCCCGTCCATCTGCGCGGCGCGCAGAAACGCGGTGAGCCGCCGGAGCGAGGTCAGCCCGGCGATGTCCTCGTCGGTGGGCTCCACGACCAGGCCATAGCGCTCCTCCACCACATGCAGCAGCCACACCAACCCAAGGGAGTCCAGGACCAGTTCGGCGTCCTCGCCGAGGTCGTCGGGCAACCCGGGGAAGATCTTGCGGTCCGACAGCAGCTCCCGGACGGTGTCGGTGGTGATGGCGGCCAGCGAGGAGTCCGCGTCGTTCGCCGTGGCTCCCGCGCTCATGCCTTCGCACCGCGCCGGACGACCTCGGCGACGAGTCCGCCGAGGGTCAGGGAGGCCAGGGATTCGATATCGGTGTCCGGGATCTCCACACCGAACCGCGACTCAAGCCGCAGCGTGAGCTCGATGAGGCTCAGCGAGTCCACATCCAGCCCGCCGACGGTCACCGGGCTCTCGTCCGTGATGCCGTCGCGGCTGGTCAGGATGTTCATCTCGTCGATGACGGAGGTCAGGACGAACTCACGGATCTCGTCTTCCAAGGTTGAGGTACTCATGATCAGAATCTCCATTGAACGGTTCAGGTAAGTGAGTTGAGCGCCCAGAAGGGTGCGCGCCCTTCATGCGGGCGCCAGGGGGCGTGCCCCGTCAGGGGCGCGGGGCTGTGACCCCGCAGACAACAAACAACCGGCAACACCCCAACTCACCCAGCGGAGCGAAGCGCGGCCGCGTTGCGCACCAGCTTCCCGTTGGACGTACGAGGCAGCGCCTCCAAGACCCGTATCACCCGCGGCAGCTTGTAGTCGGCCAGCCGCTCCCGACACCAGCGCAGCAGCTCTTCACCGGAAGGGGGCTCATGACCGGCGGCCACAGCAACGAACGCCTCGGTCATGCCCTCGTGGACCAGGACCGCCTGCTCAACCTCCGGATGGTCACCCAGCACGTTCTCGACCTCGGTGAGGTCCACCTTGAGCCCGCCGATCACGACGAGGGAGTCGGCGCGCCCGTGCACCCGGACCTCTCCGGTGCCGTCCACCGTGGCCCGGTCCCGCGTGTGCAGCCACCCGTCCTCATACTGGCTGCCGCCCGAGTCGAAGAGGTACGGCGACTCCTCAAGGGCGACATCCAGCTCGCCGTTGTGCTCCCGCACCACCACCCCCGGCGCGGCCCGCCCGACCGAAGGCCGCAACGCACCGCCGGCGTCCATGGCGACCACTCCGGTCTCCGTGGTCCCGTAAGACTCGCCGACGGGCACGCCGTACCGTTCGGCGAACCGTGCCGCGACCGCCGGAGGCATCAGCTCGCCGCCCGACACCGCGACCCGTAGGTCGGGCAGTTCGGGAGGATCGATGGCGGCGGCGAGCAGTTCGTAGTGCATCGGCACCCCGAACAGGGCGGAGATCCGCTGGTCCACCGCGGTGCGCAGGATGTCGCGCGCCGAGACCCGGGGCGCGAAGACCACGGAGACACCGGCAGCCAGCGAGTGCAGCAGACCGGCGATCAGACCGAAGCTGTGCGCGGTCGAACTGAGCAGCAGCAGCCGGTCACCCTCCCCCGGCATCCCGGGGATCGCGGCGAACCGTTCCACCTCGGCGGCGAGCGAACGCGCGGTCCTGCCGATCACCTTCGGCCGCCCGGTGGAGCCCGAGCTGAACTGAACCAGCCGGTGTCCGGTGGTGGCCGCCCGGCCGGTGCCGTGGCACTCGGTGACGACCTCGTAGTCGGGCCGGAAACCGAACGTCGCCCGGACGTTGACCCCGGCGCTGACCATGAACTGCGGCCGGCAGGTCGCGCAGAGCGCCTCCACCTCGGCCGGTTTCAGCCGGAAGTCGAAGAGCAGCACCTGGGCGCCCAGCCGCCACAGCGCGAGCAGCACCTCGGCCTGGGTGAAGCTGGGCGGTGTCCGCAGGCCCACGGTGCTGCCCGGGCCGATGCCGTATCCGGCGAACACCGCGGCCTGCTTGCCGACCCGTTCCCGCAACTCGGCCCGGGTGACGGTTTCCTGCTGGTGCGTCAGATACGGCAGGCCGTCGTCCCGCGCGTCGAACAGCCGCTGGATGAAAGGGCCCATCTCGTCGTCCACGTCATCCACGGGGTCCACGAGCTCGCCCATCAGACCTCCTTGCAGAACTCGCCGATGGGCAGGCCCACATGGCGCTGGTCCCGGGCCAGATAGCCGAGCAGTTCGTCACCGGTCTGCAGCTCGGTGACGTTGAGGACCTTCCCGCCCGGGCCGAGCACCCGTACGTGCCAGTCGTCCTGCACCGTCAGACTGACCAGCTGTCCGTTCTCGGCATGGGTGCGGATCTCAAGCAGCGGCCGGGATTCGAGCTTGGCCCGGCCGACCACGACCCGCCGCGTCCGACCGTCGGCGCCGACCGCCAGCAGGGCCATCCCGGAGCCGACCTCGCTCAGGTAGCTGGTGCGGTTGTCGGGCCCCAGCGTGTACGAGTGCAGGGCACCGGCGTTGACCCGGAACGGCCTGGTCGGCATGTACGGCAGCGGATGGGTCTCGCTGCAGCAGAGCACGAACCCGGAGGAGTACGAGCCGACGAGGATGCCCTCGTCCTCATCGAAATGTGAGCAGGTGTCCACGCAGACCCGGTCACCGAGCCCGACGTGCCGGATGCTCTCCACGGTGAGCGTGGACAGCTCCAGCTGGGGTGTGGTGGCCTCCAGCAGCCGTGCCAGCGCGAACACCTCGTCGGCGCTGCGTGGCGAGAAGAGGACGCCGTCCGAGCCGCGCTCAAGGACGTCGAAGACGATCCCGGCTTCCTCCAGGTCGTCGACGACGGTCACCAGCTTGCCCTCGGCGGGCTCGGCCGCGGCGAGCACGATCTCCAGCGGGATCTTGGTCGGGTCGGCGAAGTGGATGACGGTGTACGGCAGCGCCATGGCGCCCGCGCAGGACAGCTGCAGGGTGCGGTCGTCCCGTACGTCGACGAAGCCGGCGACGGTCGCACCCTCGGCGGCACTGGCACGGTGCTCCGCGGCGACCGCGTCCAGCTCGCCCTGAGTGCTGAACTGCCGCAGCAGGACGTCGATTCCGGCTCCGGCCGGGGAGGTGGCGTCGGCGGCCGAGGACTTCGCCTCTTTGGCGCCCTCGGCGCCCTTCGTGCCCCCGGTGCCCTGCACCTCCTTGCCGTTCTTGTCGCCCGGCTTCTTCGCGGCCGCAGTGGCCGGCCCCGCGGAGACCAGCACCCGGGTGATGGTCGGTGGCAGCGTCCCAAGCAGCTCGGCATCGGTGGCCAGCACTCCGGCCATCCGGGTGTGGACGGCCGCGTCCACCACCGCCTGGAGCTGCGGCCGTGGAACTTCACGGAGATCGATCCACGCGAACCTCATGCGACACCTGCCACGATCGTCGTCGAGTAGTGAGTCATGCCCATGCCCCCGTTTGTCGTTCCGTCTGGACGCGTCGCCTGCCCGTTGTCACCCGGCGTGCTGCCCGCACCGCCACGGCCGTGCACGACCGCGGCGAGCCCGGCCACCAGAGAAGCGGGTGAGGGGGCCGAAAAGATCCGCCGGCCGACGGCCAGCCCCTGACAGCCGGAGGCCATCACCGCCGTGCCGTACTCGATGAGGTCGGAGCCGTCCGGCGGCCCTCCCGCCGCCAGGACGGGGATGGGGCTGTGGGCCACCACCTCGGCCATCCGGTCGAGCGGCAGGGCGACCGAGGTCTTCACCATGTCGGCACCCAAGTCCGCGGCGACATTGACCAGATGGGCGAGAAGGGCGGGATCACGCGGGTTCTCGATCCGGGGACCCCGGGGGTAGATCATCGCGATCAGCGGCATGCCCCAGTCATCGCAGGAGCGGGCCACCGCCCCCAGGTCCGCGAGCTGCTGACCTTCGGTATCCGAGCCGATGTTCACATGGACGCTGACCGCGTCCGCGCCGAGCCGCAGCGCCTCCTCGACGTCGCCGACCAGCACCTTGGCATCGACATCGGCGGCGCAGGCGGTACTGGCGCTCAGGTGCACCACGAGCGCGCAGCTCTTGAGGATCTCCGGTGCGAGGGCCCGGACCCGCCCCTTGTGGACGATGATCCCGTCGGCCCCGCCGTCGACCAGCGCCCGCAACAGATCGTCCCATTGGCCGGCGGGGACGAGCGGGCCGTCCGAAACGCTGTGGTCGAGCGGGACGAACAGATACCGGTTATCACCGGCCAACGACAGTCTGCGTAGACGCAATGGCTTGCCAGCTTTCAGCATGGATAATGCACCTTCCCAGCCCAAAGGCTGCATGGAAAAGGTCCGGCAGCGGTTTCGATTGAACACTTCGGAATGGCGGACAGCATCATCCCGTTTGGGTCCCCGGTGTCCGAAAAATGATGGTCGTAGAACTTTCAAGTTTGGTCCCGCGTAAGCATTCACGGGTGATCGCCGGTTGGCAAGGTGTGACCACTGACAAATTTCTATACCGTTGACCGCATGAATATTGACAGAGAATTGACAGGAATGAGGGGGTTGACGACGCCGAGGTGTGGTGTTTGTGGCGGTTTGTGCGGTAAAGGGACAGAAGGTGGGCGCGGTGTGCTGTATGCACACTGACGCGGCCTGCCCCTGCTCCCGCCGTGTCGAGGCCTTATCCGTCGATGCCACGTGTCAATGGCTGCTTTTCTTTCGTGGATGTCGCGCGGATCCGGCGTGGATCACGGCGGCCTTGTTCGGTAAATCGGACGAGGCGGCATCTTGTTGGAATTGAATTCCCGGGATTAGGGTGACAGGCGCACTCCGGTTCGTGTTGCATGCGAGGCCGTCCCCCCCCACCTGGAACCCGGACCGTTCGCTCGCTCCGGGCGTACCGGAAGTGAACTCCCCATGCCCGATTCAACGTCGAAGACCGTTCCCGAGACCGCCGGCTCCAGACCGGCCGGGGCACCACCGGCGGCAGCGAAGGGCGAGGCTCCACGGGTCGCCGTCGCGAGCCTGATCGGCACGACGATCGAGTACTACGACTTCGCCGTGTACGGCACCGCCGCCGCGCTCGTCCTCGGCCCCGCCTTCTTCCCCTCCGGCAATGCCACCGCTTCTTCCCTGGCCGCGTTCCTCACCTTCGCCGCGGCCTTCCTCTCCCGCCCCCTCGGCGTCGTACTGTTCGGGACGATCGGTGACCGACTGGGCCGCCGACAGGCCCTGGTCATCTCGCTGCTGCTGATGGGTGTGGCGACGGTCGGCGTCGGACTGCTGCCGACGTACGAGAGCGCCGGACTCCTCGCTCCCGTACTGCTGGTGACGCTCCGTCTGCTGCAGGGCGTGAGCATGGGCGGTGAGTGGGGCGGGGCGGTACTGCTCGCCGCGGAGCACGCGCCACCCGGACGCCGAGCGCTGTACGCGGCCATCCCGAACGTCGGCCCCTCGCTCGGCTTCCTCCTCTCCACCGCCGTCATCCTGCCCACCCTCAACATCGCGGGCCAGGACGGCTTCGCGGACGGCGCCTGGCGGATCCCGTTCCTGCTCAGCTTCGTGCTCTTCGTGATCGGCCTGTGGGTGCGGTCGAGGGTCTCCGAGTCACCTGTCTTCAGCTCGGCGGCCGGCCCTACGGCACCCGCACCTGCGTCCCGTTTCCCGCTCGGTACGCTTCTCAAGCAGCACCCCGGCCGGCTGCTGCTCGGCACGGGCGCGGCGATCGGCGGCTCGGCCGTCTACTACCTGACGATCGTCTACAGCCTGTCGTACGCGCCTCAGGCACTCGGCATCTCCCGGAACACCATGCTGACCGCAGCGAGCATCGGCGCGGCGGCCGGAATCGCCCTCACCCTCCCGGCCGCCAGACTGGCCGACCGGATAGGCCGCCGCCCCGTGATGCTCACCGGAGCCATCGGCAGCGTGCTGTGGGCCGTACCGATGTACGCCTCGCTGAGCTCACGAAACGCCCTGCTGATCACCGGCGCCTACGCCCTCGGCCTCATGCTGCTGGCGCTGATGTTCTCCCCCATGGCGGCCTTCCTCGCCGAACTCTTCCCCGCCCGCCTGCGCTACACCGGAGCCTCCGCCACCTTCATCCTCGCCAACACCCTGGGCGGCGGCTTCGCCCCAAGCATCGCCACCTGGCTGAACAGCCAGTGGGACTCCCCGCTCGTACTGGGCTTCTACACAGGCGGGCTATGCCTGCTGAGCCTCGCGTGTCTGCTCGCCCTGCCGGAGACTCGGGACGACGCCTTCGATTCCTGAGGGTTCATAGCCCTGCCGGCCCGCCACTCCCGGTACGAGGTTCGAGCGCTATGCGGGTGCCGTAGTCACCTGTCAAGATCGGCTACCACAGCGTAGTGATCTGATGGGGCCAGGTCGCCGGTGCCGGCCAGCGCCGAGGCCCGGAAGGCGAGGGGACGGCCGGGGGTTCCGAAGCGGGCGAGGATGTGATCGATCCGTCCATCGGCCAGCCACTCGTCGGGGCCGACGAACCGGTTGTCCGTTGTGAAGGTGTAACCGGGCTCGCCGGGATGTGTGGTGGCCCAGGCATCGACGAGAGCCTGGGCCAGGGGCTGGAACTCCGGTGTGCCGGGCCGCGAGTTGAGGTCGGCGGCAAGGATGACCGGCAGCGGTCCGTCGAGAGCCGGATCGGTGAGGAGTGCGGCCAGGGCGCGGTTCTGGGCGAGCCGGGCACCAGCACGTTCGGCCTCCCAGTCGGGGCAGGCGGTCACGACGTGCAACGGGCCGGCCGGGTGGTCGAAGGTGGCCACGAGTGCGACCGAGGGTTCACCGAGTTCCGGTGTGCTGCCATCGGGCCCGTCGGGCAGGAGGTGCAGCCGGTGCCTGAGGACTGGCCACCGCCCGAGCACCGCCAGGCCAAGGAGGACATGCTCGGAGTCATCTGATGGTGGCCGTGGCATCCGGCTCCGACCGAAGACCGCGTGGAGACCAAGTGACGCCGCCAACTCGTCGGCCTGGCATCCATCATGCGCACTCCACGTCTCCTGCAGGCACACGACGTCGGCACCCGGACCGCTCGGCCCCGTACGCGGAAGCCATGGAGTTCAGCCGCTGTTGGGCTGGGTGATGGTCGCCAGTTCTTCCCACCGCTTGCCGTTGTAGCGGTCGATCCAGGCAGGAGCGTTGGTACGGAGGGATTTGGCGTACGGGTCGCCGGCAAAGGTGTACCGGCCGAGAAGGCCCGTCACTTCGTCGTTGTTCCGTATGACCTCGCCAAGACGTTCGCGGATGTTTCCGGTGGTGCCACCAGCGCCGCGCTCGATACCCGGGTCGGTCAGTGCTTCAGCCAGGACCACCGCTGCGTCGTGAATCTCCGCCGCTCCCCGTTGCGCGGGGAGCGAGGCCGCGTATGCGGAACCGTCGTCGGAGACGGTGCGGTAGCGCAGCAGCCCCGTCGGGCCGGGTGCCCGTTTCTTATCGGTCTGTCCGCAGGAGATCTCCGGCAGGTCGGGGACGAGAACCGGCCCGTCGAACTCCGCCGCAAGCCGCCACTGGGCGGCGGGCTCGCCGAATCTGACCTTGTCGTAGTCGAAGGTCTCGAACAACAGGGCTTCCGCACCGGAGTTCTTGATGCGGCCGATATTCGCGTCGGCATCCTCGTAGAACTCCGTCATATGAGTAACGGCGACTCGCACACCTTTCTCCTGGAGGGCAGAGCGGAGTTCCGGCCCGAACGTGCTGGCCTTGTTCATGATCATGAGCGCCACGGACCGAACGGTACGGACGTCTCCGAGGTAGGACGCGAGTGCCTTGGCGAGTGCCGACTCCGACGCGTGGAGCGGGAACGGAGCGGTGTCGGGCCAGGCCAGCGAGGAGCTACGGCCAGCCGCATAGTCGGTGGAGCCATCGCGAAAGCCGCAGGTGTCGAATGCGATGAGGTGATTGACCGAATCGGGGAGCAGCCGTGCCCCCGGTGGCTTCTCGGCGTACGTGTCTCCGATCACCGCGATCAGGCCGGGATCCTCCTCCACCTCGTCCCATTTTCCGGTGCCGGGTTCGATGGCAACCACCTTGACCGGTTTATCGATGCGGAACGATTTCTTCCTCGATGCGAGTACGTTCTCAACGACCTTGACCATGGGGTTCATTGCCTTCGCGTCGCCGACGAGGGCGATGAGGTATCGGTCCGGAGCCTTCGGGACAGGTGCCACAGCCTCTTCAGTCGGCTCTGCGCCCTCCGCGGTCGGCTCTATGCCCTCCGCGGTCGGCTCTGTGCCCTCCACGCTCGGCTCCCGGACCTCTTCGGCCGGCTTTGGGGGCGCACTCTGGGAGCCCGAGCTGAAGTAATCGGTGCGCACAGCCACCGCGCCCAGGGAGATCAACAGGGCCATTCCGAGGCCCGCCGCCACGAGCTTTGCGGATGCCGGGGTCGTTTCCCTCCGGGCGCTAGGTTCCGTTCCCGCCTCTCGCTCCGGCTGCGGCTGCGGGCCGAGGGGCTTCGGCTCCGTGGCAGCTTCCGCGGCGAGCGTGGAGAGGGTCGCGGGCCGGGAGGGCCCGACCGACGCCGGAGTCTGTCCGGTGCCGCGCTGCGGATTTGGATCCGGAGCGGATGCGGGCGGGGACTGCGACTCCGGCACGGACTCCTCGTGCACGTCCTGTGCGGCGCGCAGGGCCTCGATACGCACCCGCGCCTGCTGCGCGTCGCCGGGGCGCTGGTCCGGCTCCTTGGCCATCAGGTCCAGGATCAGCGTGTCGACAGTGGTGGACAGTTCGGCGCGGGCCCGGCTGGGGAGCAGTGGCTGGTCGTGCAGGTGGTTGTACATCACCCCGGCGGCCGGGCCGGTGAACGGGGGCCTGCCGACCAGGAGTTCGTACAGCACGCAGCCCAGGCCGTACAGGTCGGTGCGCCCGTCGCTGGGCTCCTGCCGGAACCGCTCCGGGGCCATGTACAGCACGCTGCCCACGGGCAGCTGGCCCGGCCGGGTCAGCCGGGCCGACCCGGACACCGCCTCTGCGGCCTCCAGCAATCCCGCTATGCCGAAGTCGAGGACGACAGCCGTGCCGTCGGCACGCACCATGACATTGGCGGGCTTGATGTCGCGGTGGACGATTCCCGCCGCGTGTGCGAGGGCCAGAGCACGACAGATCTGTCCGGCCCAGTCGAGGGCCTGCCGCAACGGAACCCGGCCCTCGGCACGCAGCACCTGTTCCAGGGAACGGCCGACAACCAGTTCCATGATCAGGTATGGGGTGTCCCCGTCCGTACCGTGGTCGTGGACGGTAACGATGTGGGGGCTGTCCAGCCCCGCCGCGGCGCGCGCCTCCCGTCGAAAACGGCCGAGCAGCTCCGCGCGTTCCTCGGCGTCGCTGTCCTCCGGCGGAGAGAAGACCTTGAGGGCGACCTCCCGGCCCAAGTCCTCGTCCCGGGCCCGCCAGACCTCCCCCATGCCACCCGCGCCCAGCCTCTCCAGAAGCCGATACCGCCCACTCACCAGCCGTCCCCGCACGACGTCCCCCGTCCCCCTGTGCGGAAAATCCGCAACGTCAACAGAGCGAGCGCCACCCCCTGGCCCCCACGTGCGCGAACTCGTGCGAGCGTGGGCGCGATGGCCAATCAGAGCCCTGTATATGCGTGTTCGTACCCACTCAGTACACCTGTACGCACGCACGAGTGCGACCCCGCGACCGGCGTGGCAGCACGACCCGGCCCATCGTCTCGCGCTGCGCCGCAGTGATCTGCTCGGCCACCGGCCTGCTCACGCCGTGCTCAAGAAATCGCCGCCCTGGACGGGGATTCCACCCTGCCGACGTGATGCGGTAACCCTCTTGTAGCCCGAGGATCATTCCCGCTTTTCCTGGCCTGGACGCCGTTGTTCGCTGTGCTTGATCTGCGGACGTTTTACGTTCTACTGTCCTGCAAGCGCTCCCACTGTGCCGCCCGTCTCCACCGACGTACGGGGAAGGCGTGCACACCTTCTGTCCCCCCACATGTACGCGGTACTTCTCCCCTACCTGTGAGGGATGCAGAGCCATGCGAGGGTTACTCACCACCAGGGCCGCCAGGCGCACTCTGCGTCCGATCGCCGACCTCATCGATCAGCGCATCGACCGCCGGATCCGCCGCGCCATCAGGGACACCGACGGGGAACTGCAGCGCGAGCTGGCGGCACTGCGTCGGCGCCAACAGCCCCTCGAGCTGCTGTTCAACTCAACAGGGCGCGGAGTGTCGCGACTCCCCGCCGAGGTCCATCTCAAGCGCGCCATCGACGAGTTGGCGCTGATGACCGGGGACAGCGACGGCGCGGAGCGCAATATCGCCCAGGCGTTCCGGTTGCTCATCGCCCTGGAGGCGCTCGGAGTCGGCCGGATCGCCGGCGGCACCATGAACATCTGCGGCAAGCTCGCCGCCGTACCGCTGCTCGACCCGCCGAACGACGAGATCCTGGAGATCGGCACCCTGTACGGAATGTTCGGCGCGGCCCTGATCCGGATGATGGAGCGCGCGGGCCGCGACCCGAGCCTGACGATCGTCGACCCGCTCGCCGGCCTGCAGCTCCAGCCCGGCACCACCGAGCGAGGCGACCCCACGGGCACACCCGTGCGCGGGCCCGCGGTGCGCACCAACCTGGCTCTGGCGGGCACGGCCGGAGCCGCAGCCCGCATCCAGCAGGGCTTCTCCGAGGACCCCGAGGTGCGCGCCCTGCTCTCCGACCGCTCCTACGGAGTGATCATCATCGACGGCGACCACTCCGCCCCCGGCGTCCTCGCTGATCTGGCGTGGGCCGAGCAGATCGTCGCGCCCGGAGGCATCGTCGTACTCGACGACTTCGGGCACCCCAAGTGGCCCGGCATCAAAGAGGCCTACGACAAGCACATGGCCACGGACACCCGGCTGACCTTCCTCGGTCAGGTGGCAAACTCGGGCTATCTGCGCGCGAGCGCGAAGAGCCAGGACGCCTCGGGCTGACGAGGGTCGCCGTGTGACTTCCGAGCAGCACGCGGTCCCGGCCGTCGCCGGCCGGTTACGCGGCGGCCGGGGCCGGGCACGCAGGGTCCGGGCAGCGAATTGCCCCTTGACCTGCCCAAATGCAGACCAAGGGGCGACTTCGGCACGAAACTAGACGTTGAAACGGAACTCCACCACAACTACTCTGACCTGCGGTTATGCGGGCGCATCCCAGCACCATCCCAGCACGGGATTCACTGCAAAGTACAAGAAGATCCAGAAGCGTCAAGATACGCGTCAACGCCCGCCCGGATACAGGCCGCGCAGCGCTCAAGACGCTGTAATAGTTTCTGTACTAGACTTGCGGCCATGAAGCCACCCCGCCCCGGCGGCACGGAGAACATCTCCGTCTCGATGCCCTCGGAACTTCTCGGTGCTCTGCGCACACGTACCGGCAAGCGCGGCGTGTCCGCGTATGTGACGGCAGCGGTCCGGCATCAGCTCGCCATGGATGGCCTCGCCGAGATCGTGGCCGCCTACGAAGCCGAGCACGAGCCGCTGAGCGAGGCCGAGATCCAGGCCGCGCAGAGCGAACTGTTCGGTGACGCTCCGGCGCCCTACGCGTCGAACGACAGCGCCGCATGAAGGAGCCCGCGGCCAGGTCCCTGGTGCTCGACTCCCAGGCGCTGTCGCTGCTGTTGCGCAACGACCGCCAGATGATCACCCGGATCGAGGCCGCTCGGCGCGTGGGCGTGCCCGTCCTCGTATCGGCCCTGACCGTGGTGGAGGCCGTCTACGGGAAGACAGATACCGCCCGGCTGCGCTGGGTGCTCTCCCGCCTTCAAGTCCAAGACGTCACCCAGGCGGACAGTTTCACTGCGGTGCAGCTCCTGAGCGACGCCGGCGGCCTGCACGGCCACAAGTACGCCATCGACGCCCTCGTAGCCGCGATGGCGCTCCGCTCCCCGGCACCTGTCCTCGTAATGACCTCGGACCGCGACGACTGGTCGAAACTGTGCGGCGACGGAGTACAGATCAAGGATGTCTGACCTTGGCGTTCACTCAGCTTGCATTGCTGTCTCGCCGACCCCGCGCTGGGCCCAACGAACCCCGTGGAGTCATTTTGAAGGGCCCGGGAGGGGCAAGGTTGAGTGAGCGGTGCCACGGTCGGCTGCGCGAGACATAGCGGATGAGCGGTGGCGGCGTACACGAGTTGCGCGAGGGTGCAGTCCTCTGGCGTTGGGGACCTTGGACCGTCTCCTCAGCGCGAGTAGTCCGCGAGGGTGAGTAGCAGGTGTGCCGACTCAGCGCGCACGTGATCGGAATGGGCACCTGCCGGATTGAGGTGGCGCCCGCGAACATACACGTCGGAGGCGTCGACGTTGACGAAACGGTGGTCGAGCGCGGAGTGCGGATACCGCTCGTCGAGTGGCAACAGGGTTGTGGTGAACATGGGCGCGGGGGCCGGACCAATTCCGGAGTGCCCGATGCCGGGTTGCTGCTCGGCCCGCAGGTGCCAGAACCCTGTCGCCCGGTCGTGACGGGAGTAAGTGGCGACGACAGGCCCCCTCAGCGGAGCGCCGTCATGCGCCTCGCTCGGCAGGATGTTCGGAAAGAGCGAGAGGAACGCGTCCCGGCGTGCGGCCATCTGGAATAGCAGCATGCTGTCGGCGGTGAACGGGCGGGATGGCGAGTGGTCCGTCACGCTCCAGCCGAGTGTGTCATCGAGGCGGGCGTCTGCCGACCATTGGACCGCCTCGCACAGGAAGCGACAGCCGAATGAGTGCCCGACGAGGTGGAGGTACTGACCGTCTCGGTTGGCGAGCACAGGCGCTGCTCCAGGGTCGGCGCGCTCGGCGTCCAGATAGCCGAGGAGCCGGCCCAGGATGTGGGCGGCGTGGCCTCCTCCGTCGCGTGCGCCCATCGCGTGCGCCCGGTCCCGGATCCTGCGGTAGCCGGTGGGGGTGACCAGGCTGGAGGATGGCCAGCGCACGACGACACACCATGGGCTGAAGCCCTTGGCCGCTAGGGTCGGATACCGGGCCGGGGCTGCCACAAGAACGCCGTGCATCAGAGCCAACAGTCGCTCGGCGGTGCGGTAGGCGGAGTCGGGTGAGGTCTGCCAACCGTGGACATAGACGAGTATGTCCGTCGCCCAGACAGGCGGGGCGAGACGCTCCTCGAAGTAATGGCGCAGCCAGGCCTCGGGTACAGGCTCACCCGTGTCAGCGTCGAGCAGCCAGCCCGTCGCATCCAGGTCAACGACCTCCACCGTGCCGACACGGCTCACGCCTCGCCTCCACTTGTCCGATCCAGGCGAGCATCCATGCCGCAGTGCAGACCGTAGGCGAACCCCAGGGGATTCCGGTATCGGGCGGCGAAGTCCCGGGCCAACTCATGAGTGATCTGGCCAGCGCTCGCCGCCCCGCGCAAGTAGCGGGTGACGAACTCGAGCGCGTACTCGGCGGCAAACGCCTGCGGCATCGCGATCTGCGGCCCGAGCACGCCCTGCGCGCCGTGCTCGATGAGCATGCTCCCAAGGAACGCTCGGTCCGCACTCGCCGCGGAGACTCCAGTGTGGCAGGCGTTTAGTAGGACAAACGGTCGGAAACAACCGTGCCGGTAGTTTGCCCTTAGCTCACGTACGGTGTAGCCGTCGAAGGGGGTGCCGTCAGCGAGCCTGATGACCAGGGTCGGGGGTTCGGGAACGTTGCCGACGAACTCTCCGTGGCACCAGAAGTACATCAACTGCTCGTCCAGCTCGGGCTTCCCCAGATCGCGGACTAGTTCCTCATAGGTCGTTCGCACGGTGTACTCCGTGCCCGCCGCCAGTGCCTTCGCGACTTCATCCGCACGGGTCGCGCTGCCCACGCGGACGTCGTGGTTCAGACTGACCGAGGGCCGCTCGTGGGCTGCTCCGGGCGGACCGATCCACGCGTAGGCATCACCGGTGTGCTCGATCTGGTGCCGATGGCCGAGGAAACGAGTGAAGAGAACCTCCAAGGTTGCAGGCACGGTGAAATCTTCGGTTGTGCACAGCATTGGCCAGGGCAGATGTAGATCAGAGTCGAACCGTACCCGCAGCCCCTCCTGGGACAAGGCCGAACGCAGGGAGGTACGGAACATCTTGGTCGGTTCGTCGTCACCACGCAGCAGAGTGCCAAAGAGCAGTGATTCCCCGCTGCGAGCCAGATCGGCCACTATCTGGCGCAGCTCCTCCTCAGGTTCGGCACTGAGGTCTGCGGACGTTGCGTACGGGCGCCGTCGACCCTGTAGAGACCGACCCAGGTCGTCGACCGGCTGGAAATCAACGAACTCCGATTTCCATCGGGCACGGAGCCGGGCCGCCGCCCCATGGACCTCATCGGGCCGGGCATGCAGGTCAACCTTATGCTCGGTGCCGTGGAGTGCCGGAACGGCCGATCCTGACATCCGCGCCCGGATCCGACCTCCACCGAGGACGTCGAAGCTGACGCGAAGGTCGGGAGCCTCCGTCGTCAGGTGCGGCAAGAAGCGGAAGCCGTCGCTGGGGTCCTGAACAATGCGGGTGGTCAATTCACGGGGCATCAGTCAGGCCCTCCCCGTGCGTGGCCGCGGCTGTCTAATCCCCGAGCCGCTGGGCTTCGTCTCCATGATGGGCAGGTCGGCCTCCACCTGCTGCAAGACGGTGCCTGTGTCCTGATGCACCAGGGTGAACCGGATCCGGTGTGTACCGGGCTCCAGGGCCGTGAAGCGGAACTGCTCGGATTCGGCGTCTCCAGGGTGGTACGCCATCGTGGCTGGTGCAACCTCCGCGCCGCTCAACGGCACGGCCACGATGTCCAGCGCGGGCCGCTCACCCGGGCGGGCCCAGGGGTGCTGGGACTCAGCGACCAGCTTCAGTGTCACGTGTACTGGAGTCCCCACACTGGGGTTGTCGTCCAAGAGCGTCAGATGCGCTCGGCAGCGTGGCGGTGCCGAAAGCGCCGGAGGTGGCACGTCAATCGCAACCACGCTACCGGCGGCTGCATAGGACTCGACCGCTGCTTCGTAGAAGGCATCCGCGAGGGCCACGATGATCGCGTTGATGGCCGGCCCGTCGGTGAAGAAGTAGTCAGCCATCGTGTTGTGGGCGTCCTGGTTGTCTGCGACTGCCTCCGTGACTGCCGCTTGGAAGTCCTGTGACTCCAGGAACTGCTTCTTGGAATTCACCTTGGTCTGCTGGACCAAGTTCGGGTCGGCGAGCAGCAGCTGCACGAGGCCCTGTACGAACTCCCTGATCTGGGAGGCAGCGAACGTTTCGGCGCCGAAGAGGTCGTTCATCTTGTCTATGACGACCTGAAGCGCGACGTACTTCGGATCCTTCTTCTCACCCGTACCGGCGGCGCTGATGCCCTTCAGCTGTCCGTCGCCCACGAGTGAGATGTCGACGGGGATCGCCTTGTTGTGCTTGACCCCGACTAGCACCACGTCAGAGAGGTCCACGTCGGCTGCCCAAGCGGACTCGGCAATCACCTTCTCCAGCAGGCGCAGGAAGATCGAGAGCATCTCCATGTAGGGATCGCCATAGTCGACGATCTGGGACATGAAGTCGTAGAGCCGTACGTAGGTGGAGACGTCCTTTCGGAACAGATCGAGCTCCTGGAGCTTTACCTTGTCTTCCTCCTCGATCGCCCGCGCGTAGCGGCGGCGGAAGTCGTGCTGCGCCGGGCTGATCGCTGCCGAGAGAGCGTTGTTGCCCTTCCGTGTCACCCACAGTGCGGCGACCTTCCGGACGTCGTCCTCGGTGTAGATCCCGGCCTGGGCAAGCTTGTTGGCCAGGTGGACGACGACATACGGGTCGGTCTCAGTCTCCAGAGTCGCGTTCTTGAAGTACGGCTCGAAGGCCGTCCTGATGTCCTCGGGCTTGTTGGCGAAGTCGATGACGAACGTCTTGCGCTTCTGCTCCCCACCAGCGGTGCGGTGGGTGCGGTTGAGGCGCGAAAGCGTCTGCACCGCGGTGACGCCCGACAGCTTCTTGTCGACGTACATCGCCGAAAGCAAGGGCTGGTCAAAGCCAGTCTGGAACTTGTTGGCGACCAGCATGATCTTGTACGTGTCGCCCTTGAACGCAGCCGCCAGATCAGCCCCGGCGCCGGGGTTCATATTGGCCTCGGTGAACTCGTCATCCTTCGACGGCTGCGGACCCCAGTCGCTGTGCCAGGTCTCGTCCTCGGGCATCGTCACCCCGCCCGAAAAGGCGACCAGGGTGCGGTAGTTGTACGAGGCGTCCTCGGCGCGGCGCTTAGCGATGTAGGCGTCTATCGCCAGCTTGTACTTCACCGCGGACTTGCGGGAGTCGGTCACCACCATGGCCTTCGCCTTGCCTTCGAGGAGGTAGGCGACGTTGGCGTGGAAGTGCTCGACGACGATCTGCACCTTCTGGCTGACGTTCGTCGGGTGGAGCTGAACCCACCTCATCAGCCCCTTGCGGGCGGCGGCCTCCTCGACCTCGCCTCCGTCACCGGCCTCGGCCTTGCCGGCGATCTGCAACGCGGTGTCGTAGGACTGGTAGCCCTTGAGGACGTCGAGGATGTATCCCTCCTCGATCGCCTGCTTCATCGAGTACAGGTGGAACTCGCCCGGCTTGCCGTCGGGGCCCTTGCGGCCGAATAGTTCGAGGGTCTTGTTCTTCGGCGTCGCGGTGAACGCAAAGTAGGAGATGTTCTCCGATTCGGCCCGCTCGGTCATCTCCGAGGCCAGCACCGACTCCACATCGACATCCCCGCCCTCCTCGATCTCCTTGAGCTCCTCGGCCGTCAGTACCTGCTTCAGCTTCGAGGAGATCTGCCCCGACTGAGAGGAATGCGCCTCATCAGCGATCACGGCGAATCGCTTGCCCTTCAGGCTGGCGTCGGTCCGGATCTCTTCCAGCGCGTGCGGGAAGGTCTGCACTGTCACCGCGATGATGAGCTCGCCGCTCTTCAACGCCTGCGCCAGCAGACCCGACTTCGACTTCGCGCCGGCCTTGCGGACGTCCTCGGGACTGATCGTCGCGACAATCTTCTTGTTCCCGTCGATCTGCCGGATCGCATCCTGCAGCTGGGAGTCGAGCACGGTACGGTCCACGACCACGATGACGGAGTCGAAGACCTTCTTGTCGTCGGCATCATGCAGTCGGGCCAGCCCGTGGGCGGTCCAGGCGATGGTGTTCGTCTTTCCTGACCCGGCCGAGTGCTCGATCAAGTACCGGTGTCCGACACCCTCCTCCTTCACTGCGGCGACGATGCTCGTAACGGCCTCCCACTGGTGGAAGCGCGGGAAGAGCATGCTCGTACGCCGCACCGAGGTGCCGGTGGTGACGTCCCACTCCTCCTTGGTCTGCACGATCATCAGCCGCCCGATGACGTTCAGCCACGCGTGCTTCTCCCAGACGCGTTCCCATAGGTACGCCGTCGCCGACCCGTCGTCCACGCCAGGCGGGTTGCCGGCACCACTTTCGAAGCCGATGTTGAACGGCAGGAAGTGGGTCTTGTCCCCCTCCAGCTTCGTGGTCATGGCCGCTAGGCCGTTGGAGACCGCGAAGTGCACCAGCGCCCGGTGACCGAACGACAGCAGCGGCTCCGGGCGCCCGTTCGTCAGCGGGTTGCGGTCGTGCTTGTACTGGTTGATCGCCTCGTCCAGCGACTGGGTGAAGTCGGTCTTCAGCTCCACCGTGGCCACTGGGAGCCCGTTGACGAAGAACACCAGATCGATGGTGCGCTGGTCGGCGGTCGAGAAGTGCACCTGGCGCACCACCCGCACCCGCATCGACTCGTAATGCGACACGGTGGTCGCGTTGAGCGAGGTTTCGGGGCGGAACTGGGCCATCTTCAACCGGCCGCCACCGATGTACTGCACCCCGTTGCGGAGAATATTCAGCGTCCCACCGCCGTGCTCCAGCGGCTTGTCCAGCGCCGCGGTCAGCACGTCGAGGAACTTCGCCTGTGACCCCGCTGCCTTCAGCGCCTTCTCGTACGCCGGTTTCTGCGTGTCCTTCAGCCACTCGAACAGATCCGACGGGAACAACGCCCGCTCACGGTCGTACTCGCCGCCGTCGTGGTCGTTCACCGAGTACAGCCAGCCGCGCGCCTCGAGGTACTCGCAGATCTCCTTCTCGAAGACGGCCTCATTGTGGTCGGCCATCACGCCGTCTCTCGTACGTCGATCTGTCCTGTCACGGCCGCCGTGATCAGTGCCGATCGGCGTTCCTTTGAGAGTTCGATGAACCGTGCGGCCTCTTCGATGAGCATGTCGATTTTCGAGGTCTCCTCGTCCAGGTATTCGACGATACGGCGCTGCTCGTCGAGCGGTGGAAGCGGGATGCGGAAGGCTTTGAGATCTCCCATACCGATGGTTCGGATGGTTGATCCGTTCTGGAACGAGTCGAAGAAGGGTTGCATCGCATCTTCAAACAAGACCCAGAGGTACTCCGGGTCCAGATCTGGTCCGCATACCCATGCCGCGAAGTGTTGCGACGTCGCCATCGGAACACCCATGATCGCCGTACGCCCGACAGTCGCGTCTCGGGAGAGGACGACAGTCCGTGCCGGGAGAAGGCGGGCGGAGCTGTTGGCGATCCCGGCATCACTGATGCGCTGAGCCGTGTCGTGCAGGTACTTGACGCCCCGCATCATCCCAACATCGTGGAGGCTTACCCACGGGATATAACAGTCCTGCCACCAGTCCTCGCGCGAGCGGCTCGGTGTATGTCCGCTTTCAAGTTCAGCGACTGAGGTGAGCGGGACAACGCGCCAGTGTGCTGGCAGTTTCGTTGCCCAGGGAAGAGGGCTCTCGACTTCTTCGGTCTGAGCCGTTCCATGCAAGGCGACGCTGACACGGAGCGCAAACCGCCGCTCGCGGAGCATCTCGATCAGCCGCTGTTGCTCCTCAATGAACGTGTCGATGCGGGCCGTCTCACGATCGAGGTAGTCGGCGATGGCCCTCTGTTCTTCCAGCGGCGGCACTGGGATCGCCATGCTGAGGAAGACGTCGGGGTAGATCCGAAGGCGCGACGACCAGATGCCGCGGGAGAGGCGAGTCATCTCCATCACGTACGGGGTCGATCGGTAGAGGTAGTCGTAAAACCCAGGATAGAAGGGTGCGTGCGGACGCGGCCTGTACACACCGTACGCGGGGCTCACGATGCCAGCCTGCTTCGAGACGCCGAGCGCCCCCATCCACGCCCACATCGTGTTGATGACGAGATCGCCCGCGTCCACGAGGCGGTAGCCATCGAGGCTCTCCGCTGTAGTCATCGTCACGTTCTTCTCTGACCTCGGGGTGATCCCGGTCAGATGCGACACGCTGAGAAGTTCTTCTGTGCCTTCGGGCGAAACAGACAACGACTCTGCCAGGAGTTCTTTGTTTCTGCTCCAGCGCCAGCGGGATGGGACGCTGCCAGCCCAAGCCTGCTCAAGATCAAACTGGGCTTGTGTCATCCCTCAACCTCCCGCAGCAGATCGAGGATCTTGGCAACCTGCTTCTCCAGATCGGCGTCGATCTCCGCGAGCGGACGAGGCGGAACGTACTTGTAAAAGTGCCGCGTGAAGGGGATCTCGTAACCCGTCTTGGTCTTGGCCCAGTCGATCCAAGCGTCGGGAACGTGCGGCTTCACCTCCGCATCGAAGTACGCCTGGATGACTTCGCGCTCCGCCGCCGCACCGGCGGTCGAGCCGCCGTAAGTGAAGGGCACGTTCTCCGTGTCGCGCTTCTTCGAATCGGACTTCGGTTCGCCCTTGCGGTTGACGACAGGGTTCCCGCCCTCGTCCAGCAGGGGGCGCTCGACGGTGACCGTCCAGTAGCCGAACTCGTCGTTGCGCAGCACCTTGGAGAGCTCGGGATCGGCGTCCTCGAAGTCGTCGTACAGCCGCAGGACCTCGGCGCGGTCAGCGTCACTGATCTCGCGTCCCTTGGCACCGAGGTTCTTGCGCATCTTGGTCCAGAACGACGTGCCGTCGATCAGCTGCACCTTGCCCTGGCGGTCGGCGTGCTTGGTGTTGTCCAGAATCCAGATGTAGGTGGCGATGCCGGTGTTGAAGAACATGTTGGTCGGCAGGGCCACGATCGCCTCGACCAGGTCGTTCTCCAGCAGCCACCGGCGGATGTTGGAAGGGCCGGATTCAGCTCCGCCGTTGAAGAGCGGAGAGCCGTTCATGACGATGCCGACGCGGCCGCCGCCGTCCTCGGGTGCGCGCATCTTGTGGGCTAGGTGAAGCAGGAAGAGCATCTGCCCGTCGGAAGTCGCGGGGAGGCCCGGCGCGAAGCGGCCGTAGGGGCCGGCGGAGTCTCGCTCCTCCTTGACCGCCTTGGCGTACTGCTTCCAGTCCACGCCGTAGGGCGGGTTGGACATGCAGTAGTCGAACTGGCGGCCCTTGAAGGCGTCGTCAGTGAGCGTGTTACCGAAGGCGATGTTGGTCGCGTAGTGGCCCTTGGCGAGCAGGTCGGACTTGCAGATGGCGTACGACTGCGGGTTGTACTCCTGGCCGTACAGGCCGAGCTTCGCGCCGGGATTCTCGGCGAGCAGGTGCTCCTCGGCCAGGGAGAGCATGCCGCCTGTGCCGGCGGTGGGGTCGTACAGCGATCGGATGATGCCGCCCTCGGTGAGGTCGACGTCCTTCTCCGCGAAGAGCAGGTCGACCAGCAGCCGGATCGCGTCGCGCGGCGTGTAGTGGTCGCCGGAGGTCTCGTTCGCTGCCTCGTTGAATTTGCGGATGATGTATTCGAAGGCGTCGCCCATGTCGGAGTTCGACACCACATCAGGGTGGAGGTCGACCTTGCCGAAGGACTTGACGATCTCGCGTAGGAGCCCGGCTTTCTCCAGAGCCAGGATCTCCTTCTTGAAGTCGAAGTACTCGAACACGTCCACGTCGCCGGAGAACCGGTCGATGTAGTCGGCCAGGTTGTCCGCCAGCCCGTCCGCGTCGGCCAGCAAGTTCGCGAACGAGTAGTTGGAGGTGTTGTAGAAGGTCCGGCCCGTGGCCTTCTTAACCTCGACCTTGAGCCGGTTCGGGTTCTCGAACTTCGCTGCCAGCTCTCGCACCGTCGCCTGATCGGGCTCAAGGATGCAGTCGAGTCGCCGCAGGATCGTGAACGGGAGGACCACTGTCCCGTACTGGTTGGGGCGATAGGGGCCCCGAAGTTGGTCAGCGATAGACCAGATGAAGCTACCGAGCGCGCTCACAAGTTCCTCACGAGAATCGTCTAGCAGTGGCGATCACTTTGCCAGAGCCAGCAGTCGCCGTCCCACGGTTCGGCCACTCACCAGAGCAGAACCCAGCACCGGCGCCGCATCCACGTCCCAGCACAATCCCAGCACGGTACGGATGACCAGGGATGACGACAGGTGACGAGGGGTCAGCTATCCCAGCACCATCCCAGCACGGGAAAAACCAAGGGCCCGACCCTGAAGAGTCGGCCCCTCTCTGACCTGCATGTTTGCCAGATCAGTAACGTGGTGATACGTCAGCCGCTACACGTTGAAGCGGAACTCCACCACATCCCCATCCCGCATCACATACTCCTTGCCCTCCATCCGCGCCTTCCCCTTGGCGCGCGCCTCGGCGACCGAACCCGTCTCCACCAGGTCCTCGAAGGAGATGATCTCCGCCTTGATGAAGCCCTTCTGGAAGTCGGTGTGGATGACTCCGGCGGCCTCGGGGGCCGTGGCGCCCTTCTTGATGGTCCAGGCGCGGGATTCCTTGGGGCCGGCCGTGAGGTAGGTCTGGAGGCCGAGGGTGTTGAAGCCGACTCGGGCGAGTGTGGCGAGGCCGGGTTCCTCGGCGCCGACGGACTGGAGGAGCTCCAGGGCGTCCTCGTCGTCGAGTTCGGCGAGGTCCGCCTCCAGCTTGGCGTTCAGGAAGATCGCCTCGCCGGGGGCGACCAGGGCGCGCTGCTCGGCCTTGAAGGTCTCGTCGGTCAGTTCGTCCTCGTCGACATTGAAGACGTACAGGAACGGCTTGACGGTGAGCAGGTGCAGGTCGTGGAGGAGGGACTCTTGGTCCGAGTCCTGCTTGATACCCGCGGCGAACAGGGTCTGACCGGCGTCCAGGATCTCCTTGGCCGCCTCGACCGCGGCCACCTTCGGCGCTACGTCCTTCTTGATCCGTGACTCCTTCTGGAGGCGCGGCAGGACCTTCTCGATGGTCTGCAGGTCCGCGAGGATCAGCTCGGTGTTGATCGTCTCGATGTCGTCCTTCGGCGAGATCTTGCCGTCGACGTGTACGACGTCCTCGTCCCTGAAGGCACGGATGACCTGGCAGATCGCGTCGGACTCACGGATGTTCGCCAGGAACTTGTTCCCCAGCCCCTCGCCCTCGCTCGCGCCGCGCACGATGCCCGCGATGTCGACGAAGTCGACGGTGGCGGGGAGGACCTTCTGCGAACCGAAGATCTCGGCCAGCTTCGCCAGCCGGGTGTCGGGGACGCCGACCACGCCGACGTTCGGCTCGATCGTGGCGAACGGGTAGTTGGCCGCCAGCACGTCGTTCTTGGTCAGGGCGTTGAACAGGGTCGACTTGCCGACATTCGGCAGACCGACGATTCCGATCGTGAGCGACACGTTGCGACTTCCCGTAACTGAGATTGGAGGGGACCCGGGCGGACCGATCCACCAGTCTACGGCGTGCGGCGCCCCGGACCGGCGACGTATCGAACGCTTGGCCAAGGTCGATCAAAACGCGTGTCCCGGCAGCCATTCGACAGATAAACCGACCTAAGTTGGACCAGTGGAGCAACACAGGACGCGTCCCCTCCAGCCCTGGCCCCAGCCCCGGCCTCCCGCACGACCGCGAAGCGGCCCGCCCGTTCCACCGCAGGCCGCGCGCGGCGGAGCCCGTACGCCCCAGCAGGTCCGGCCCGGCGTTTACCGGGAGCCGCTGCCCGTGTCCCCGCTGGTGCGGGCGGTGCGCAGAATGCCGAACCCGAGGCTCACCGGACTCGGCAGCGGTCTGTTCTGCCTCGCGTCGATGTTCGCGCTCGCCCTTCTCGACCGGCTGCTGTTCGGGTCGTCCCTCCTCGTCTACGGGGTGCTGTTCCTGCCGGTCTGCGCGCTGACCGCGATCTGGGTGCGCCGGGCCGACCTCGTCACCGCGCCGATCGCCGTGCCCATCGCGTTCGCCTTCGGGCTGCTGCCCATCGCCGACAGCGACGGAGGGTTCTGGGACGGGCTGATGGGCCTGTTCACCGCCCTCGCGATGCACGCGGGCTGGTTGTACGGCGGCACGCTGATCGCCGGCCTCATCGTGACGGTCCGCAAGGTACGCATGATGAGCCGGCGGCCTGCACAGCGCCGAGCGCCAGCCCAGCCCCCGCGGCCTCCGGCCCAGAAGAGACGCCCGGCCCAGACTCAGCCGCGACGCCGCACGACCTGAGGCGAGTCCGAGGTCCGACACCCCGTCTCCTGCAACAGCCCGACCCGCCCGCCATCTCCTACGAACCACTCCAGAGTCGTACGAGACGGACCCGCCACCGTCGTACAAGCCGGACCGCCACCGTCGTACGAGCCGGAGGGGCCCCGACCGCTACCCCGCCTTGGCCGCCCGCATGGCCGCCCCCACGATCCCCGCGTTGTTCTGCAACTGCGCCGGGACGATTTCCGCCTTGATGCCCTCGATCAGCGGCAGGAACTTGTGCGACTTGCGGCTGACCCCGCCCCCGATGATGAAGAGCTCGGGCGAGAAGAGCATCTCCACATGCGCGAGATACTTCTGGACGCGCCCGGCCCAGTCACCCCAGCTCAGCTCGTGGTCGTCCTTGGCCTTGGTGGAGGCGTGCTTCTCGGCGTCGTGGCCGTGCAGTTCGAGGTGGCCCAGCTCCGTGTTCGGCACGAGGGCGCCCTCTACGAAGAGCGCGCTGCCTATGCCCGTACCGAAGGTGAGGACGATGACCGTGCCCTGACGGTCACGCCCCGCGCCGAACCGCATCTCGGCCACGCCCGCCGCATCCGCGTCGTTCAGGATCGTCACCGGGAGCCCGCCGAGCCGCTCGCTCAACAACTCACGCCCGTCGACGTCCACCCAGCCCTTGTCCACATTGGCGGCCGTACGGATGGTGGCACCGCCGGTGACCACGCCCGGGAACGTGACCCCGACCGGCCCCGTCCAGCCGAAGTGGCCGACGACCTCCTTCACCCCGTCGGCCACCGCGTCGGGGGTCGAGGGGTGCGGAGTGAGCACCTTGTGGCGCTCGGCCGCGAGGTCTCCCAGGTCCAGGTCCACGGGAGCGCCCTTGATCCCTGATCCACCGATGTCCACGCCGAAGATCTGCATGGGCACCACGTTACGACGTACGACTGACAGTCACTTCCCGGCCGTACCTTCCGGCTACTTCTCGGCCGTGCGCTCCGCCACCAGGTCCGCAGCCTCCGCGCGCAGATCGCGGCGCAGTTCCTTGGGCAGCGAGAAGGTGATGGATTCCTCGGCGGCCTTGACGATCTCGACGTCCTCGAAGCCGCGGCCGGCGAGGAACTCCAGGACCTGCTCGACCAGCACCTCCGGCACGGACGCTCCCGAGGTGACGCCGACCGTCGTGACGCCCTCCAGCCAGGCCTCGTCGATCTCGTCCGCGAAGTCCACGAGGTACGCCTCACGCGCGCCCGCGAGCTTGGCGACCTCCACGAGGCGCTTGGAGTTGGAGGAGTTGCGCGAGCCGACCACGATGACCAGGTCGGAATCGGCGCCCATCTGCTTCACGGCGAGCTGACGGTTCTGCGTGGCGTAGCAGATGTCATCGCTCGGCGGGGCGATGAGCTGCGGGAACTTCTCCTTGAGGGCATCGACCGTCTCCATGGTCTCGTCCACGGAGAGCGTGGTCTGGGAGAGCCAGACAACCTTGGAGGGGTCACGGACCTCGACGTTCGCGACGTCCTCCGGACCGTCGACGAGCGTGATGTGGTCGGGCGCCTCCCCGGACGTACCGATGACCTCCTCGTGCCCCTCGTGACCGATCAGCAGGATGTCGAAATCGTCCTGGGCGAACCGGACGGCTTCCTTGTGGACCTTCGTGACCAGCGGGCAGGTCGCGTCAATGGTGGCGAGCTTGCCCTCGGCAGCCTCGTCATGAACGACGGGCGCGACGCCATGCGCCGAGAACATGACGATCGACCCTTCGGGGACCTCCGCCGTCTGCTCGACGAAAATCGCACCCTTCTTCTCCAGGGTCTGCACGACGTACTTGTTGTGGACGATTTCGTGGCGGACATAGATAGGGGCCCCGTACTGCTCCAGGGCCTTCTCGACGGCGATCACGGCGCGGTCCACACCCGCGCAGTAGCCCCTGGGGGCGGCAAGCAGGACACGGCGGCCAGTAGAAGCAGTCATGCCAACCATCGTAAGGGCCGCGCCCGGCACCCCGAAGATCGCACTGTGGACAGCCGGGAGCGCACAGAAGGCCAGAGTCCCCACCCCCGGGGCGTGAACGCGCACCCCCATGGCC
>NZ_JAAKZX010000072.1 GCF_011045025.1 Streptomyces ureilyticus
CGGCGGGGCCGGCATAACTCATGCTGGCCATCGCGTAGCACGCGAGCGCGGCCGTGCACCCGCCGGGACCGAGAGGTCACAACCCTACCCGTGAGGGCTGCAGAAGGGATGGTCCTCTAATGAGCGAGTCGCTGCGGATCGTCCGGCTGGCCAACTTCGTCGCCCCCGCCTCGGGCGGCCTGCGGACCGCGCTGCGGGAGCTGGGCGCCGGTTACCGGGAGGCCGGGCACGAGCCGGTGCTGATCGTGCCCGGAGAGCGCGCCACGGACCGCGAGACCGAGCAGGGCCGGGTGATCACCCTGCCGGGACCGCTGCTGCCCGGGACCGGCGGCTACCGCGTGCTCACCGACAAGAAGCGTGTGTCCGCCCTCCTGGAGGAGCTGACGCCCGACCGGCTCGAGGTCTCCGACCGTACGACGCTGCGCTGGACCGGTGTCTGGGCGCGGCGCGCCCGGGTGCCGGCCGTGATGGTGTCCCATGAGACCGCCGACGGCGTACTGCGCACCTGGGGCCTGTCCGAAGGCATGGCCCGGCGGGCCTCCGACGCCCTCAACCTCCGTACCGCGCACCACTATTCACGCGTGGTGTGCACCACGGAGTTCGCGGAGCGCGAGTTCGTCCGCATCGGCGCCCGCAATGTCGTACGCGCCCCGCTGGGCGTCGACCTGGAGGGCCGGCACCCCTCGCTGCGGGACATGGGGCTGCGCGCCCGGCATGCGCGCGTGGACGAGACCTTGCTGGTGATGTGCTCCCGGTTGTCGGTCGAGAAGCGTCCCGGCACGGCGCTGGACGCCCTGGAGGCGCTGCTGCGCCGTGGGGAGCGCGCGGTGCTCGTCGTCGCCGGAGACGGGCCGCTGCGGGCCCGGCTCGAACAGCGGGCGCGCGAGCGGCGGTTGCCGGTCACCTTCCTGGGGCATGTGGGCGACCGTGCGCTCCTGGGCGGTCTGCAGGCCTCCGCCGACGTATGCCTGGCCCCCGGGCCCGCCGAGACCTTCGGGCTCGCGGCCCTGGAGGCGATGGCCTGCGGCACGCCCGTCGTCGCCAGCGCCTCCTCCGCACTCCCGGAGGTCATCGGCTCCGCCGGAGCCACCGCCGCGGACAACGGCGAGTCGTTCGCGGACAAGGTGCGGCTGCTGCTGGACCGTCCCGAGAACGAGCGCAGGGAGGCGGCACGCGCGCGTGCCGCCTGTTTCGGCTGGCCGGCCGCCGTGGAGGCGTTCCTCACGGCGCACGACGCGGCCGTACGGGTCGACCGGCCCTCGTCACGGGCGGGAAGCACCTCTTCCGTGCGAAGGGCCCGGGAGGGCGTGGCATGAGACCCCTGCGGTTCGTGGCGCTCGGGGACTCCCTCACGGAAGGAGTGGGCGATCCCGTCGGTGAAGGGTGGCGTGGCTGGGCCGCGCTGCTCGCCCACGGGCTCGCCCCCGCCGACACTCCCGCGCAGTTCGTCAACTTCGCGGTCAGCGGCGCCCAGACGCGTGACGTCCTGGAGCGCCAGACATCTGCCGCGCTGGCCGTACGGCCGGACATCGCCTCGGTCGTCATCGGAGTCAACGACACCCTGAGGTGCACCTTCGACATCCACGCGGTGGCCGCGCGGCTCGACGAGGTGTACGCGGCGTTCACCCGGCAGGGGGCGGTGCTGCTCACCGCCTGCCTGCCCGACCCCGGCGGGATGCTGGGGCTGCCCGGGGCGCTGGCCCGGCCGCTCGCACGGCGCCAGCGGGCCGTGAACACGGTCGTGCACGCGCTCTCCGCGCGGTACGGCGCCGTCCATCTGCACGCCGCGGAGGGGGCGTGGCTCACGGACCGTGCCATGTGGAGCGCGGACCGGCTGCATCCGGGCGAGCGGGGGCACCGGCAACTCGCCGTACGCTTTCACGCGCTGCTCGCGCAGGCGGGCATCGCGACGGGGTGCGCGCCTTCTGAGAAGCCGGAGTTCCCCGCGCCCACCCGCTCGGCGAGCCTGTGGTGGATGGCCACCGCGGGCACCGGCTGGGTGGCCCGCCGCTGCACCGACCTCCTGCCCCAACTCCTCACCCTCGCCGCCGACGAGATCCGCCACCGCGCCCGCGGCACCAGCGCCCGGCTCGACCTGAGTGCGTCGCATGCGGTGGCGGCGGCACTGGCGGCGCTGTCGGTCACGGAGCAGCCAGATGCGGCGTAAACCTGGTCAACGGCGCCGCACGGCCACGAACCGTATCGGCGTGCCCGGCGCGGCCTGGGCCGCGGCGGGGAGGTCCGTGGCCCGGACGACGGCGATGACCGGGTAGCCGCCGGTGGTCGGGTGATCGGCCAGGAACACCACGGGCCTGCCGTCCGGGGGGACTTGGATCGCGCCGAGGACCATGCCCTCGCTGGGGAGTTCGCCGGGGCGTGCGCGCTCCAGGGCAGGCCCCTCCGTGCGCAGGCCGATGCGGTTGCTCGCTGAGGAGACCCGGTACGTGTGCGTCGTGAGGGTGCGTACGGCCGTTCCCGTGAACCAGTCGTCGCGGGGGCCGAGGGTCACGCGGAGTACGAGTTCGGCGGGCGGGCCCGGGTGCGCGGCGACGTCCACGCGCGCGTGGGGGCCGTTGGGCCTCCCCAGGGGGAGCACCGTCCCGTCGGTCAGAGGCGGTGGGCCGAGGCCGGAGAGCAGGTCCGTCGACCGGCTGCCGAGCACCGGCTCGACGGCCACCCCACCCGACACGCCGACATAACTGCGTACTCCGGAGACCGCCGTCCCCACCGACAGCAGGGCCCCGCCGGGTACGCGCACCGGCGCTCCCCAGGGCACCGGGCGTCCGTCCACGGAGACCGGGCACGGGGCCCCGCCGACCGCGACCGTGACCGCCGAACGCGGCCGTACGGCACAGCCGTTGAGCGTCGTCTCCAGGACCGCCGCCTCGGGTGGATTGCCGACCAGACGGTTCACCAGGGCGGCGGCAGGACCGTCCAGCGCACCGGAACGCGGTACCCCCAGGTGCGCGTGACCGGGACGCCCCAGGTCTTGCACGGTGGTGAGCGCCCCGGCCCGTACGACGGCGAGAGCACGGTCCGTCATGACGACCCCACCGGGACGGTCCCCGCAGGGACGAAGCGGACTTGGGTTCCCGGTGACAGCAACGCGGCGGGCACGCGCGCGTGGTCCCACAGAACGGCGTCCGTCGTGCCGATCAACTGCCAGCCGCCCGGCGACGGCCGCGGGTACACGCCCGTGTACGGGCCCGCGAGTCCCACGGCACCGGCCGGGACGGTCGTACGAGGTGTCGCGCGGCGCGGCACGCCATAGCGCGCCGGAAGGCCTGTCAGATAGCCGAAGCCCGGCGCGAACCCGCAGAAGGCGACCCGGAATTCGGCCGCCGCGTGAATCCGCGCCACCTCGTGCACGGGCACATCCCAGAGCGCCGCGACCTCCGCGAGGTCGGGGCCGTCGTAGCGGACGGGGATCTCGACGATCTCCCCGGAGCTCGGCGGCGCGGGCGGCACCTGTGAGGCGGCCAGCTGCTGCGCCAGGCGTACGGGGTCGTCGAGGCCGTCCAGGAGGACCGTACGGGCCGCGGGGACGATCTCCTGTACCGAGAGGGAGCCCTCCGCGCGACGGCGCAGCAGATCCGCGTGCAGAGCCTGCGCCTCCCCGTCCGTCGAGACCTCGACGAGCAGGGCACGGTCGCCGACCGGCAGTGCCCTCATGCGAAGGCCTCCACGCGGACGCCGGACGCCTCCAGCCGCGTACGTACCCGACGGGCCAGGTCCACCGCGCCGGGCGTATCGCCGTGCACACACAGGGAGCGGGCACGCACCCCGATGTCCCGCCCGGAGCGGGACATGACCACTCCGGAGCCGGCGAGGCGCACACTGCGCTCCACGACGACACCGGGGTCGGTGATCACGGCGCCGTCCTGACCGCGCGGCACGAGCGTGCCCTCGTCCGTGTAGGCCCGGTCCGCGAACGCCTCGGTGACGACCGGGAGTCCGGCCTTCTCCGCCACGTCGAGGAAGCGGGATCCGGGCAGCCCGAGCACGGGGAGCGTGGCGTCCGCGAGCAGCACTCCGTCGACCACGGCCCCGGCCTGCTCCTCGTCGTGCACCACACGGTTGTAGAGCGCGCCGTGCGGTTTGACGTACGCCACGCGCGCGCCCGCCGCGCGCGTGAAGACCTCCAAGGCGCCGATCTGGTACGCCACTTCGGCTGCCAGTTCGTCGGACGGCACATCCATCGCGCGCCGTCCGAAGCCCGCCAGGTCGCGGTAGGAGACCTGGGCGCCGATCCGTACGCCGCGCTCGGCCGCCAGCTCGCACACCCGCCGCATGGTGGCCGCGTCCCCGGCGTGGAAGCCGCAGGCCACATTGGCGCTGGTGACGATGGACAGCAGCTGTTCGTCGTCGGTGAGGCGCCAGCGGCCGAAGCCCTCGCCCAGGTCGGCGTTCAGATCGATCGAGGTCATGGAGATGTCGATTCCTCGTTTCAGGCCACGCGGTACTGCTCGTCGCGGGCGTCGGTGATGAACATCTGTCCCGGTGCGTGGGTGATCGCGAACGGCGGGCGCGAGGCCATCACCGCGGCCTGCGGCGTCACCCCGCAGGCCCAGAACACCGGGATGTCGTCGGGACCGGCGTCCACAGGATCGCCGAAGTCGGGGCGCGCCAGGTCCTCGATGCCGAGCCCGCCCGGTTCGCCGCAGTGCACCGGGCTGCCGTGCACCGCGGGCAGCAGGCTGGTCTCCCGGATCGCCGCCGCCAGGTGCTCGGGCGGGACCGGGCGCATCGACACCACCATGGGGCCGTGCAGCCGCCCCGCGGGACGGCACTGACGGCTCGTCACGTACATGGAGACGTTGCGTCCCTGCTCGAGGTGGCGCAGCGGCACGCCGGCCTCGGTCAGCGCCCACTCGAAGGTGAAGCTGCACCCGATGAGGAACGACACGAGGTCGTCGCGCCAGTGGGCCAGTACGTCCGTGGGTTCCTCCACCAACTCGCCGTGCTCCCATACCCGGTAGCGCGGCAGATCGGTGCGCAGATCGGCGCCCGGAGCGAGGACGGTGGTCCAGGAGCCGGCGTCGGTGACGTCGAGGACCGGGCAGGGCTTCGGGTTGCGCTGGCAGAACAGCAGCATCTCGTACGCCCAGTCGGCGGGCACCGAGATCAGGTTCGCCTGGGTGTGGCCCGCCGCGCAGCCCGCGGTGGGGCCCGACATGCCCGAACGGAAGCGGGTGCGCGCCTCGTCGGGGCTCCACGCGTGCGCGTGCTCGTCGAGCACGTCCTGGTGCCGGAGTTGAGTGCGGTTCACAGGATCTCCTTCCCCCGCGTCTCGGGCAGCCCGAACAGGGCCAGCGCCGCGAGACCGTAGCCGATCGCGCCGAAGACCAGCGCGCCGCCGACACCCCAGCTGTCGGCCAGGAATCCGACGCAGGTCGGGAAGACGGCCCCCACGGCGCGGCCGGTGTTGTACGTGAAGCCCTGCCCCGTGCCGCGCACCGCCGTCGGGTACAGCTCGCTCAGGAACGAACCGAAGCCGCTGAAAATCGCCGACATACAGAAGCCGAGCGGGAAACCGAGCACAAGGAGAAGGCCGTTGGCGCCGGTGGGGATGTTCGCGTAGGCCATGATGCAGATCGCCGAGAGCACCGCGAAGAGCCAGATGTTCCGCCGGCGGCCCAGCTTGTCGGTGAGATAACCACCGGTCAGATAGCCGAGGAAGGCTCCGCTGATCAGGAACGTGAGATAGCCGCCGGTGTTGACGACGGACAGTTCGCGCTCCGTCTTCAGGTACGTGGGCACCCAGGTGGCCAATGTGTAGTAGCCGCCCTGGACACCGGTGGACAGCAGGACCGCGAAAATCGTCGTCCGGAGCAGTCCGGGTGATTCGGCCGTGCCCGGCTTGAAGATGGCCGCGAACGAGCCCTTCTCGGGGCTCTCCTTGCGGCGTTCGGTCGCCTTGGGGGCGTCCTTCACGTGACGGCGGACCCAGATGACGAGCAGTGCGGGCAGCGCGCCGGTCCAGAACATCACCCGCCAGGCGATGTCGTCGTCCATGAACTGGAAGACCAGCGTGTAGACGAGCACGGCGAGTCCCCAGCCGACGGCCCAGGAACTCTGGATCGCGCCGAGCGTGCGCCCCCGGTGCTTCGGGCTCGCGTACTCGGCGACCAGGATCGCGCCGACCGCCCACTCGCCGCCGAAACCGAGCCCCTGAAGGGCACGGAACACCAGCAGGGTCTCGTAGTTGGGCGCGAAGCCGCAGGCCACGGTGAAGACCGCGTACGTGATCACCGTGATCATCAGGGCCTTGACGCGCCCGATCCGGTCAGCGAGCACACCCGCGATGGCGCCGCCGATCGCGGAGACGACCAGCGTGACGGTCGTGAACAGCCCGGTCTGGCCGCTGTTGAGGCCGAAGTACGCCGCCAGGGCCACCATGCTCAGCGGCAGCGTGAAGTAGTCGTACGAGTCGAGGGCATAGCCGCCGAACGCGCCGCCGAAGGCGCGGCGGCCCCGCGGACCCAGGGCCCGCAGCCAGGCGAACGCGCCCTCGTGGGCGGCGAGTTCGCCCGAATCGGTGCGGATCTCGGTGGGCAGGGCCTGCGGTGGAGGGGTCGTGCTCATGGTGCACCTCGCAGTTGAGGACGGAGGGTGCTTCAGGACTGATGAGCCGTGCCGTGCGGAAGCGCTGAGGTACTGAATCGGCGTGCGGAAGCCGTCGGCACCGGGACGAGCGGCCGGTGCCTGTCCCAGCAAGGTAGAGGATCGTTGAACGATCCCTCAATACCTATGTTGTTTCGTTCTTGTATCTGCGGTTGAATTCGAGCGTGGCTGAACTGAACGGACTGGCGGACGATCGCGCACTGTTGGGACGCACCAGCACCGCGGAGCGGGTCTCGGACATCCTCAGGAGCCGGATCGCCGAGGGGTTCTTCCCGCCCGGCACGCGGCTGTCCGAGGACAGCATCGGTGGTGCGCTCGGTGTCTCGCGCAACACACTGCGCGAGGCGTTCCGGCTGCTCACGCACGAACGGCTGCTGGTGCACGAGCTCAACCGCGGCGTGTTCGTACGGGTCCCGACCGTCGAGGACGTCGAGGACATCTACCGCACCAGGGGCCTCGTCGAGTGCGCCGTCGTCCGAGGTCTCGGCGAGCCGCCGTACCCGGTGGACGGTCTCGCCCGGGCTGTCGCGGACGGGCAGCAGGCGATGAGCGAGAAGGACTGGAAGGGCCTGGGCACGGCCAACATCCGCTTTCACCGCGAGCTGGTGGAGCTGGCCGGCAGCGTCCGCACCGACGAGCTGATGAGCAGGGTCTTCGCCGAACTCCGGCTCACCTTCCACCTGGTGGACGACCCACGACGGCTGCACGAGCCGTACCTCGCCCGCAACGGCCAGATCCTCAAGGCCCTTCAGGGCGGCGACCGGGACGAGGCCGAGCAACTGCTCGCGACCTACCTCGTCGACTCGCGCAGGCGGGTCGTGGAGGTCTATGGGCGACGGGTGGCGGAGAAGAAGCTCGGGTGACGCGGGCGCCCTTCTTGGGCGTTTGGGGCGTTGTCAGACCCAGGACCTAGTCTTTGCATCGTGACTTCGCCTGCCTCGACGGACCGTGTTCCGCCCCAGCTCATCGCGGGGCCGCGCCCCGCACCGGGCCCGGCCGCCGACGAGGGGCTGGCGCGGCGCCTGCGCGCGCTCGCCTGCACCGCACCCCTGCACGACCTCGACGTGCGCAAGGCGAACCTCGCGGGTGAGTACTCCGTGTACGGCATGGCGGAGGTCGCCCTCGCCGCCATCGATCTCGTCACACTGAACATGGACTTCGACACGGGCGCCGACCACGACCAGATCGTGGCCAGGCTCATCCCGCGCATCGCCGCGCAGGCCCCGCGCCGCCCCGTCGCCGAGCACGAGCGGGTGGCCCACTGGGTCCTGGAGAACCTGATCAATGTCGGCAGCGTCGACCGCGGCTTCCGTGCCGTATACGGCACGTTCGCGCCCGACGGCTCCTATGTGCGCCGCGACTACGACTTCAAGCTGATCGAGGAGGTGCCGGGCTACGGCGGGAGCGTGTATCTCCGTACGACGGACGAGGCGGTCAACGTCCTCGTGGGCGCCCTCGACACGGACGTCACCAGCGCGCAGATCGCCGCCGAGGTCAAGCTGGAGGTGCTGATCAGCCGAGGCAGGCTCGCCGACGCACAACTCGCCGCCGAGCAGGCCCGCTACCGGACTGTGCAGTACTCCGAGACGCTCCGCAGGGCCCTGGACGCGACGCGGCGCAACGTCCGCGCGGTGGACTGGCTGCAGGCCGTGCCCGACATGATCGCCGAGGCGCTCGACCACGTGGCCGACCGCTATCGCCACGAGAACGCGATCCTCACCAACATCCGGAAGGCGCGCGACGAGTCCGAGGGCCCCGACCACAAGCGCCGCGCCGCCGAGCTCGTCGACATCGTCAAGGACTGCATTCGCCGCCATACGCAGCTGCAGTCCCGCCTCCTGGAGGCCGGCCCGCTGTTCCGCGCCGAGCAGGACCGACAGGCCTTCGCCGCGCCCATGGCGACTTCGGGGATCGACCTCTACGGGCACCTTGTCGCGCCGGTGCTGCCCCTGCCCGTGGAGCAGGCGCTGCGCGTGACGGACGCGTTCTTCGCGCGCGGAACGGGACTGCGCACTCCGGTGTCCGTACGGGTCGGAGATCTGGTCGACATACTGCTGACGCCCCCCATGGAGCGGGAGCACCTCGGGGCGGAGATGCCGGAGCCGGATCTGATCGCCACTCCGGATGACAGCCGGTTCAGCGAAGAGCAGCTGGCTGCCGCCATGGAGTTGCTGGACCTGCCTGCGGATGCGCCGCGGCGCTTGTCCGGGCTGCTTCATGAAGCCCGGCGTCAGGATCCCGAACTGCCGTACCTCGTCGCGCTGTTGGCCGTGCACGCGGCCAGTCCGCCGGTGGGGACCGCCTATCGGCAGGGGGAGGAGAAGCTGTTGTTCTCGGTGGACGACGGGACCGAGCTGGATGACTCGGAGTTCGGCGGGGCCGATTTGATCGTGGGGACGGCGACGCTCCGCTTGGAGGGCCGGTGAAGCGCGCGTTGTCGTTTGACTGTGGGTCGGCAGTGGTTGCTCGCGCCCACGATGGGGGTCCCCCCGCTCATGGGGGTCCCCCCGCTCGAGCGAAGTCGAGAGTGGGGGAGGAGCCGAGAGTGGGGGAGGAGCCGCATATGTCACAGCCCCGCGCCCCTGGAGGGGCGCTGATCCCCACACCCGCTCATCAGGTCCCCGAGGAGCCTCAGTCGTGACCGAGCATGTCGAGTGGAGTGAGCCGGAGGCCGTCGCCGCCCCGGCGTCCGTCGCCGTCACTCCCGCCGACGCCGCCGACGCGGCGCGGCTCGTCGCCTTCGGGCTGCAGCCCAAGCTGCAGCCCGCCCGCGACCAGGAGTACGCCGAACTGCTGCGGCGCTATCGCGAGGACCCGGCGTTCGCGCGGCTCGCCGATGCCGTGGCCGCGGGGCTCGGGTTGGTCGTGCTGGAGGTGTCCCCGCGCGCGGGGATGGCGGTGACGGCGGCCGAGGACTCGGTGTTCGCCGTGCGCATGGGGGACTACGCGCGACGGGCGTCCGCGGACGCCGGGGACCGATTCCTGCACGGGCTCGCCCATCTCGCAGTGGCCGCGATGGCGTTTCCGCGGCCCGAGGACCTCGCCGACGACGGGTACATCGGGCGGGTTTCGGTCAATGGCGTGGACACGTTCGTACGGCAGGCCTGCAGGCGCCTGGAGGAGCGGGCTGAGGAGCACGGGGAGAACACCGACCCGGCCACCGACGCGCCCGGCCTCGAGGCGGCCTGGCGGATCTGGGCCAGACGCAGCGCGACCGGGGCGACCAAGGACGCGCGCCGCCTTGCCGGTTCGACCACCGGCATAGTGGGCAAGGCCGTTGCGTTCCTCACCGACTCCGGGTTTCTGCAACGCACCGGGGACGACGGCGGAGGGACATACCGTACGACCGCCCGCTACCAGCTCCAGGTGCGCGACATGGCGGGCAGCGCCGCCATGGCCGAGCTGCTCGAGCTGGGCATCGTGCCGGTCACCGACGGCACCGCGACCCTGCTGCCCGCCGAGGACACCGACGACCTCGAACTGGCGGCCGACGCGGGGCTGCCGTTCCACTCCTGACCATGACGCCGCCTCCCGACCTCGACGACCCCTGACCTCGACCACCTCCGACCCCGACTGAGCCCAACCCCCTTCCGACCACGTCCGATCACGAGAGTCCGCCGCCATGTACGAGCTGTCCCGGGTCCGCCTCTACTCCATCGGGCCGGCCGGTGCGCGCTACGCCGACACCGTGCTGGACCTGCGGGGTGTCGGCGAGCCCGTGCCCGACCCCGCGCCCACCCAGGCGGAGTTCTTTGAGGAGGAGCCGACCGGGCCGCCGCGCCGTCCCGCGCCTGCGGGCGTGCTCTTCCTGGAGAACGGCGGCGGCAAGTCCGTACTGCTCAAGCTGATCTTCTCGGTGATGCTGCCGGGGCACCGGAACACGCTGGGCGGGGCCAGTTCGGGTGTGCTGCGGAAGTTCCTGCTCGCCGACGACTGCGGGCATGTGGCGCTGGAGTGGCAGCACACGCTGACCGGTGAGTGCGTCGTGGTCGGCAAGGCGAGCGAGTGGCGCGGGCGTCAGGTGTCCAACGATCCGCGGAAGTTCGCGGAGGCGTGGTACTCGTTCCGGCCCGGCCCGGGGCTGAGCCTGGACAATCTGCCGGTCGCCGAGGCCACCGCCGTACGGCCGCACGTGGAGGGTGTGTCCGGGGCGCAGGGGCGGCGCCGCACGATGAAGGGTTTCCGGGACGCGATCACGGAGGCGGGGAAGGCGTACCCGCATCTGGAGGTGCACTGGGAGGAGATCCACGACCGCTGGAACGAGCATCTCGGGGATCTCGGTCTGGATCCCGAACTCTTCCGCTACCAGCGGGAGATGAACGCCGACGAAGGCGAGGCGGCCGGGCTTTTCGCGGTCAAGAAGGACTCCGACTTCACCGACCTGCTGCTGCGCGCGGTCACCGACACCCGGGACACCGACGGGCTCGCGGACCTGGTCGGCGGGTTCGGCAACAAGCTGGGGCGGCGGGCCGAGCTGATCGCCGAGCGGGAGTTCACGGCGGGGTCTGTGGACCTGCTCGGGCGGATCGTGGAGGCGGCCGAGACGCGTTCGCGCGCGCGGGACATCCACACGGCTGCCGAGCGGCGTACGCGCACGCTGGCCCGGCGGCTGACCGCGCGCGCCGTACAGGAGCGGGCCCGGGCCGCCGAGCTCGCCCAGCGGGTCACCGACGCCGCGCACACGGTCACCGAGGCCGAGGGCGCCCGCTCCAGGAGCGCGCTGATCGCGGCCGAACTCGCCTACCGGCACGCCTCCTTGGCACTCGCCGGCGCCGAGAAGGCGGCTGCGGCGCAGAAGCGCGAGCTCGCCGACGCGCGCACGCTGCACTCCGCCTGGCAGGCCGCCGAAGCGGTGCTGCGCCACCGGGCCGCCGCGGACCGCTCCGCGCGCGTGGCGGCCGCGATCCGCGAGGCCGAGCGGGATGCCGCACCGGCGCTCGCCGCGCGCGCCAAGGCCGCCGTCGACCTCGTCCGCGCGCTGCACACCGCGGCCGAAGGGGCCGAGACGGTCGCGGTCGAGGAGGAGGAGCGCTCCGCCGCGCTCCAGGAGACCGGCGAGGCCGCCCACCGCGACGCGACGGCCGCCGCCACCGAGGCGCAGCGCGCCCGCAGCGAGACCGGTCACCTGCGGGAGCGGCTCGGCGAGGTCGAGCAGGAGACCGCCGAGGCGGTACGCGCCGGATGGCTCGACAACACCGCACCCGACGCCGACCCCGCGCGCGCGGCCCTGGAGGCCAGCGACGCCGAGAAGTCCGCCGTCGCCGCCTGGGACACCGCACGCGAGGCATCCCGCCGCGCCTCGGAGCGCGCCCGCGAGGCCGCGACGACCGAGTCCCGCGCCGAACTCACGGCGGCCCGTGCGGCGGATGCCGCGACGGCCGCCGAGCGCGCGTACGACGCGGAGCGGCGAACCGCCGAATCCCTGGCGAGCGAGGAACGGCTGGCGGAACTGCTGAGCCTGCCAGGTGCGGGTGCCTCCGGTCCGGGCCGCGCCGCGGTGCCGATGCCCCGAGCGGGGGCGGACGGCTCCGGAGAGCCCGCGCGGGGTGTGGCTTCCGCGCAGGGCCCGGTCGACAGCGCGGGCGCGCCCGGCGCCGGCCGGGACGCGGCGGCCGCCCACGGCCGGAGTACCGCCGCCCGACCGATGGCCGAAGGGCCCCTCACCGCCGAGGAGTTGGACCGTTACGCCGATGAACTGCGGGAGTTGCTCGACGACGGGGTCGCCTCGGCCGAGCGGCAGCTCTTCGAGCTGCGCACCGCGGCTGCCGACGATGCGCGGATTCTCGGCGCCCTCGGTGACGGCGGGCTGCTGCCACCGGGGCCGGACGTCCTGGCCACCGTGGAGTACCTGGGGGAGCGCGGGATCCCCGCGCTCCCCGGCTGGCGCTATCTCGCGCAGGCCGTCGATCCCGTCGACCACGCGCGCGTGCTGATCGCTCGGCCCGAGCTGGTGGACGGCGTCATCATCACGGATCCGGAAACCCACGCCCGCGCCCGCGAAGCCCTCGCCGATGCCGCGCTGCTGCCCCGGTCCGCCGTGGCCGTCGGTACGGCCGCCGCGCTGCTCGCCCCGACGCCGGCCCACGACGCGGGCGACGGCGGCCGCAGCGACGTATTCCTCGTACCGCCGAACCCGGCCATGCACGACGAGCACGCCGCCGACGAGGAGCGGCAGGCGCTGCGCACGCGCGCGACCGAACGGGACGAGGAGATCCGGGAACTGGCGGCCCGGCTGGCCAAGGACCGCGAGCTGGCGGCGCGCCTCGCCTCCTGGCGCACCGGGTGCCCGGCGGGCCGGCTCGCCGAACTCGCCGCGGCGGCCGGCGATGCGCGTGCGTTCGCCGAGGAGGCCGAGGCCGAACTCGCCGAGGCGCGCACCGTACGGGCCGAGGCCGACGAGGCCGCATCGGACGCGGCCCGGGTGCGGGACGAACGTCAGGACGCCGCGCAGCGGGCCCGACGAGCCGCCGACGCGCTCGCCGGACTCGCCTTCCGGCTGCGTGAACGGGCCGGCTGGCAGGCCAGACTGCGCGAACTCGCCGACGAGGCAGCCGAGTCGGAGGCCCGCGCCCAGTCCTGCCTGGAGCGGGCCCGCGCCGCCGACGAGGACAGGCGCGCCGCCCAGCGCGCCGCCGACGACGCCCGCCGCACGGCCCGCACCCTGCGCGCCGAGCGCGCGGAGATCGCGGGCGTCCCCGACGACGTGACGCAAGACGGCACGGCAGAACACAGCGCTGCGGAGGCCGAGGGCGCTCCCAGGGCAGACACAACGGGAGACAAGCCGGGCGACAAACCAGGCGACAAGGCCCTCGGCCGCGCCGACCCCAAGCCCTCGCTCCCCGCCCTCCGCGAGGCCTACCGCGCCGCGTCGCAGCTCTACGAGAAGGTCGGCGTCGGTGCCGATCTGCGTGCCGAGCAGGCTCGGGCCGAGAGCGACGAGAGCGCCGCGCTCGCCGAACTGGACCGGCTCAGCAACAAGGTGCGTACGCGCGCGGCCCAGCTTCTGGAGTCCCCGGACGGTTCCGACGGGCCGTCCCGGCAGGCCGCCGCCGCCCGCGCCGAGGAGCTCGTTCAGCTGCTGGAGACCCGTATGTCGACCGCGAGCGAGCAGCTCGGCCGGCTCCGCGGCGAGGCCGAGCGGCACGCACCCGAGGACGGCGAGGCCCACACCGAGCTGCCCGAAGAACTGGTCCCGCGCGACGCCGAGCACGCGCAGAGCCTGCTGCGTACCGCCACGGCCGAACTCGCCTCCCGAACCGAGGCGTTGAGCCAGGCAGGCGAGGCCCACGCCGAACTCCTCGACGCCCACCGAGCCGCACAGGAAGCGGCCGGCGGCTTCGACGAGACAGCAGCCCTCCTACGGGACCTCCTGCGCGAGCACACCACGGAAGAGGAGCACGAGGAGCCCGAGCCGTACCCGGGGACCCTCGACGAGGCCCGGCAGTCCGCCGCCGAGACCCGCCGCTCTCTGCGGGGCTGCGCCGCCGATCTCTCCGCTGCCGAGGCAGCCGTACGCGACGCAAGCGATGTCCTCGTACGGCACGCCAACTCGACGCGTTACGAGCAGGTCCGTACCCCGGCCCGCCAGCAGATCCGCGAGCTGCCCGCCGCCGCGCTGCCCGAGCACGCCCAGAAGTGGGCGGACGCTTTCGCGCCCCGGCTCCGGGTCCTCACCGACGAGTTGGCGCAGCTGGAGCGCAACCGGGACTCGATCGTGGACCGGCTGCGGGGCCTTGTGGAGTCCGCGCTCGCCACACTCCGATCCGCCCAGCGGCTGTCCCGACTCCCCGAAGGGCTCGGCGAGTGGTCCGGCCAGGAGTTCCTGCGCATCCGCTTCGAGGAACCCGACCAGGCCACGCTCACCGAACGGCTCGGCGAGGTCGTCGACGAGGCGACCCGCGCGGCCGTCAAGAAGAACTCCGACCTCCGCCGCGACGGCATGTCGCTGCTCCTGCGCGGCGTCGGCGCGGCACTCCAGCCGAAGGGCGTCGCCGTCGAGATCCTCAAGCCGGACGCCGTACTGCGCGCAGAGCGCGTCCCCGTCGGACAGATGGGCGACGTGTTCTCCGGCGGCCAACTGCTCACCGCCGCCATCGCCCTGTACTGCACGATGGCCGCCCTCCGCTCGAACGACCGGGGCCGCGACAAGCACCGCCACGCCGGCACGCTCTTCCTCGACAACCCCATCGGCCGCGCCAACGCGACCTACCTGCTGGAACTGCAACGGGCGGTCTCGGACGCGCTGGGCGTCCAACTCCTCTACACCACCGGCCTGTTCGACACGACCGCGCTGGCGGAGTTCCCGCTGGTGATCCGGCTGCGGAATGACGCAGACCTCCGCGCCGGTCTCAAGTACATCAGCGTCGAGGAACACCTCCGGCCGGGGCTGCCGCAACAGCCACCGGCCGGTGAGGGCGAGTCGGTACACAGCGAGATCACGGCGACACGGATGTTCAAGCGCCCGGCGCCGACAAGCGCCCCGTAGGTGCGAGGTCGGCCTGCGCCTACTCGGACGCGGGCGACGCGGCGGACTCCACGGGTGCCGACTGCTGCAACTGGTGCTCGGCGAGCACCCCGGTGCGGTGCCGCTGCACGAACCAGTAGTAGGCGAAGCCGCCCGCGGCGACGATGCCGACGAAGAGGACGGCGCCCCAGCGCAGATACCAGTGGTACGGGGCGGTCGCGTTGTAGACCTCCGGGCGCGGCCAGATCAGGTTGACCGTCATGGCCGTACCCCACACCACGGCGAGGATGTTGACGAGCAGCCCCCAGCGGCCGAGCGAGAACTTGCCGTCGCCCGCAGGCTGCCACTTGCCGCGCAGCCTGGCCACCAGCATCGGCCCGGTGACCATCAGATACGCGAGGTAGATCATGATGATGCCGATGCTGGTCACCACCGTGAAGATCTGCGGCTGCCGGATGTTGACCACCAGGATCGCCAGCGCGAGGATCCCGATGATGACGGCCGGGAGTACCGGCGTCTGGAACCGCGGATGGACCTTGGCCAGCAGGGACGCGGCGGGCAGGTTGTTGTCGCGGGCCATCGCGAAGGCCAGCCGGATCGCCGCCGTGTGTACGGCGAGGGCGCAGACGGTGACCGCGATCAGCACGCACCACAGCATCGCCTTGCCGGCTGTCGAGCCGAGCACGTCGAGGACGACGTACTGCAGGCCGTCCGTGGTCAACTGCTCGCCTCGCAGACTGGAGACGCTCATCAGCGCGAGCAGCAGGATGAGCCCGCCGAGGGCGAACGAGGCGACGATGGCGCGGATGATCGCACGCGGCGCGTTGCGCGAGGGGTCGAGGGACTCCTCGCCGAGCGACGCGGCCGTGTCGAAGCCGTACATCACATACGCGGACGCCAGCGAGGCCACGAGGAACGCGCCGAGGTAGCCGAACGACTGGCCCGATCCGGTGCCTTGAGTCTCGGTCACCACCTGCGGACCGCGCGTGATGTTGACGGCCAGCAGCACGATCAGGACGACCGTGGCGAGGAGCTCGATGAACACGCCCGCCGTGTTGATGGTGGCCATCAGCTTCACGCCGAAGGCGTTGACCAGCGTCGTGAACAGGATGAGCACAGCGGCAAGGATCACCGCGTTCGTCGCCACGTCATACGTACCCGTGCCGTCGCCCACGAACTGGAAGAACGAGGAGATCTGCGGAAGCGTCAACTGATAGGCGAGCGCCACGGCGGCGATCGACACAATCGAGGCGAGCAGCATCATCCAGCCGGCGAGCCAGCCGATGTGCGGATTACCCACCTTCTTCGACCAGTTGTAGACGGAACCGGCCACGGGATAGCGGGCGGCCAGCTCGGCGAAGCACAGGGCGACCATGAACTGGCCCCCGAACACCATCGGCCAGGACCACCAGTAGGCGGGACCGCCGCTCGCGAAACCGAAGTAGAAGAGCTGGAAGGTGCCGGTCAGGATCGATATGTAACTGATACCCGCGGCGAAAGTGTGGAAGTTCCCGAGCGTGCGCTTGAGCTCGGGCTTGTACCCGAACTCGGCGAGCTCGGAATCGTCGTGCTTGTGCTGCTCGGGTGGCTGAGTGGTGGCTGACATGCGCGGACTCCTGGGGAGTGGGGGGAGCTGTCCCGTGCGGGAGGGAGCGCGGCTCGTGGGGGGAGGTGGCCGTGCGTGGTCGGTGTTCTACGTGATCGTTGTCCTCTGGGCCCTGGATCTTGTTGGTGATGTACGCGGCTTGAATCATACGGACGTACGAGCCCTGGATCTCATGCGTGGCTACCCGAACCAGCCCTGTGGGCTGCGATTCGTCGGCCTCCAGAGGTGCTTCGCCTCGCGATCTCGGCGAGACCGGCCGATCCGAGTTCCCGCCCCAACCAGCACTGCTTGAAGCCGGCCCACTCTGCCTGGGGACGTACGGGGGGCAGTCGTGACCCACACCGTGCCCAGGTGCAGCGCGACTTATGGCCCAACCAGTAGGGTGCGCGGATCGAGTTCGTGGAGCGGCGGCTCGCTACCTAGACCGTCCGCATCGCGGACGCCTCGATCACCAAGGGCGCGCCGGACAAAGGCGGCTTCCTCGCGCTGTATGAGCGCGACGGTCGCGCGGCGGCGGTGCTCTCCGTGGACCGCCCGCCTCCCTTCATGCGGGCCAGGCGCGAACTGGCGCGCGGGGCAAGCGCGGTGAAGGCGGCAGCCGCCTCCCGATGAGCCGGTCTTGAGTTCCGGACCAGCTCATCGGGACCTCATCAGGAGTGCGACAACTGCCCCGCGCCGCCCCGACGACGTATCCGCTCCTTGGCGCGCTCGGACGCCCGCTCCTGGCGCCGTGCCTTGCGTCGCTCGCGCCGCAAGGCACGCGCTGTGCTGCTCGGTGTCGACACCACGCCGTTCCGCTGGAGCCACACCTGTCGGGTCACCCACACGTCCAGCGCGCCCCACGTGGCGACCACCGTGCTCGCCACACTGCTCAGAACCATGGGGAACGCGAGCCAGGAACCGGCCAGTGTGCACAGGAAGGCCACCATCGCCTGGATGAGTGTGAGGGCGATGATGATGACGGCTCGCACCGCGGACGTACGCACCGGATCGGGCAGCCGTGGTTTGTGCGCGGGCTCCTCGACCCACAGCGGCCGGTAGTACGCCCGCTCTTCCGCCTCCTGCTCCTGCTCCTGCTGCGCCGGAATGTCGCGATCCGGCGCCTCTGCCTGGGCGTACCGCTCCGCCACCGCCGTTGCCCCGACGCTCAGCTCGGGCGCCTCGCGCTGCTCTGCCGTGCCCATCAACTTGTCACTCCCCACCGCTCAGCAGCCCCTCGCTCCGTGTCACGAGACATCAACACCCCACGGCTGCTCGGCTTGCGCCGTTTTATGCCACCTGGGTGCGGCATGCGGCGCCTGAGCCGATTCCGTCCCCAACTCCCATACAGAAAGACGATCGACGTACCCCGAAGATTCCCAACCCGCGAAAAATTTCAGCCAACTGACCAAGCGTCTCGAGAGGTTGGCGTCCGGCGTTCTGTGCCGGATTCGGGGAGGCAATCTCCCCCAATGAACGGACAACTGCGGATGTCTTGTTCCTGTCGCGTCGATGAAACGGAAGGAGTCCGTCCGGACGGGCCTTCGAGTTCCCCGTGTGTCGGTAGTAGGCTCGCGCCGTTTGTTGACGCACATGTGTACCCCCGTCCGGAGGGGGTCGAGCTGGGGGAGGCCATGCGCTTTCGCGGGAAGTCCATCCGCCGGAAGATCGTGGCGCTGCTGATCGTGCCGCTGGTGTCTCTGACCGCTATCTGGGGCTTCGCCACGGTACTCACCGGGCGCGAGGCAGGTGAGCTGTTCGACGCTTCGTCCGTCGTGGAGAAGGTCACCTATCCCACCGAGGACACCGTCCGCGTCCTGCAGCAGGAACGCCGTCAGACCCTCGTCTATCTTGCCGACCCCCGCGCCTCCGACGGGCTCGCCGCACTCCGCCGCAGCCGGGCGGCCACCGACGACGCCATCGCTGAGATCCGCGGAAACGCCAGGAACTCCGACGTACGGGACGCGGTGGGCGAGGGCACCGGCGGTCGGCTGACGGCGATGCTGGATTCCCTGGAGGGCGTCGAGTCACTGCGCCGCAGCGTCGAACAGGGCACAGTCACCCGGTCCCAGGCCCTGGAGCGCTACAACAGCCTCGTCGAGCCCTGCTTCGACGTGCTTTCAAACCTTCATGTGGTCGACGACGTGGAGATGGACAAGCAGGCCCGCGCCCTCGTCAACATCGCCCTCGCGCGGGAACTGCTCTCCCGAGAGGACGCCCTGCTGGGCTCGGCGCTGGTCGTCGGCAGGCTTTCCGCCGGCGAGGTCCGCGACATCTCCGACCTCGTGGCACAGCGCGAGCTGTTGTACGACACCAACCTGCCGCAGCTCCCCTCCGCGGACCGCGAACGCTACGAGCTGTTCTGGAAGAATGCCGCGCCCGCTCCACTGCGGGCGGCCGAACAGGCCGTCATGTCCTCCGAGGCAGGCAAGCCCCGTGGCGTCACCGCGAAGAGCTGGGACACCGAGGCCGCCAATGTCCTCGACGAGCTGGGCACCCTCAACGACGAGGCGAGCGACCGCTACCAGGACCGTGTCCGCCCGATCGCTGTCGACGTCATCGTCAGGGCGGCCGTCGCCGGCGTCCTCGGCCTGATCGCCCTACTGGTCTCGCTCTTCCTGTCCGTACGCATCGGCCGCGGCCTCATCCGCGACCTGCGCGGGCTGCGCCTGGATGCCCACGAGGCGTCCGGGGTGCGACTGCCCAGCGTGATGCGCCGGCTGTCCGCGGGCGAACAGGTCGACGTCGAGACTGAGGTGCCACGCCTGGAGTACGACAAGAACGAGATCGGCGAGGTCGGCCAGGCACTCAACACCCTCCAGCGCGCCGCGGTCGAGGCCGCCGTCAAGCAGGCCGAACTGCGCGACGGCGTCTCCGAGGTCTTTGTGAACCTCGCCCGCCGCAGCCAGGTCCTGCTGCACAAGCAGCTCACCCTGCTCGACAGCATGGAGCGCAGGACCGAGGACACCGACGAACTCGCCGATCTCTTCCGTCTCGACCATCTGACCACCCGCATGCGCCGCCACGCCGAGGGCCTGGTGATCCTCTCCGGCGCGGCCCCCTCCCGGCAGTGGCGCAAGCCCATCCAGCTGATGGACGTCGTCCGCGCCGCCGTCGCAGAGGTCGAGGACTACGAACGTATCGAGGTACGCCGACTGCCACGCATGGCCGTCACCGGTCCCGCGGTCGCCGACCTCACCCACCTCGTGGCCGAACTCCTGGAGAACGCCACGGTGTTCTCGCCCCCGCACACCGCGGTCCAGGTGCTCGGCGAACGCGTCGCCAACGGCTTCACGCTGGAGATCCACGACCGCGGTCTGGGTATGGCTCCTGAAGCCCTCCTCGACGCCAACCTGCGGCTCGCCGAGACCCCGGAGTTCGAGCTGTCGGACACCGACCGGCTCGGGCTCTTCGTCGTCAGCCGCCTCGCCCAGCGGCAGAACGTACGCGTCTCCTTGCAGCCGTCCCCGTACGGCGGGACCACCGCCGTGGTGTTCATCCCCGACGCGTTGCTCACGGACGACGTGCCCGACACCAACGGCGTGGGCTTCCGGCTCGACCGGGCGCTCCAGCCGAAGGAGGGCGACGACAACCGCAAGGCCGCGCTCTCCCAGGTACCGGTCCAGCTTCCGGGCCTGCCGGCCTCCATTCTGGACGGGCCCATCGAGCTGGAGTCTCCCGTCGATCTGGACGCTCTCGACGACTTCCCGGACGGTCTCGATGACGAGGACAGCGAGCGTGGCGGCATCTTCCGTCCGCGCCGCTCTATCGCCGGAGTGCCCGTGGAGCAGCACCAGCAGGCACGCGAGGCCCCGAGCGAGTCGTCTCGCCCGGGTGATGGGGACCACCCCGGCGAACCCGTGCCGCTCCCGCGCCGCCGGGCCCCGAAACTCGTCAGCTCCCACGGCCGCCCCGTCTCCCAGACGAAGCCGCGGCGCGTGGAGCCGTTGGAACGCGCGGACGCCGAGCAGCTGACGCAGGCGGCGGAATCGGCCGAGGGGGCGCCCGCACGACCAGGCGCACTGGAGGAGCTGCCGAAGCGCACGCGAGCCGCCAAAGCCGATCGGCTGCCGGCGCGTAGGGAACCGGCGGATCCGCTTCCCCGCCGCCGACGCGAGCCCGAGGCCGCGCCGGACGCCGACACAGAGCCGGCGGACCGTGGGGCCGGGCTCAGCAGGACACCGGACCGCGACGCCGAACTCGGAAGAACCTCGGACCGTGACACCGGGTCCTCGGGCAGTACCCGGCCGGCCGGCCGCGGCCTTGAACCGGGAGGCCGCCGCCCAGAGCCTGGTGATGCGTCCACCCGCGGAGCCGAACGCCCCGAAGCCTCGGCCCGAGGCAGTGAGCCCGGCGAAGCCCCGGCCCTCCCCAAGCGGGAGTCGCGGCGCGGCACCGCGACGGGCGGCAGCCGCACCGGCGCCCCGCCCTCAGGCGGCGGCACCGGCCCACTGCCCCGACGCGTACGGCAGGCCAATCTGGCCCCGCAGTTGAAGGACGGACCCGACCGGCGTGCCGAGCGCGACGTGTCCCGCACCGGGAGCGGCACGGAAGGCACCGAGCGCGACGCCGACCAGGTACGCAACCGCATGGCTTCGCTCCAGCGCGGCTGGCAGCGCGGCCGTGAGGAGAACGCCGCGGGCGACGGGGCCCAGGGCGGCACAGCACAAGGAACGACTAAGGGGGACGGTCGATGACCGCACCAAAGGACGCCGGCCACATCAGGACCAACAAGGTGTCCGGCGAGCTCAACTGGCTCCTCGACGACCTGGTGGACCGCGTCGCCAGCATCCGCAAGGCACTCGTGCTCTCCAGCGACGGTCTGCCGACCGGCGTCTCCAAGGACCTGACCAGGGAGGACAGCGAGCACCTCGCCGCCGTGGCCTCCGGATTCCACAGCCTCGCCAAGGGCGTCGGCCGCCACTTCGAGGCGGGCAGTGTCCGGCAGACGATCGTCGAACTCGACGATGCGTTCCTGTTTGTCACAGCGGCCGGCGACGGTAGCTGTCTCGCCGTCCTCTCGGACGCTGACTCGGATGTCGGGCAGGTGGCCTACGAGATGACGTTGCTGGTCAAGAGGGTCGGCGCACATCTGGCACAGGCTCCGCGCACCGATCTGCCCGCAGGCGGGTAGTGGGATGGCATGAGCGGAGACGGGCAGGGGATGTCCCACTGGTTCGACGACGAGGCCGGGCCGGTGGTCCGTCCGTATGCCATGACACGCGGCCGCACCACCAGCGCGGCCCAGCACCGCCTCGACCTGATCGCGGTCGTCGTGACGGAACCGCATGCCGACGACGCGGGGGCCGCCCAGACGCTGTCCCCGGAGCACGAGGACATCGTCGGACTCTGTCGCGACGCCCCGCAGTCGGTCGCCGAACTCGCCGCCGAACTTGACCTCCCCATCGGAGTGGTGCGTGTCCTCATAGGAGATCTCGTGGCTGACGAAATGGTCCATGTGACTCGTCCGGTACCCCCCGCCGAGCTGCCGGACGAGAGTATTCTGCGCGACGTGATCAGCGGGCTCCGGGCGCTCTGAGCAGCGCGGAAGCGGGAAACAGACGTGACAGGCTGGCAGTTCTGGGTCGACCGAGGTGGCACGTTCACCGACATCGTCGCGCGTCGCCCCGACGGCCGCCTGCTCACCCACAAGCTCCTCTCCGACAACCCGGCGCGGTACGCCGACGCCGCCGTCGCGGGCGTACGGGAACTCCTCCGCGACGACGGCCCCATCGACGCCGTCCGCATGGGCACCACCGTCGCCACGAACGCCCTTCTGGAGCGCAAGGGCGAGCGCACCCTCCTCGTCGTCACACGCGGCTTCAGGGACGCGCTGCGCATCGCCTACCAGAACCGTCCGCGGATCTTCGCCCGCGCGATCGAGCTGCCCGAGCTGCTCTACGAGCGGGTCGTCGAGGTCGACGAGCGCATCGCCGCCGACGGAACCGTCCTGCATGCCCCCGATCTGGACGCCCTTGCCGGGCCGCTCCAGGAGGCGTACGACGACGGAATCCATGCCCTGGCCGTCGTCTGCATGCACAGCCACCTCCATCCCGCCCATGAGCAGGCCATCGGCGGGCTGGCCGCACGCATCGGCTTCCCGCAGATCTCGCTGTCCAGCGAGGTCAGCCCGCTGATGAAGCTCGTCCCGCGCGGCGACACGGCCGTCGTCGACGCCTACCTCTCGCCCGTGCTGCGCCGCTACGTCCAGCACGTCGCCGATGAGCTGCACGGGGTGCGGCTGATGTTCATGCAGTCCAACGGAGGGCTCGCCGAGGCCGGACAGTTCCGCGGCAAGGACGCCATCCTCTCCGGGCCCGCAGGCGGCATCGTCGGCATGGCACGGATGTCGCAGCTCGCCGGCTTCGACCGGGTCATCGGCTTCGACATGGGTGGCACCTCCACGGACGTCTCGCACTTCGCCGGCGAGTACGAACGCGTCTTCACCACCCAGATCGCCGGCGTACGGCTGCGCGCGCCCATGCTCGACATTCACACCGTCGCGGCAGGCGGCGGTTCCGTGCTCCACTTCGACGGCTCCCGCTACCGCGTAGGGCCGGACTCGGCGGGCGCGGACCCGGGGCCCGCCTGTTACCGGAACGGCGGCCCACTCACCGTCACCGACGCCAATGTGGCTCTCGGCCGCATCCAACCCGCCCACTTCCCAAGGGTCTTCGGCCCGGACGGCGACCAGCCGCTCGACGACGCCCTGGTCCGCGACCGGTTCGTCGTCCTCGCACACGAGATCCGGGAAACGACCGGCGACGACCGCACTCCCGAGCAGGTCGCCGAGGGGTACCTGCAGATCGCGGTCGCCAATATCGCCAACGCCGTCAAGCGGATCTCGGTGCAGAAGGGCCACGACGTCACCCGGTACGCCCTCACCACCTTCGGTGGCGCGGGAGGGCAGCACGCATGCATGGTCGCCGACTCGCTCGGGATCCGCACCGTCCTCGTGCCCCCCATGGCCGGCGTGCTCTCCGCCCTCGGCATCGGGCTCGCCGACACGACAGCCATGCGCGAACAGTCCGTCGAGGCGCCCCTGGAGGCGTCCTCGATGCCCGGTGTCCAGAAGACCGCGGACGACCTGGAGGGAGCTGCCCGCGCCGAGCTCCTCGCCGAGGACGTGCCCGAGGACCGCATCCGGGTCACCCGCCGGGCCCAGCTGCGCTATGACGGCACGGACACGGCACTCGTCGTCGAGCTGACCGAGCCCGACACCATGATCCGCACCTTCGAAGACCGCCATCGCGCCACCTACTCCTTCACCCTCGACCGTCCGGTCGTGGTCGAAGCCCTCTCCGTGGAAGCCACCGGTCTCACCGAGCCCCCCGATCTCTCCGCCCTCGCCGCCCCTTACTCGGCCCCCGGCACCCCGGAGACCGTCAGCCTCCACACGGGCGGCGCCTGGCGCGACGTACCCCTGCACCGTCGCGAGGAACTGCCCCCCGGCGAAACCGTCACCGGTCCCGCGATCATCACCGAGGCCAGCGCGACGACCGTCGTCGACGACGGCTGGCAGGCGGCCATGACCGACGACGGGCATCTGATCATGGAACGCGCGGCGGTCACAGAGAGTTCCGATCTCGGCACGGAAGCGGACCCTGTTCTCCTCGAGGTCTTCAACAACCTCTTCATGTCGATCGCCGAGCAGATGGGCGCCCGCCTGGAGTCGACCGCCCAGTCGGTCAACATCAAGGAGCGCCTCGACTTCTCCTGCGCGCTCTTCGACCCCGAAGGCAACCTGGTCGCCAACGCCCCTCACATCCCTGTGCACTTGGGATCGATGGGTACCAGCGTCAAGGAGGTCATCCGCCGCCGGGGCTCAGGGATGCGCCCCGGGGACGCGTACGCCGTCAACGATCCGTACCACGGCGGTACCCACCTCCCCGACGTCACGGTGGTCACTCCGGTCTTCGACACGGACGGTGACCAGATTCTCTTCTATGTCGCTTCCCGCGGCCATCACGCCGAGATCGGCGGTATCGCCCCCGGCTCGATGCCCGCGAACAGCCGCGCCATCGAGGAGGAGGGCGTCCTCTTCAACAACTGGCTGCTCGTGGAAGGCGGCCGTCTCCGGGAGGCGGAGACACTTCGGCTGCTCACCGAGGCGCCCTACCCCTCGCGCAACCCGAAGACCAACCTCGCCGACCTGCGCGCCCAGATCGCCGCCAACCAGAAGGGCGTCGACGAAGTCGCCCGCATGATCGAGAACTTCGGCCTCGACGTCGTCCAGGCGTACATGAAGCACGTCCAGGACAACGCCGAGGAATCCGTACGCCGCGTCATCGACGCCCTGGAAGACGGTGAGTTCACCTACGAGACCGACTCCGGCGCCGTCATCCGGGTGCGCATCTCCGTAGACCGCGAAAAACGCTCCGCCACCGTCGACTTCACCGGTACGTCGCCGCAGCTCGGCACCAACTTCAACGCACCCTTCTCGGTGGTCAACGCCGCCGTCCTTTACGTCTTCCGCACCCTGGTCGCCGACGACATCCCGCTCAACGACGGCTGTCTGCGCCCCCTGGACATCATCGTGCCACCCGGCTCGATGCTCGCCCCCGAACCCCCTGCCGCCGTGGTCGCCGGCAACGTCGAGACCTCGCAGGCCGTCACGGGTGCCCTCTACGGAGCTCTCGGAATGCAGGCGGAGGGCTCCGGCACCATGAACAACGTCACCTTCGGCAACGAACGCCACCAGTACTACGAGACCGTGGCTTCCGGCTCCGGCGCCGGTGACGGCTTCGCCGGCGCATCCGTCGTCCAGACCCACATGACCAACTCGCGGCTCACGGACCCCGAGGTGCTCGAGTGGCGACTGCCCGTCCAGCTCGACGAGTTCGCCGTACGACGCGGCAGCGGTGGGGCCGGACGGTGGCGTGGTGGAGACGGCGCCGTACGCCGCATCCGGTTCCACGAGCCCATGACCGTCTCCACGCTTTCCCAGCACCGCAGGGTCCCGCCCTACGGCATGGCGGGCGGCGAGCCCGGAGCACTGGGCGCCAACCGCGTGGAACGCGCGGACGGTACGGTCACCGAACTCGGCGGAAGCGACGCGGCGGACGTCGGCCCCGGCGACGTACTGGTCATCGAAACACCCGGAGGCGGCGGATACGGTCCACTCCCCGCCCCATCCCCGTACGACACCACTGAAGCAGAAGGAAGAGATCGATGATCTTCGGGCGCTCTGAGCGCGGCAAGGCCCCCGTCGAGCCCGTCACGCTCAAGATCCTCGTGGCGGGCGGCTTCGGCGTGGGCAAAACGACGATGGTCGGCGCGGTCAGCGAGATCAAGCCGTTGCGGACCGAGGAAGTGCTCACCGAGGCCGGCCGCCCCGTCGACGACACCAGCGGTGTGGAGGGCAAGCACACCACCACGGTTGCCATGGACTTCGGCCGCATCACCCTCCGCGAGGATCTGGTCCTGTACCTCTTCGGGACGCCCGGACAGGACCGCTTCTGGTTCCTGTGGGACGAACTCTCCACCGGCGCCCTGGGGGCCGTCGTACTCGCCGACACCCGCCGCCTGGAGGACTGCTTCGCCGCGGTCGACTACTTCGAGCGGCGCTCCATTCCCTTCGTGGTGGGCGTCAACTGCTTCGAGGGCGCCGCCCGCTATCCCACAGAAGATGTCCGCCAGGCCCTCGACCTCGACCCCGAGGTGCCCGTCGTGCTGTGCGACGCGCGCGACCGGGAGTCGGTCAAAGAGGTCCTCATCGGCGTCGTCCAGCACGCGATGGCGTACGCGGCCGAGCGCCGCCAGACCGTCACCACCTGAAGCGCTCGCCCTCAACCCGGCCTGCCACGTGTACGGCCCGTACCCCCGCCGACTGGGGTACGGGCCGTAGTCCTTGGGCGCGACACGCGCGACGCACGCGCGTGCACCCCAAAAACGCCGCACGCGCGCGTGCACCGCGAAAACGATCCTTAGCTCGGACCGTCCTCGTGCCAGCCGAAGCTCTTCTCCACCGCCTTGCGCCAGTTGTGGTACTCGCGGTCGCGCACCGCGTCCTCCATCGACGGGGTCCACTCGACGTCCTTCGCCCAGTGCGACTTCAGCTCGTCGAGGTCGTTCCAGACACCGGTCGCGAGGCCCGCCGCGTAAGCGGCGCCCAGGCAGGTCGTCTCGGACACCTTCGGACGGATCACCGGTACCCCGAGCACATCCGCCTGGTGCTGCATCAAAAGGTTGTTCTTGGTCATGCCGCCGTCCACCTTCAGGGTCGTGATGTGCACCCCGGAGTCCTGGAACATGGCGTCGACGACCTCCCGGGTCTGCCAGCTCGTCGCTTCGAGCACCGCGCGCGCGAGGTGCCCCTTCGTGACGTACCGCGTGAGACCGGTGACGACTCCGCGCGCGTCGGAGCGCCAGTAGGGCGCGAACAGGCCGGAGAAAGCGGGCACGATGTACGCCCCGCCGTTGTCGTCGACGCTCGCCGCCAGCGTCTCGATCTCGTCCGCCGTACGGATGATGCCGAGCTGGTCGCGGAACCACTGCACCAGGGCGCCGGTGATCGCGATCGACCCCTCCAGGCAGTACACGGGCGCCTCGGAGCCGATTTTGTAGCCCATGGTGGTGAGCAGCCCGCTCTTCGAAGGAACCGGCCGGTTCCCGGTGTTGAGCAGCAGGAAGCTGCCGGTGCCGTAGGTGTTCTTGGCCGTGCCCACGTCGTAGCAGGCCTGCCCGAAGACCGCCGCCTGCTGGTCGCCGAGCGCCGAGGCGACCGGCACCCCGCCGAGTTGGCCCACGGCAGTCCCGTACACCTCGGAGGAGGACTTGATCTCCGGGAGCATCGCTTCCGGGACGTTCATCGCGGAGAGGATCGAGGCGTCCCACTGGAGGGTCTCGAGGTTCATCAGCATGGTGCGCCCGGCGTTGGTCACGTCGGTGACGTGACGGCCGCCGTCCGTGCCGCCGGTGAGGTTCCAGATCAGCCAGGAGTCGATCGTGCCGAAGGCGATCTCGCCCCGCTCGGCGCGAGCCCGCAGCCCCGGCACGTTGTCCAGCAGCCAGGCCGCCTTCGGCCCGGAGAAGTAGCTGGCCAGCGGCAGGCCGGTCTGCTCGCGGAAACGGTCCTGCCCGTCCGAGCCGCCCAGCTCGTTGCAGAGCGCCGAGGTACGGGTGTCCTGCCAGACGATCGCGTTGTGCACGGGCTTGCCCGTGGCCCGGTCCCAAAGGACCGTCGTCTCCCGCTGGTTGGTGATCCCCAGCGCGCTGAGCTGGTCGGCGCGGAGCCCGGCCTTCGCGATGGCCCCGGCCACGACGGCCTGCACCTTCGACCAGATCTCGGTGGCGTCGTGCTCCACCCAGCCCGGCTTCGGGAAGATCTGACGGTGCTCGCGCTGGTCGACGGCGACGATCGCGCCGTCCTGGTTGAAGATGATGCAGCGGCTGGAAGTGGTGCCCTGGTCGATTGCGGCGACGAACTTGTCTGTCATGACGTCCCCTTCGTCGGATTCTTCAGAAGGCCACGTTGAAAATGAGCCCCGAAAGTGCCCCGCCGATCAGCGGCCCCACCACCGGGATCCACGCGTAACCCCAGTCCGAGGTGCCCTTGTTGGGTATCGGGAGCAGGGCGTGGGTGATGCGCGGCCCCAGGTCACGGGCCGGATTGATGGCGTATCCGGTGGGACCGCCGAGCGACAGGCCGATGCCGACCACCAGGAAGGAGACGATCAGAATCGCGGTGCCGGACTCGCCGAGACCCTTGGTCAGGCCGAAGGCCAGGATCGGCAGAACCAGAGCGATGGTGGCGATGATCTCCGTGATGAGGTTCGCCACGGGATTGCGGATCGCGGGTGCCGTGGAGAAGATCCCCAGCGTCGGTTGCGCCTTCTTCTCCTCGGCGTTGGCCTGGAACTGCGCGAGGTAGACCAGCCAGCACAGGACCGCGCCGAGCATCGCGCCGATCATCTGCCCGGCGACGTAGAGGTGGACCTTGTCCCAGTTCCCGGTGTCGATCGCGATGCCGAGTGTCACCGCCGGGTTGAGGTGCCCGCCGGACAGCGGTGCCGCGGTGTACGCCCCGGCCATCACACCGAAGCCCCAGCCGAACGCGATGACGACCCAGCCCGCGTCCTTCGCTTTGGAGTCGTTCAGTACCACCGCGGCGACGACTCCGGCGCCGAACAGAATCAGGATCGCTGTGCCGATGATCTCACCGACGAAGATGTCTCCATTGCTCATGGCGGCTCCTAGGCCCTCGCCCGGGGCGATCGGCCCCGGTCCACCGTGCAGGGTGCGTTTCCCATGGCTACTTCAGCCGAAGGCAGGGAGGGTCCCGCGCCCCGCCCGGCGTCCGTGACGAGCGTGCCGTCGCAGCCGAATCGCCCATGGGGGATGACCCGTTGGCGCAGGCGAGGGCCCGCGCAGCGCAGTGCGTGATACGCCGGGAATGCGGCGACGCCGACTGACATCCGGAAGTGTTCACCGGAGGTCAACGACCGTCAAGGTCGCGGACGGCAATGGTTCTTGCCCGCAAAACTGCCTGAACCGGGACGGCCGGGTTCCGCAACCGCTGTACGGCGGTGCCGCACACGTCACTGCCGGGCCGCGGGCATGGTGCCGCAAAGCCGCTCAGCCCAGGCTCGGCCCGCCCGCCCCGCATCCCGCCTGCGCGGGCGCCGCTCCCGAGCCGCGGCGGATCTCGTGGCCAGGCAGGCCCGCATGGCCCAGCACCCAGCTCGCGCCCCGCAGCGACTTCGCGGCCTGTTTGAGCGGCGCCAGACACGCGGCCGCCTGGCGGTGGTCGGTCAAGCTTCCCGGGGCACACAGCACTGTGGCCAGGGACAGCGTGACGGCGAGGCCACCGGCCGACCACGGCGTGTCGAGCACCGACATGGCCAGCGGATCGAGCCCCTCCGGATCTGTCAGTACGAGAAAGTCGTCGCCGCCGATGTGCCCCACGCGCGTGGCTTCGGACGCCGTCGCCTGCAGCGCACGCCCCACTCCGCGGATCAGCTCGTCGCCCGCCGCGAACCCCGCACCGTCATTGACCTGCTTGAAGCCGTCGACATCCAGCCAGCTCAGCGCGAAGATCCGCCCGTGCGCGATCCGCCGGTCCACCTCTGCGGTGATCGCGTCGGAACCCGGCAGCCGCGTCAGCGGGTTCAGCCCGGCCGCCTCCTCGACGCGGCTCTCGGCCAGCGCCCGTACCAGATCGGCCAGTCGTACGACTCCCACGCACCGCCCGAGCCGGTCGACGACCGCGACGTCGTCGGACGTACGGTCACGGTCCCCGTCCGCCACCACGTCGAGGACCTCCCACGCGGTGGCGTCCACGCCGACCGTACGCGGCGGATCGCCGAGCTTGGCGGCCGGCCGGTCGGCATATAGCGCATGCCCGTAGGGGCCCGACAGCGAGAGCAGGAACCGGGAACGGTGCACCGACCGCACCGGGACCCCGGCCGCGTCCACGAGCAGCACCCCGGACACCTCCGGCGACCCGGTCAGCAGCGCCCGCACCTGCCCCGCGGACGCGCCTGCGGGCAACAGCGCCGCAGGGCGTACGAACTGCCGCACCGACGGCCCGTACGAGGGTGTCGCCGCGGTGGCCTGGGAGAGCGCCGGAACGTATACGTCCGCTGCCGGACGGCGTGCCGGGGGACCGAACAGCTCGCCCTGAGCGAGTTGCGCGCCCGCGGACAGTGCCGCCGAACACTGCAGTTCCGTCTCGACTCCCTCGACGGAAAGCAGCGCGCCGAGCTGCTCGCACAGGGTCCGCATCGCCCGCACGACCGCGGGACGCGTCAGCAGGGAAGCATCGAGCTTGACCAGGTCGGGCACGAGATCCGCGAGCACCCGAAGAGGTACGTCGCCGTCGCCGATGCCGTCCGCGCAGATCCGGAAGCCCTCGCCGCGCAGCGCCGAAACCGCCTCGATGAGCGCCCGGTGCGGCACATGCGTGAAGGGCGGTCCGACATCGACCGTCACCTCCCACGGCATGCGCCCCGCCTCGCGCACGGCCTCCCGCAGCGCGGCGAGCCCTCCCAGGTCGGCGAGGGTGCCCGCGAACACGTTGACGTGGAGCGGGAGCAACGTCTCCTGACGGGCCGCCGCCCGGATCGCCAACGCGGCCAGCCGACCGTCGAGTTCGGGGTCGCGGCGGGCCTGTGCGAGGACGTCACCGGCCTCCGGGCGGGCGAGTATCTCCAGTGCTGCCACCCCTCCGGTCGTCAGGTTGACGATCGGCTGGAAGGCGAAGCGGAGAGTATCCGTCCAGGAGCGCACGGAAGCATAATGACGCTTCCGGGGTGCGCCCAATCCCAGTTCACGAGCTGTTCACGCAGGATTCCGGTCTGATCACTCAGCGTACGGAAGGCCACTTCAGCTCCGGCCGTACGGGCACCCTGTCCTCACCGGACGGCTATCACGGACGACCCGTGCCCGAACAGCCCCTGGTTCGCGGTGATCCCCACCCGCGCGCCGGTGACCTGCCGTTCGCCCGCCGTACCGCGCAACTGCCAGGTGAGCTCACAGACTTGGGCGATGGCCTGGGCCGGAACGGCCTCTCCGAAGGAGGCGAGTCCGCCGCTGACGTTCACGGGTATGCGCCCGCCAAGGGCCGTCGCGCCCTCTCTGAGCAGTTTGGCGGCCTCACCCTCCCCGCACAGCCCCAGGTCCTCGTACCACTGCAACTCCAGGGCCGTGGACAGGTCGTAGACCTCGGCGATCGAGAGGTCCTCCGGGCCGATGCCCGCCTCCTCGTACGCCGCTCGCGCGATCGACGTGCGGAACGTCTCGGGCGCCGGCTCCACCGCGACCGCCGAGTCCGTCGCGATGTCCGGCAGATCGAGCACCGTGTTCGGGAAGCGCGGTGTCACCGTGGACACCGCACGGATTCGCACCGGATCCACGGCACCATGACGCCGCGCGAACTCCATGCTGGACAGCACGAGTGCCGCGGCCCCGTCCGAGGTCGCGCAGATGTCGAGCAGCCGCAGTGGATCGGCGACGACCGCCGAGGCGGCGACCTCCTCGGCGGTGACCCGCTTGCGGTACCGCGCGTTCGGATTCATCGCCCCTAGGGCGGCGTTCTTCACCTTGACCTGCGCGAAGTCCTCCAGAGTGTCCCCGTGCACGGCCATCCGCCGCCGCGCGTACAGCCCGAAGTACGTCGGATTCGTCGCCCCCAGGACACGGAACCGCAGCCAGTCCGGATCGTCGGGCCGATTCCCGCCCGCGGGCCGGAAGAACCCCTTCGGAGCCGCGTCCGCACCCACCACCAGGACCACGTCAGCGAGACCCGAAAGGATCTGCGCCCGCGCCGTGTTGACGGCCTGCGCACCCGACGCGCACGCCGCGTACACACTCGCCACCCGGGCGCCCTGCCAGCCCAGCGCCTTCGCGAACGTCGCCCCCACCACGTATCCCGGATAGCCGCCACGGACCGTGTCCGCGCCGACGATCGAGCCGACGTCCCGCCAGTCGACCCCCGCATCGGCCAGTGCCGCGCGCGCCGCCGCCACCCCGTACTCGACGAAGCCGCGTCCCCACTTGCCCCAGGGATGCATGCCCGCGCCGAGCACCGCCACCTCACCCGTCATGCCCCCACCCCCGTCGGCTGCCAGTGCCAGGTCGTCCAGGTCGTCTCCGCGTCCTCGTTCAGCACGCCCGGGACGACCTCCACCTCCATGCCCACCGTCAGATCGGCGACGGTGACCCCCGGAACCGTCTGTCCGAGCACCACGATCCGCTCGGATTCCAGCTCCACAGCGATCAACGCGTACGGCTGCCATTCGAGTTCCGGGTCGGACACATACGGTGACGGTGGCCGGTACCGGCTGTCGGTGTACGACCAGATGCGACCCCTCCGGGACAGCGGGATCTCGGCCAGCTCGCCGCCCGGGCAACCCGGGTTGCGGCAGAAGGCGTCCTCACGGGGGAAGAACACCGATGCGCAGGCGGAACAGCGCGTGCCCAGAAGCCGGAAGTCGTCTCCCTCGCCGGCGAACCAGCCCGGGACCACGGGTGTGCGGGTGCGGGACAAGATCCCTCCAGTGCTGCTTATCTGACGGCTCGTCAGAAGTGTGGCACGGGGCGCGTCGATTGGGCAGGGCGTCGGCGGACAGGCCTGTGCGTCGGGAGAACCGCTCGGCCCTCCTGGGCGTCGGTGTATCGGTGGGGGCGGCCGGGGCCTACGGGGGTGGTTCCGGCCGTCTCTCGTCTCACCGCACCGAGACGCCCCTCCGGAGTCGCCCATGTGGTGATCGGCTACAGTCCGCGGCGTGTCCCCGACCCAGAACCCGCCCGCCGACTCCGCGCCGGACTCCCACTGTTCGAGCTGCGGAGCGCCCTACGGAGAGGGCGTCTCCGGCTGGCCCCGCACCTGCGCCTCCTGTGGCGCCGCGGCCTACCGCAATCCGCTGCCCGTCGCGGTGGCCCTTCAGCCCGTGTACGACGTCAGGGGTACCGCCCTGGTCGTCATCACCCGAGCCATCGCCCCCGCGCGCGGGGGCATCGCCCTGCCTGGAGGGTTCATCGACCACCGGGAAGACTGGCGGCACGCCGTCGTCCGCGAACTCAAGGAGGAGACGGGCATCGACGCGGCGGCCCACGACGTACGGCTCGCCGACGCGATGAGCTCTCCCGACGGCCACCTCCTCCTCTTCGGCCTGCTTCCGGAGCGCCCGGCCGCCACACTGCCGCCGCCCTCCGCGACGGACGAGACCGAGGGCCGGCACTTGATCCGCACGGCGACCGAACTCGCCTTCCCTCTGCACACCTTGGCGGCTCGGGCGTTCTTCGAAGGTCGGTACGTCTGACGCGTCGTCCAGGCGGATGCGTTGTCCACGGAGCCTGAAGGCCACTCAGGAGCCTGCGTCACAGGACACCCAGCCCGCGAACCCGTACGGGGTACGACAGCGCGCTCGCGCCGTCCTCCCCGTCCCGCTCGACGATCACCCGCTTGCCTTCCCAGCGCGTCACATACCGCTCGATCTCCGGCTCGTCCCAGCCATCGCCCGCGTCTGGAACCACGAGCCCGCCCCCGGTACCCCCAGGGGCGGGCGCCCACACCTCCAGCTGCAGGCCGCCGTCGGCGCCACGTACGGGAATCACCGCACCCGCGCGCGCGAGGACCGGAATGCGTGACAAGGGGGCATCGAGCAGCACCTGAGCGGGCCCTTCGTAGCACTCCTCGGTCACCGTGTCGTACCAGTGCCCCCGCGGCAACTGCACCGCGCGCCGGTCCGTGCCCGGATCCAGCACCGGCGCCACCAGGAGGCAGTCGCCCAGCAGGAAGGCGTCGTCGCAGTCGCGCAGCGCCCTGTCCTCGGGCGCGCCCCACCAGACCGGCCGCACATACGGCGCCCCTGTACGGTGCGCCAGATGCGCCAGCGTCACGAAGTACGGCAGCAGCCGCTGCCGCTCGACGAGCGCCACGCGCGCGTGCTCCAGGATCTGGTCGCCGAACTCCCAGGGCTCCCGGCGCCCGGCCCGCAGACTCGCGTGAGTACGGAACAGCGGCAGATACGCACCCAGTTGGAACCAGCGCAGATACAGCTCGGGCGACGGACTCCCCTCGAACCCGCCCACATCGGGGCCCGAATACGGCACCCCGCACAGCCCGAGCCCCACCACCAGCGACAACGACGCCCGTAGCCCCGGCCAGCCGGTGGCCACGTCCCCGGACCAGGTCCCTCCATAACGCTGCATTCCGGCCCACCCGGAGCGCGAGAACGTGAACGGCCGCTCTTCGGGCGTCAGTTCACGCAGCCCTTCGTAGCCGGCCTGCGCCATGCAGAGCGCGTACACGTTGTGCGCCTCGCGATGGTCGCCGCCGCGTCCCTCCAGGTCGTGCCGTGCCGAACGAGGCAGGGTGTTCTCCCCGAAGGCCGCGAACGACACCGGCTCGTTCATGTCATGCCAGAAGCCCGCGAAGCCCTGCGCCAGCCGCTCCTCGTAGAGCTCGCCCCACCACCGGCGCACCCGCGCGCGCGTGAAGTCCGGATACACCGACTCGCCGGGCCAGACGACACCGTGCACCGGCCGCCTCGCGGAGTCCCGCACGAAGGCGTCCACCGCGGACCCGCTGTCGTACACCGCGTTGCCCCGTTCGGCCTTGACCGCCGGATCCACGATCGACACCAGCCGGATCCCGTCCCGGCGCAGCTCCTTGGCGAGCATCGGCAGCTTGGGGAAGCGCTCCCGGTCGACCGTGAACACCTGGTGCGCGTCGAAGTGGTCGATGTCCAGGTGGACCGCGTCCAGCGGCAGCCCGCGCTCCTGATATCCGGCGACGATCCGCCGCACCTCCTGCTCGCTGCCGAAGCCCCACCGCGCGTGATGGTGCCCCAGCGCCCACGTGGGCGGCAGCGCGGCGGCCCCGGTGAGCGACGCCCAGGTACGCAGCACGCGCGCGGGCGTGCCCACCATCACCCAGCAGCGCAGCGGCCCGCCGTCCATCCGCAGCTCGCTCGTCCCGGCCCGGTCGTGCCCGGATCCCGCGCCCTCCTCACCTTCGCGCAAGGTCACGGTGCCGTCCCACGTGCTGTCGTGGAACACGAGATGTGTGGCGGCATCGGCCACCACCATCTGCACCGGCATGGTGATGTACAGCGGATCGTCGCCCGGACCGAAGGAGAGGCCGGGGTCGGTGTTCCACAGCCGGTACGTGCCGTCCCGCAGCCGCGGTCCCGACGCGCGCCCGCCCAGTCCGAAGAACCGCGCGTCCGCGGCCACTTCGGACCGCTGCATCCACCGCGCAGCGCCCCCGCCGACCGGCTCCCACCACCGGGGCGGCAGATCGCGCCGCAGGGTCACCCCGCCCGGCGTACGCACCTCCACGGCGCCGTTCCGCGAGACGACGACTGTCACGCGCTCGGCCACCACCCGCCAGCCGCCGTCCTTGTCCGGCTCCAGAACGGCCCTCGGGTCCGGCTTGGGGGAGCGGCCCGCGAGCGCGTACGAGGGCTCGGGAGCGGCCCCGTCCCAGCCCCAGAAGACAGCGCCGTTCACGGCGACGGTGATGCGCAGCTCCGAGCGGGTGAACCGGACCAGTCCGCCGCCGGGCCCCGGCTCCACGTCGAGCACCGGCCCGGGCACTCGCGCGCGCTCGGCACCACGGGGCACAAGCCCGGAGGCGTCGGCGCGCCTTCTGCGCCACGCGGCCCGCACGGTACGCCACCCCTGGGCCGCCCCGTTGGAACCGACCGCCTTCACCGAGCGCACCAGGTCACGACCGTCCATGCTGATCAGCCTGCCATTGACCTGTCCACATGTGTGAGTCGTTCAACTGCCGTTCACCCACGACGGGACCACATCTTCACGACCCGGATCATGTGTGGCGCGCCCTGGTGCAGAAGTCGATCACATGGCATCGTCCGTGTCAGCCGCGTGACGCGCACACCCCAGCCCGTGCGTGATACACGTATACGACGCGCACAGTCCGGGAGCCGCCCTATGTCCTCCGCGAACCCCTCACCGCTCTGGCAACCCGACCCAGAACGCATCGCCCGGGCACAGATCACCAAGTTCCAGGCCTGGGCGGCCGAGTATCACGGAGCCCCGGCCGAAGGCGGCTACGCGGCCCTGCACCGCTGGTCCGTGGACGAACTGGACACCTTCTGGAAAGCCGTCACCGACTGGTTCGACGTACGGTTTTCGACCCCCTACGCGCGCGTGCTCGGCGACCGCTCGATGCCGGGTGCGCAGTGGTACCCCGGTGCCACGCTCAACTACGCCGAGCACGCCCTGCGCGCGGCCGAGGCCCGCGCCGACGCCCCGGCCCTGCTCCACGTCGACGAAACCCACGAACCGCGCCCCGTCAGCTGGTCCGAACTGCGCCGCCAAGTCGGCTCCCTGGCCGCCGAGCTGCGCACCCTCGGCGTACGCCCCGGAGACCGCGTCAGCGGCTACCTCCCGAACATTCCGCAGGCCGTCGTCGCCCTCCTCGCCACAGCCGCCGTGGGCGGCGTCTGGACGTCCTGCGCGCCCGACTTCGGCGCCCGCAGCGTGCTCGACCGCTTCCAACAGGTCGAGCCGGTCGTCCTGTTCACCGTCGACGGCTACCGCTATGGCGGCAAGGAACACGACCGCCGCGACACCGTCGCCGAGTTGCGCCGCGAACTGCCCACGCTGCGCGCAGTGATCCATGTCCCGCTACTCGGCACTGAGGCTCCCGAAGGCGCACTGGAGTGGTCCGCGCTCACCTCCGCGGACGTGGAACCCGTCTTCGAAGCGGTCCCCTTCGACCATCCCCTGTGGGTGCTCTACTCCTCCGGCACGACCGGCCTCCCGAAGGCCATCGTCCAGTCCCAGGGCGGCATCCTCGTCGAGCACCTCAAACAGCTCGGCCTGCACTGCGACTTGGGCCCGGAGGACCGCTTCTTCTGGTACACGTCCACCGGCTGGATGATGTGGAATTTCCTCGTCTCGGGCCTCCTGACGGGCACCACGATCGTTCTGTACGACGGCAGCCCCGGCTACCCGGGCACGGCCGCCCAGTGGCGCATCGCCGAACTCACGGGAACCACGCTCTTCGGCACCTCGGCCGCGTACGTCATGGCCTGCAACAAGGCGGGTGTGCACCCCGCCCGCGACTTCGACCTCTCCCGTGTGCAGTGCGTCGCAACCACCGGCTCGCCCCTCCCGCCCGACGGATTCCGCTGGCTGCACGACGAGTTCGCGGAGAGCGGGGCCGACCTGTGGGTCGCCTCCGTCAGCGGCGGCACCGACGTCTGCTCCTGCTTTGCAGGCTGCGTACCCACGCTCCCCGTGTACATCGGCGAACTCCAGGCACCGTGCCTCGGCACCGACCTCAAGTCCTGGGACCCCAGCGGCAAACCCCTGACCGACGAAGTCGGCGAGCTGGTCGTCAGCAACCCGATGCCGTCCATGCCCATCCACTTCTGGAACGACCCCGACGGCAGCCGCTACCACGACAGTTACTTCGACGTGTACCCCGGAGCCTGGCGCCACGGAGACTGGATCACCGTCACCTCACATGGCTCGGTGATCATCCACGGACGCTCCGACTCCACGCTCAACCGCCAGGGCGTGCGCATGGGTTCGGCCGACATCTACGAAGCCGTCGAGCGCCTCCCCGAGATCCGCGAATCCCTGGTCATCGGCGTCGAACAGCCCGACGGCGGTTACTGGATGCCGCTGTTCGTCCACCTCGCGCCGGGCGCCGTACTCGACCAAGCCCTCCTCGGACGTATCAAGCAGACCATCCGCGAACAGCTCTCGCCCCGCCACGTCCCCGACGAGGTCATCGAGGTGCCCGGCATTCCGCACACCCTCACCGGCAAGCGCATCGAGGTTCCGGTCAAGCGCCTGCTCCAAGGCGCTCCGCTCGAAAAGGCCGTCAACGTGGGCTCGGTGGACAGTGTGGAGCTGCTGCGCTTCTATCAGGACTTGGCCCGCAAACGCGCCTGATCAAGGCACTGACCAGCGCATTTATCCCACAACCCGGTGCGTGAACCCCTCGCCCGACGGCCGTTGTCAGTGCCGCCGGTTACGGTGAGTGAGCATTGATCGACTCACTCAGGGGGAAAGAATGGCGCACATCCAGCACCACAGCATGCGACGCGTACTGCGTCGCGAAATCTCCGGCACCATGGGCCTGCTGACGGACGAACAGGACTTCACGGCGATGCGGCGCTATCGCACGTTCACCTTCGCCGACCACGCGAGCTACCTCCAGCAGGTGGAAGCCCTGCTCAGGACACTGGCCTCCCAAGGCGGCCACACCACAGTGGCACTCTTCGACCCCGAGGAGTATGCCGAGTTCTGCGCCGAGCACGGCCTGGAACCCGACGCCCCGACGAGCCGCACCCGCTTCACAGCAGAGCTCGCCTCGACAGGCGCCACCCTCCCGTACGAGGGACAGCACCTCGCCGAGCTCGTCCCGGACCTCGTCGACGAGGCCGTCCGACAAGCCACTTGGGAGTACGCGACCACGCTCCTGTCCCGCATCGGGAACTGCGCGTCCTGCGGCGAGGACATCGGCCGTGCGGCCTTCATCCGAGCCTCTGACCTGCTCGTGCGCATCCTCGAAAGCACGGGCCCCGGCGAGCGCCACCTCGTGTGCAGCGTCTCGACCGCGCCGGAAACACTCATCGCCGTCCTCCATGCCGACGACGACGATAAGGGCACACCCCAGCTCGACGAGGCCGAGGCCCTCGAATTCACCACCGTCCTGGCCGTCGGCATCGCCACCCAGAGCGCCGGCGGCCTCGTCATGCGCACCAGCGCCCCCGACACCACCGACCGCGTCTTCGGCTGGCGCCTGCGCGGCGAAGGCCTGGAACCGCTGACCGCCGGAGAGGTCTTCGACGCCTACTGCACCGACATCGAATCCGGCGACCTCGTCTCCCCGGAGTCGGGCGTCGACTACTGCGTGCCACCGGACCTGAGGGACGACGGCCCCACGACGGCGCACACGCACTGAACGCGGCGAGGGGCGCCCCACCGCAGGCGGGGCACCCCTCGATCACCGTTCTGCTCAACGGCGCGGTCCGACCTACTCGCCGGACAGCACCGCCTGAGCTGCCTTGCGCGCCTCTTCGGCAGTGTCCGAGGCGCGCGCCGCCGCCGCGGCACGCTCGCACTGCGCCAGCGTGTACTTGGCCAGCGTCGCCCGGACGTACGGAATCGACGCCGCACCCATGGAAAGGGAGGTGACCCCCAAACCGGTCAGCACACACGCGAGCAGCGGGTCCGACGCGGCCTCGCCACAGACACCACAGCTCTTGCCCTCGGCCTTCGCCGCCTCGGCGGACAGCGCGACCAGGTCGAGCAGCGCGGGCTGCCACGGGTCCTGAAGACGGGACACCGCGCCCACCTGACGGTCGGCGGCGAAGGTGTACTGAGCGAGATCGTTGGTCCCCAACGACAGGAACTCGACCTCCTGCAGGATCGACCGCGCCCGCAGAGCGGCTGACGGAATCTCGACCATGGCACCGAACTTCGCCTGCAGCCCGGCCTCACGGCACGCATCCGCGAACGCCTTCGCATCGATACGGTCCGCGACCATCGGCGCCATTACCTCGAGATAGACCGGCAGGCCCTCGGAGGCCTTCGCAAGCGCCGTCAGCTGCGTCCGCAGCACCTCCGGGTGATCGAGCAGCGTCCGCAGACCACGCACGCCCAGCGCCGGGTTCGGCTCGTCGGCCGGCGTCAGGAAGTCGAGCGGTTTGTCAGCACCCGCGTCGAGCACACGCACCACGACACGACCCTCAGGAAAGGCCTCAAGGACCTTGCGATACGCCTCTACCTGCTTGCTCTCAGACGGCGCATTCTTGCTGTCGTCAAGGAAGAGGAACTCGGTACGGAACAGACCGACACCCTCCGCACCGGCCGCGACCGCCGCCGGCACATCCGCAGGACCACCGACATTGGCCAGCAGCGGCACCTTATGCCCGTCCGAGGTGGCCCCAGGTCCAGTCGACGCAGCAAGCGCCGCCTTGCGCCCGGCGGCCGCCGCCTCCATGGCGGCCTTCTTCTCGGCACTCGGGTTCACGAAGATCTCACCGGTGCTGCCGTCCACCGCGATCATCGTTCCCTCGGCGAGCTCACCCGCTCCCGGCAACGCGACCACGGCGGGCACGCCGAGCGCGCGGGCAAGAATCGCGCTGTGGCTGGTCGGCCCGCCCTCCTCGGTGACGAAGCCGAGGACCAGGGCCGGATCCAGCAGGGCGGTGTCAGCAGGCGCAAGGTCACGCGCAATAAGGACGTACGGCTCGTCACTGTCCGGGACACCCGGCATCGGAACACCGAGCAGACGGGCGACGATACGGTTCCGCACATCGTCGAGGTCCGCCACACGACCGGCGAGGTACTCACCAGCACCCGCAAGCAGAGCGCGATACGCGGCGAAGGCGTCGTACACCGCGCGTTCCGCCGTGCTCCCGACAGCGATACGCCGCTCGACATCGGCCATGAGCTCCGGGTCCTGAGCCATCATGGCCTGGGCCTCGAGCACCGCCTGGGCTTCGCCGCCCGCGAGATTGCCGCGCGCCATCAGATCGGCCGCCACGGCCTCCACGGCTTTACGAGCGCGCCCCTGTTCGCGCTCCGCGTCCTCCGCCGGAATCTGCCTGGCAGGCGGCTCGAGAACCGCCGTCCCCATGTGCCGAACCTCGCCGATCGCCACACCGTGGCTCACGCCGACCCCTCGCAGCGTTGTCTCCATGTCACCTGTCTCCGATAGAGCGGCGGGTCCCGCCACCGCGGTGGTCGTCCTGCCTGTCGTTCATGAGAGCACTGAAGTCAGTGCCAGCTGAAGAGAGCGTCGCCAGCCTTCACGTCGCCGTCAACGTTGAGGTCGGAGAGGGACTCGGCCGCAGCTTCGAGCGCCACGATGGGGCAGACCGGGGACTTGCCGGCCGCTTCGACGGCAGCCGGGTTCCAGCGGACCATGGCCTGACCGCGCTGCACCGTGTCGCCCTTGCTGATCAACAGCTCGAAGCCCTCGCCATTCAGCTGGACGGTGTCGATACCAAGGTGCGTGAGTACGCCGTGGCCCTGCTCGTCGAGCACGACGAAGGCGTGCGGATGAAGCGAGACAACAACGCCGTCGATGGGGGCGACGGCCTCGGAGGGCTCACGTACGGGATCGATCGCAGTGCCGGGCCCAACCATCGCTCCCGAGAAGACGGGATCAGGCACGGCTGCGAGCCCGATGGCACGTCCTGCAAGCGGGGACGTCACGGTGGTCATGGGGAGGCCTCCCAGGGGTGGAGATTCGTATGGGTCTTCACTGCTTGTACAGGCCGACGCACTGTTCAGCAGCCTAAGTCATGAGAAGTCCCGGTCCGCCGGAGCGGTCCCGGTTGGCGACCGTAGGACACCGCGCAAACGATTTGCGCACGCTCCTGAGCCCGCTGTAGAGTCGTACACCTGCTTGAGGCGGGCGACGCGGCCAAGCGTCCTTGCCCGGCAGCACCCAACTTGTCAGATCCTATCTCGGGGTTTGGTTCTGCATGCCCGCAGTACCATGGTCAGTGAGACGGTAAAACCCTGATAGAGTTTGGAAACACCGAAGGGAAGCCCGGAGGAAAGCCTGCGAGGGTGAGTACAAAGGAAGCGTCCGTTCCTTGAGAACTCAACAGCGTGCCAAAAATCAACGCCAGATATGTTGATACCCCGTCCATCACGCAATGTGGTGGGTGGAGGTTCCTTTGAAGAAAACACAGCGAGGACGCTGTGAACCCTTCCGTTCATTCCGCGGGGGGTTCCGCTCTCGTGGTGTCATCCCGCAGTCTTTAATTAGGCGCAGTCGGGAATACATTCACGGAGAGTTTGATCCTGGCTCAGGACGAACGCTGGCGGCGTGCTTAACACATGCAAGTCGAACGATGAACCACTTCGGTGGGGATTAGTGGCGAACGGGTGAGTAACACGTGG
>NZ_JAAKZX010000073.1 GCF_011045025.1 Streptomyces ureilyticus
GCCGCCCCCTACCTCCCGCCCGGCGAGCAGCCCGACGACGGCTATCCGCTGGTCCTGGTCACCGGGCGGCGCTGGGCGCACTACAACTCCGGCAGCATGACCCGGCGCGGCGGCAACCTCGCCCTCGATCCGGTCGACTTCCTCGACCTCCACCCCGACGACGCCGCGCGGTACGAGCTGCGGGACGGCGGGCACGTCACTGTGGAGAGCCGGCACGGCCAGGCCCGTCTCATTGCCCGCGTCAGTGAACAGACAGCCCCTGGCCAGGTCTTCTGTTCCTTCCACTTTCCCGCGAGCGGCGTGAACCGCCTCACCTCCGACCACGCGGACACCGTCACGTCCTGCCCCGAGTACAAGGTCACGGCGGTCCGCGTGGCCGCACCGTGACGGCGACGGTCCAAGGCACTCGGCGATGGGTACCGGAACTCCCGTACTGACGCCCGGAGACGGGGGCCACAGGCCGGAAGCCCTGAGCGGGACCCACGGCCCCGCGGTGCAGACGTTCGCGACCACGGATGTCTTCGCCGCGCTGGGCACCTCGCCGCGGGGACTGGCGTCGGCGGATGCGGCAGCGCGGCGCGACCGGTACGGCCCCAACGAACTCCCGCCCGCCGGGCGAAGGGGGCTGTGGCGAGACCTGGTCGGTCAATTCACCGACCTCTTCGCCGTCGTACTGCTCGTCGCGTCGGCGATCACGTTCCTGGCCTACGAGCTGCAGGAGCCCCGGGACGTGGGAACCCTGCAACTGGCCGTGGCGATCCTCGGTGTGGTGGTGCTGAACGCGGCCATCGGCTTCGCGCAGGGGTATTCCGCCGAGCGAACGGCCGAGTCGCTGCAGGCCATGGTGCCGCACACCTGCCGGGTGCTCCGCGACGGGGAGCGACGGGAGTTGCCCGCGCGGGACCTGGTGCCCGGAGACGTCGTCGTCCTGGAGGCCGGGGACGCGGTACCGGCGGACTGCCGCCTCGTGGAGGCACACGAGGTCTCCGTGAACAACGCGGCGCTGACCGGGGAGAGCGACGCCGTGGGCCGCACGGCCGACCCGGTGGCGGCCGGACCGGTGCTGCAGGCCCGCAACTGCGTGTTCATGGGCACCGATGTCGTGGCGGGCTCCGCGAAAGCGGTGGTGTTCGCCACCGGCGCGGCGACCGAGTTCGGAGGGATCTTCCGGCTCGCAGCCGCGGCGCCTCGGCAGAGGACTCCACTGCAGCGTCAGGTGGCGTTGATGGCCCGAAGGGTGGCGGGGACCGCCCTGGCGATCGGGGCTGCCCTGTTCGCAGTGCGCGTGCCCACCGGGCAGCCGTTCGTCGAGACCTTCGTGTTCGCGCTCGGGGTCATGGTCGCGCTCGTCCCCGAGGGCCTGCCCGCGACCCTGTCGGTGTCGCTGGCGATCGGCGTACGGCGCATGGCCCGTCGGCACGCCCTGGTCAAACAGCTGCTCGCCGTGGAGGCACTGGGGTCCACCACCGTCGTGTGCACGGACAAAACGGGGACACTCACCCAGGCCGAGATGACCGTCGTGCAGGTATGGGCCGGCGGTGTGCCGCACGCCGTGTCCGGGGTGGGATACGCACCTGAGGGCTACGTGGCCGACCCGCAGCCGGTGCGGGAGCTGCTGAGGGCGGCGGCACTGTGCTCCAACGCCCGACTGGTCCCTCCCCCAGCTAACGCTCGGAGGTACCCCCAGTCGGATCGCCAGGGCCGGCGGGTGCTCGGCGACACCACTGAAGGCGCGCTGCTCGTGGCCGCGGCGAAGGCCGGACTCGACCGTGCCGCCGAGGAAGCGGCGACCCCGCGCGTGGCGGAGTACCCCTTCGACTCGGTCCGCAAGCTGATGAGCACCGTGCACGGCGGCACCGCCGACGGTCACCACGCGTACGTCAAAGGTGCGCCGCAGGAATTGCTCGCCCGCTGCACCAGCATCGACTGGAGAGGAAAGAGCGGCTGCCGCTGACCGAGAAGCTGCGTGCCGCTGTCACCGCCGCCAACGACGAACTGGCTTCTCAGGGGCTACGCGTGCTGGCGGCGGCATGGCGGCCCGTATCGGACTCCCGCCCTGCCCAGGACAAGGTGGAGTCGGAGTTGACGCTCCTGGGGCTCGTCGGCATGCTCGACCCGCCACGGCCCGAGGTCAGCGACGCGGTCACTGCCTGCCGACGGGCCCGCATCCAGATCGTCATGGTCACCGGGGACCACCCGCTGACCGCTGAGGCCGTCGCCCGCCGAGTCGGCATCGTCTCCAGGCCCGCGCCGACCGTGGTGACCGGGGCACGGCTCGACACCCTGGACGACGACGGCCTGGACGCCTTGCTGGCCGCACCGGGCGAACTGCTGTTGTGCCGGGTCAGCCCGGAGCACAAGATGCGGGTGGTCACCGCGCTGCAGCGACGCAGCGAGGTCGTCGCGGTCACCGGCGACGGCGCCAACGACGCACCCGCCCTCAAGCACGCCGACATCGGCGTCGCGATGGGCGCCTCCGGCACCGACGTTGCCCGGGAGGCCGCGGTGATGGTGCTGCTGGACGACTCGTTCGCCTCCATCGCCGCGGCGGTCAGGCTGGGCCGGTCGGTCTACCAGAACATCCGCAAATTCCTGGTCTACCTCTTCAGCCACAACATCGCCGAGCTCGTCCCGATCCTGGCCGCGACCTTCGCCGGGTTCCCGCTGGTTCCGATCAGCGCCGTGCAGATCCTCGCCATCGACCTCGGCTCCGACGTCCTGCCCGCCCTCGCGCTCGGCGCCGAGCCGCCGGAACCCGACGTCATGGACCGCCCCCCCCACGTTCCCGGCGCGAACGGCTCTTCTCGTCCGCCGTGATGGGACGCATCCTCTTCCTGGGCGGCATCCAGGCCCTCGGCGTGACCGCCGTGTTCTTCTGGCACATCCATGCCTCCGGAATCCCTTACTCGGACTTCACCGAGGACGACACCGTCTACCGGGAAGCGATCACCCTGGTCCAGGCAGGGATCGTGGTCAGCCAGTTCTTCAACGCGCTCGCCGTGCGCACCGACCGGCAGAGCGTGTTCCGGATCGGGCTGCTGTCCAATCCGTGGCTGCTGGCCGCCGGATGCTTCGGCATCACCCTGATGGCGGCGATCAGCTACCTTCCCCCGCTCCAGGCTCTCTTCAACACCGCTCCGCTGGCCGCCACCGACTGGGCGGTTCTCGCCGCCTTCGGCGCACTGCCTGCTGGCCGCGGAGGAAACCCGCAAGTGGTGGCTGCGCCGCCGCCCGACGACGACTCCGAAGGGAGAAACACGATGAGAGTGATCATCGCGGGCTGCGGCCGGGTGGGGTCCACGCTCGCGGTCCAGCTCGTCGCCGAGGGCCACGACGTACGGCTCATCGACCGATCGGGCCGGGCCCGCAGGCTGCTCCCGGCCGGTTTCCCAGGTCGGTTCCACGAGGGCAACGGATACAGCCGCGCGGTGCTCGAGGCCGCCGGGATCGAGCACGCGGACGCGTTCGTCGCCGTCACCTCGGGCGACAACAGCAACATCGTCAGTGTGCGGACGGCCAAGGAGACCTACCAGGTTCCGATCGTCCTCGCCCGCATCTACGATCCCCGTCGCGCCGACATCTGCCGCGAGCTCGGCATCCCCACCATCGCCAGCGTCCGCTGGACCGTGCACCAGATCCACCAGATGCTGCTGCACCGCCACCTCACACCCGAACTCACCTTCGGCAACGGGGAGACCCTGCTGCTCCGCTCGCTGCTGCCCGACTACCTCACCGGGCGGCGCCTGACCGAATTCGACGTCGACGGTGAGATCCGCGTCGTGGAGATCACCCGCGCGGGCCGCTCGCTCGTACCCGCGCACAGCACCCCGGCCGAGCCCGGCGACCTGGTCACCTTCGCCGTAGCCGCCACCGCGCTCGGCAGACTGCGCGGCTTCCTGGACAAGGAGCTGGGGACATGAAGGCTCTCATCGCCGGCGCGGGACGCCTGGGCACCCAGATCGCCCGGGTGCTCGCTGCCGCCCGCAACGACGTGACCCTCGTCGATGTCGACGAGGACCGCATCGCCGAACTCGAAGGCCATCTCCCCGTACGCCTCCTGGCCGGCGACACCGGCGAACCCACCTTCCTCGAGCACGCCGGCGCACTCACCGCAGACCTGGTCATCGCCGCCACCGGAAACGACGAGGACAACCTCGTCATCAGCCTCCTCGCCAAGCGGCAGTTCACCGTCGCCCGCGTCGCGGCACGCGTCAACGACGCGGAGAACACCTGGCTCTTCGACCAGAACTGGGGAGTCGACACCGCGGTCCCCGCCGCCACCCCCCTTATCTCCCTCATCGAGGAAGCCACCGGCGCCACCGACACCGTCGCCCTGCTGCGCCTGAGCAAGGCGGGCGTCGACGTCATCGAAACCGCCATCACGCCGCAGTCCCGCGCCGCGGGGTCCACGCTCGCCGAGATCCCCCTTCCCACAGGCACCGTCATCGCGACCGTCATCCGCGGCGGCCAACCCACTGTCCCCGCCCCGGAGATGCGGCTCCAGCCCGGTGACGAACTCCTCGTCGTCTCCCACGCCGCCACCGAACAGGAGATCCACACCGCATTCCAGTGACGGTCGTCCTCTCAGCCGAGTGTGGCCACGTGGTCAGGGAGACGCGCAGACCACCTGGACGAAAGGGCCCACTCCCGGAACCCACGGCGTCCGTACGCGGGCGCCGCGCGGCATCTTCGGGTCCAGCGTGTCGTTCAGCGGGCATCGGTCGGCAGCTTGCCTGGCCGCAGAGATGCGAAGCCTCCTGCGCAACCCGGCTGGAGGGATCGGCCTGCCGCTGGTCTCATGGGAGCTCGATCGGCGGTCGGCCGCCGTCGGCCGCGGGCCAGAGTGTTCATCCGGCGCTGGTAGGTCGCCGTGTCGATCCGGCCGTGCTGGCGGCCAGGGTCAGTACGCCGATCCCGATGGCTACGGCGGCGCTCATGGCGTTCTCCTCGCCGTGGCCGTGGATGCCGGTATCCGGCCGGTCAGCGCCGGCCGGATCCGGGGTGCTGGTGCTGGTCGTGCTTGTGCAGCGGGTCGTCGTCCCGGTCGTCGCGGCTGTGACCGCCGTGCGTGTCCTGGCCGTGCATGCCGCGCATCATGAAGAACATCATCAGCGGGCAGGCGGCCACGAGGGCGAGCCAGACGAGGCTCTCCAGCGAGGCGCCGACCATCAGGGCTCCGACGACGACGATCGCGGCGGCGAGCGCGTACATGCCGTAGTTGCGCTGGTTCATCGCGAGCCTCCTTCAGGTGAGCAGAGGCCGCAGCCGGTGCGGCCGGCTTTCAGGGTTTGGTGAGAGGGCCGGCGTGCAGGGCGTTCAGGCGGCCCTGGTACTCCTCTTCCTCGATCTCCCCGCGGGCGAACCGCTCCCGAAGGACCTGCTCGGGTGTCTGCGGCGCGGCGGGGGTGTGGGTGTGCTCGTGTGGGCGGTTGAGGGCGCGGAACAGCAGGACAGCCGCAGTGATGATCAGCGCCCAGAACAGGATCATGCTGGCGGACATCGCGAACCAGCCCCATCCGCTGACGTCGTGGCCGTACCAGAACATCGCCATTCACCTGCTTCGGATCGTTCGGCGATCGGGTGCGGGACCGGAGGTCCGGCGCCCTGAAGGAGCCTGTGTCCTCATACACATCGTGCCTCTCCCGGGGAGCGGCGCACTGGGGCCGGATGGTCCCGACCGGGTGGGCCGTTCAGCCCCTGCCAGGTAGGGGTAGCCGGGCGGAGCCTTGAAGGAGCGAGCTGGAAGGGGGCGCGCTGCCATGGGTGCCATGGATGTCATCGTTGTCCTGGCCGCCGCAGGACTGATCGCCGCGCTTGGCTGGTTGGTCTTCGGCCCTCGCCGTGCGGGTGCCGCCCGGGTGGAAGGCGGAGTGCATCGGGTGGTCACGACGTAGGTCGCCACCAGGCGGTTGAGCTTCCCCGGCTCGGCCCAGCAGGAGCCTGCGGTGGACTGGATCTCGGGGCGTGAGAGTCACAGGCCGGGGGCACCCCAGAGGGGGAACCAGCGAGTCAGGTCTTGCTCGATGCGCAGGTCATCCTTGACGATGGTCTTGACCTGGAGTTCGAGCGGGTTGTCGCGCTTCTCGCCGGGCTGGGGCGCGAAGGGATAGAACGTGCCGCGTTTGTAGAGGTAGACCAGCGCCAGAGGGCGGAGCTCGGCGTCGTGGAAGGCGACGAGGGAGCAGAGAAGTTGGGGACCGAAGCCACTGTCCTGCAGGGCGGTGTTGACCGCGTGCAGGTCGTTGACGAGTGCGGGCAGGTCGTCGGGACCACGGCGGGAGAGCAGCCATGAGTGGCCGTAGTCGTCGCGGCTGAACTCCACGGGTGTGCCGCTGCGTTCGGGGTCGGCGTCCAGCAGAGCCCGCACGTCCTGCTGGACTTGGGCGAATGCGCCCCCTTCGATGCTGGCGAAGCAGACCGAGCCCGCTCCGGTCGGGGCGAAACCGATGGCCGCCTGGAGAGTGATCGCCGCGGAGGGCAGGCCGAAGAGCTGGTCGAGGTCGGGCTTGACCGGCCTGCTCCGCCCCAACAGGGCATCGAGGAAACTCACAGCGGTTCAGCTCCTTCCTCACGTTCCCGGTTCAGAGACCGCATGCCGGTCGGGTGTGGCCGGTACGGCAGCGGTGGCGGTCATGACGTCTCACCCAACTCTGCGGAGATCTCCGTGAGCGCCTCCAGACGCCGCTCCAGACTGGGGTGCGTGGAGAACAGACGGGCCACCGTGGTGCCGGGCCCGAGGGCGGGCGTGAAGAAGAACGCGTTGAACGCCTGGGTGGTGCGCAGGTCCCGGGTCGGGATACGGGCGATGTCGCCGGTGGCCTTGGTCAATGCCGAGGCCAGCGCGGAGGGCCGCGCGGTGAGCATGGCTCCGGCGCGGTCGGCGGCCAGTTCGCGATAGCGGGACAGCGCCCGGATCAGCAGGAAGCTGATCGCGTAGACCAGGGCGGAGACCCCCATGACCAGAGCGAGCACCGCTGCGGTGTTCTGATCGCGACTGCGTCCCCCGAACAGCTGGGAGTAGAAGGCGAAACGGACGATGAGGCCCGCGATCACGCCCAGGAACGAGGCGATGGTGATCACCGCGACGTCGCGGTGCGCGACATGGGACAGCTCGTGGGCGAGGACGCCTTCGAGCTCGGCAGGTTCCAGGCGGTGCTGCAGCCCGGTGGTCACGCAGACGACGGCGTGGTCGGCGTTGCGGCCGGTGGCGAACGCGTTGGGCAGGTCCATCCGGGAGACGGCCACCCGTGGCTTCGGCATGTCCGCGGCGGCGCACAGCCGGTCGATGACGCCGTGCAGCTGGGGTGCTTCCTCCCGGGTGACGAGGCTGCCGTGCATGGCGTACAGGGCGATCCGGTCGGAGTACCAGTACTGCGCGGCCAGTAGCCCGGCGGCGATGACGACGACCAGGACGACGGACTTGAGCAGCACGATCAGCGCTGCGATGAACGCCACGTACAGCAGTCCGAGCAGGAACATCGTGACCAGCATCCGGGTGGTGAGCTGCCGGTCGGGCTCGAAGCGGCTGTGCATCGCCATCACCCCGGGATGAGGCCCTCGTCGGAGAGCAGTTCCCGCACCTCGGTGAGGCTGGTGTCCTCGTCGGGCAGGACCAGGTCGGACGGCGTGATCGTCGCGTCCGGCACGGGCGTGCCATAGCTGCGTACCGCGTCCAGCAGGGCCGAGAGGGCGGTTGTGAACGCCGTCTCGTCGTCGGCGTCGGCTGCCGACTGCAGGGCGGCATCCAGCTCGTTGAGCCGGCCGAGGTGATCGTCGGTGATCTCGTACTGGCCCTCGCCGAGAATCCGCATGATCATGATGTCGCCTCCTGGTCCGGCGGGCCCTGCTCGGCGCTCCTGCCTTCGACGGCCGGCGGGCTGGCGGACGCCGGGAGCTGGGCTTTCATTCGCGCCAGTTCCTTGTCCACGTCCTGGCCCGCAGTGACGCGCTCGAGTTCGGCCTGGATGTCGTCGCGGCCGGCGGGGAGGGTGGCGTCCTCCAGTGCGCCGGAGGCGAGCAGTTCGTCCAACGCACCAGCACGGGCCTGCAACTGCTCGGTCTTGTCCTCGGCGCGCTGCATGGCCATGCCGACATCGCCCATTTCCTCGCCGATGCCGGTGACGGCCTCAGTGATGCGGGTCTGGGCCTCGGCCGCGGTGTAGCGGGCCTTGATGGTTTCCTTGCTGGTGCGGAAGGTGTCCACCTTGGCTTGCAGGCGCTGTGAGGCGAGGGTGAGTTTCTCCTCCTCGGCCTGCAGCGATGCCTGCTGGGTCTGGAGGTCCGTGAGCTGGGAGGCCACGGCGGTGCGTCGGCTCAGGGCTTCGCGGGCGAGGTCCTCGCGTCCGGCGGCGAGCGCCTGCTGGGCCTGTCCCTCCAGCTTGCCGCTGGACTGGCGCAACTGGTTGATCTGCAGGTCGACGCGCTTGCGGCTGGTGGCCACGTCCGCCACACCACGTCGTACCTTCTGCAGCATTTCCTGCTGCTGGGTATAGGAGTAGTCCAGGACCTCGCGCGGGTCTTCCGCCCGGTCCAGGGCCTTGTTCGCCTTGGTCCTGAACAGGGTCGCCATGCGGTGGGCGATGCTGGTCATAGCGGCCTGCCTCCTCTCGACAGGGGTGAGGAATCAGCCAGGCCATGCTTCGTCTGCGGGACATCTCCAGGCTCCGGCGGCGTGGTCCGGGCCGCAACCTCGGCCGGCTCAGGCCCAAACCCCACGGCGGGTACAGGGCGCCTGCTGCGAGGGGGGCCTTCGGCCGCTGCTCTCCGCCTCGCGTTGCATCGTCCACAGCGCACTTCACCCCGCACGGCACACCATCGGTTGCACACAGGTGCCGCTGGTGTCGAGAATCTGGTGTGGGCGACCGGCGGCCCCACTTCCAAGCTGTAGGCGCAACTCCCAAGCTGTGGGCGCATGCGATGGGGGCGTGAGCGATGCGGCCTACGCGATGGATCCGGTACAGGCTGGGGAAGCTTCCGAAACCGCCCCCTATGGCTCGATGTCGAGTAGGTCTTCCACCGGGCGACGTGGGGTCACCGGGCCCTGCTTGCCATATCCCAGGCGCAGCACCATCTGCACGTACCCCATCGCCGACTGCGGGTGGCGTACGGCCCAGCGCAGTTCCGGCCACTCGAGGGCGTGGGACGTGAGCGAGGTCGCCAGCCCGTCAAGGGTTGCTTCGAGCAGGACACGCTCCATTGCCTGTCCCGCCGTCAGCCAGTCCTCCGGCCGGTCGCCGGTGGTGCCCAGCAGGGCTAGATGAGGTTTCTTCTCGAACATGGCCACCTCGCGGCCGGGGACAACGCGTCGGCCCGCGAAGTCGCGCACAGGGGCTTTTCCGTCCTGTTTGCGCGGGCCGAAAGCGTAGTCGGGGATTCCGTCCACGGACGTGGCGGCGATGTCGGCGCCGATACGGGTCCAGCGGACGATGTCCTGGATCTGGCCCGGGTCCAACGAGTCGCGTCCCTCGGCATCGTGGACCAGGTCCAGCACCGACTCCGCATGCCAGGCGTCAGGAAAGAGCAACCGCGCTCCCTCCCGCAGGGCAGCGCCACAGAGGGCGTCCTGTATGGCTTGGGGTATGTCCTCGTCCGAGTACGGATAACGGCTGGTGTGCCGGCGGCGGAGGGCCGGGTACAGCGGGGCGAGGTCGGTCTCCGGACGTACCGGACCGGCCAGCTCCACCGTCGCGAGCAGCTCCGAGTCCGCCGGGTCGGGCAGCAGCCGGGTGGCCGGCTCCCAGCCCGCGTGAGCGGCGGCGACGCGCAGGTTGATCACGGCCGCGCCGCATCCGATGTGGAGGGCGCGAGTGGTGGGATCGGAATGCGGCATGGTCCGCTCGATGTCCATCCGGACATGGAAGGTGCCGGCGGCACGGAAGTAGCGGAATTTCCATGGCTGCGCGTTGTGCATGGACGGTGCGGCTGTGGCGTCGCTGACGAGAGCGGCCACGGTCTTCGCGTCGAGCGGTCTTGCTGACACCGAGGAGCCTCCCTCCGGGAACCGGCTGGCCTGGCGCAACTGTGGCCCGTCTCTCCTCACGGTAGTCGCGGCGCGCCCGCACAGCAGTGCCGAACCATGGCGATAACGTCATCACCGATCTCTCTTGAACAAATTGCTACTTTTCGATCAGCGCCGAAACGGAGAGGGGCACGGCGGCAGCGTCGCCTCCGAGGGCTGAACAGGAGATGGGCCGTGAACTTCACCGAGCGCGAGTGGTGGACCCTCGTCCACGGCATGATCCTCGGCGCCGCCTTCCTACTCGCCTTCGCCGGTGGGCTTGCCGAGCTGTACAGCCTCAAGCCCGCCCTGATGACGCGCGAGGGAGTGGTGGAGCGGATGCGGCGAGTACGGATCGGGGTCACCGCCATGGCGGTGGCGGCATGGGCGACCGTGATCACCGGCACCTGGGTCGTCTACCCGTGGTACCGGGAGAAAACCCCGGACAGTCCCAGGTCACAGCTGCTCGCCGACCCGGACACGGCGGACTGGCACGAGTTCGGCATGGAGTGGAAGGAGCACATCGCCTGGCTCAGCCCGATCCTGGCGACGGCCGTCGTCTTCATCGTCTGGTACTACGGCCCCGGCCTGATCCGGCACAACCGTGTCCGCCACACCACCATCACCCTGTTCGTCCTCGCCTTCGCCTTCGCGGCGGTGGCCGGGGCATTCGGCGCCTTCATCACCAAGGTGGAATCCGTCCAATGACCAGGCTCTGAAACGGAGGCCACGGACATGGAACCCAAGAACGGCGCAACACCCACCCCGAGCGGGAGGGAAGAGGACTTTCCCCTGAGCGACAAGGTGGAGGGACCGATCTCGGCAGCGATCATCGCCGCAGGTGTCGGAGCCACCGCACTGGGCCTGCTCACCACACTCACCGAGGCCAGCACGGCGGTGCAGGACGGCCTGCAGTGGAGCGACTCGGTCGGTCCTCTGTCCGGCAAGACCGTCCTGGCCGTGATCGTATGGCTGCTGGCTTGGGGTGTCCTGTACGCCGTACTGCACAACAAGCCGTTCGAGACCGTGCGTGCCCTCGTCATCAGCCTCGTACTTATCGCCCTGGGGATCCTCGGAACCTTCCCCCCGTTCTTCCAGCTTTTCGCCTAGGACCTGCACTCGCACAGCTGGCACCACCGGACGCGTCACCGGGTTTTCGCCAAACCAGCCAGCCTGCTCACGCCCTGCCGGGCAACGGCGTCGGCCGCGTCCCCACCAACGGACGGGCGAGCGTATCGCCTGTTCCACGAGGATCCGCACGAGGTCGGTCCGCGGGTGCAGTGCCTCGGCGTCCTCCCCGGATTCATGCCTCCGCACTGACGCGCGTGCGCAGATTGTGGAACTGGCGGGTCTGCATGATCAGATGCGCGGGTTCCCAGAACAGCACGTCCATGGGCCGGGTGAGGAGCCGCGGGCGGCTGTGGGCCCGCGCGCGGACGATGAGCCGGGTTCTTCCGCCGGACTCCGGCTGGAGGTGGAAGCCCCAGATCGAGTCGATGTACGCCGTGGGCAGCCGGCCGTACCGCTCGTCGAAGGGGCGCCCCGACGGGAGCTGGACCTGTGAGCGCAGCACCAGTGTCCGCTCCGGTTCCAGGGCCGCGACGGTGAACCAGGCGTCGCCGCTCGGCAGGGAGTCCAGGTGCTGGCCCTGCTCCAGGCGCTGCCACTCGGGGACGATGCGTTGCGCGCTCGGGCGTCCGCCGTTGTCCAGGCGGTCCCAGCTGTACCAGCCGCCGCGGTTGCAGCCCATCTGCTGCAGCCAGGGCCAGACTTCTTCGGGCGGCGCCGGCAGGGTCGTGGCCATGGTCGAGGAGCCGTGGGCCTCGGGGATGAGGTCATCGCCGGGGAAGCCGCGTTCAGCTTCGTCGCGCTCGGTGCCCCAGGTCAGCACCCGCGGCCGCAGAAGACGCCATACAGCGCCGGCGCAGCGGCCGCCACGCCGAAGAGACGTCGCCGGGCCCTGGGCCGGTGCTCGCTCATGTCTTCAGCGTCGCAGCTCCATTTCAGTGCCACCACAGGACTCGCAACCGCCAGCGCCAGAGCCCGGCCCCATCAGGGACCGGCGGCCCCGCACCACGGCAATTCCTCGGGTGCCCGACGCCCCGATCGTCTCCCGCGACGCTGTCGCCGATACGAGTGACGCCTCATCAACCGGCTCCTGGACCTCACCAAAGCGTCGCCGCCCGCTTCGCCCGCTTCCCACGAAGCCGACCGCCGTCGTGCCCCCCAAGCCGCTGCCCTGATCCCGTACCGCCACGTGACGTGGACCGATACGGTGGCACGTGTCCGGATCGGTCGGCGGTGGGTACGCCGAGGAGACCTGGAGGATCGCCGGTGGGAAGCCCCATAGGAAGCGGGGAGGCCCGCGTACGGCTGCCCCAGCTGAGGCTGGACGAGTTGCTGGAGGAGCTTCAGGCGCGCCTGGACGCGGCCCGCGGTACCCGTGATCACGTACACAGCCTGCTGGAGGCAGTGCTCTCGGTCGGCCGCGAGCTGGATCTCGAGCAGGCGCTGCGCAGCATCGTGCAGGCAGCGGCCGTGCTGGTGGACGCGGAGTACGCCGCCCTGGGCGTGATCGGACCGGACGGCAAGCGGCTGTCGGAATTCCTCACGGTCGGGGTCAAGGAGGAGCAGATCGCCCGGATCGGTCCCTTCCCCGAGGGCCATGGCATCCTCGGGGAACTGATCCGGCACCCTGAGCCGCTGCGGTTGCCAAAGATTTCCGAGCATTCTTCCTCGTACGGCTTCCCGCCCCGCCACCCGCCGATGAACACCTTTCTCGGCGTCCCGATCCGGGTGCGGGATCAGGTCTTCGGCCATCTGTATCTGACCGAGAAACGGGGTGGGGCGCAGTTCGATGAAGACGACGAGTCGGTGCTGTCGACTCTGGCCGTGGCGGCTGGCGTGGCGATCGACAACGCCCGACTCTACGAGGAGTCCCGGCTGCGTGAGCGCTGGCTTCAGGCGAGCGCGGAGATCACCCACAGCCTGATGTCCGGCAGCGAACGCAGCGAGGTGCTCGGGCTGATCGCCGAACGGGCCAGGGAGATCACGGGCGCCGCCCTCGCGGTGGTCGCCGTGCCGATGGAGGGCACCGACTCGCTCACGGTGGAGCTGGCCATCGGACAGGGAGCCGAGGGGCACCGCGGGCTGGTCCTGCCCGTCGACGACAGCCTGATCGGCCGGGCCTTCTCCGACGCCGCCCCGGTCATCAGCCCGGACGTCTCCCACGACGAGCGCAGCGAGAGCGGGGCGCCCCCGGCCGGAGGCGGAGGGCTGGTCTCGTCGGGTCCGCCGCCCTTCACCGGCCTCGGCCCGGCCGTGGCCGTGCCCATCAGCAGCGTAGACGGCGTACGAGGCGTGGTCCTGTTGGTCCGCGCGGCGGATCGGACGGTGTTCACCGAGAAGGAGACCGAACCGCTGGAGGGCTTCGCCGCCCAAGCCGCGGTCGCGATGGAACTGGCGGAACACCGCAAGGACGCCGAAAAGATCGCGCTCCTGCAGGACCGTGACCGGATCGCCCGCGACCTCCACGACCTGGCGATCCAGCGGCTGTTCGCCACCGGCATGACGCTGCAGAGCGCGGGGCGCTTCATCGAGCACCCGCAAGCCTCGGAGCGGGTGCTCCAGGCCGTGGACGACCTGGACGAGACCATCAAGATCATCAGGTCGACGATCTTCGGGCTGCGCTCGCGTGAGGACGCCGTGGGACAGGGCCTGCGAGCCCGGATCGTCCGCGCGGCCGGAGAGGCCGCCCCAGTGCTGGGTTTCGCGCCCAGCCTGCGCATGGAAGGGTTGCTGGACACGCAGGTCCCCAGGGAGACCGCCGACCACGTGATGGCCGTCCTCACCGAGGCCCTGACCAACATCGCCCGGCACGCACACTCCGAGCGGGCCGAGATCGTAGTGGAGACCGACGGCGACGAGCTGCGCCTCACCGTCTCCGACAACGGCGTCGGTATCCCGTCCGGGGGTCGCCGCAGCGGCCTGCGCAACATGGTCGACCGGGCTGAGCAGTTGGGCGGCACGCTGGAGGTGGCCAGCCCTCCCCGCGGCGGCGCACGGCTGGTGTGGCGGGTGCCGGTGGGCGAGGGGTAAGGAGCCCTGTGCCTCTCCCTGGTCACCTGCCGCCGGGTGCCTGGCGCGTGGCCGGGAGCTCGGGGCGCCGTTCCGACCGTGACACGCGGCCGGCCTCGCCTTCCTCGGCCCGCTCGCGCAGACACCGCGGAACACGGAGCGCAAGGCCCCCACTGTCCCCCAAGTGGGGCCGGACGCCTCTCTGGTGTCCGCTACCACCGAGTAATCCTTGAATCAGGCGCGGCGTCGAATTCGGCATCCGCGAGGGGTTCCCCCGTCCCCTGCCGGAACGGCGACCGCGCCAGGGGGACGGCCTCTCCAAGGCAGCGGCCGTACGTGGGTCGTCGGCCGCGTGCCCGCGGGATTCGTACCCATGCGGGCACGTCCCCCCGCCCGAACCACCACGCACGACTTGCCTCTGCGGATTCTCCCCCTGCAGGGGTATGCGAGTCCGCCTGCACGGGCCGCTATCAGCTGAGCCTCGAGGCGGGCGCGGGCCGGACGGTCACCGTGCCGCAGCCGCGCCATCAGCCCGCAGCCCTACCGCACACCCACCAGTGCACGGGCGACCAGATCGTGAGCCCCTTCAACGCCGACCGCGCCGCCGCGTCGAGACCACCGTGAGCATGATTGATTGCGCCCGCATACCGGTGCCTGGCGGCGGCGGCGGCGAGTCGAGGATGCCCATGGTCAGGGGACATCCGCCGGGGAAACACATATGCGCCTGCTCGGACACCTCTGTAATGGCCTGTCCGCCGGCCGGTCATTGCCGCATTCGGCGGACCGGTCGAGCTCGTAGGGACTGGGGACGGGGAAGTACGCCTCCAGGAACGCGGTCAGCAGGGCTTGCTGGGTGTCGAGCTCCTGCTCGGCGGAGACCGTGTCGTTCAGGCAGAACACCTGCCTGTCCCGGCGGGCCAGCAAGGCCGCGAGGCGGGTGGAGAGTGCGGGGTGGGACAGGTCGAGGTAGGCGTAGCGCATGTGAGCGGGAACGGCGCGGGCGGTGTGGAAGGCGTAGTAGTGGTGCAGCGACGAGACGAAGGACAGGTCGTCGAGGCTGCGGAAGCGATGACTGGCAGTGGCGTGGTGCTGTGCCGGAAACCTCGCCTCCATCTCGTCCAGAACACTGCGCCTCAGCGCATGCGGCGTGTGCTTCATCTTGTGGCTGATGACCGTGCCGAAGGCAGCCTTGATGAGGGCGCGGTTGTTCTTGCCCGCGGCCGCGATCGGCACGTCCTCCGCGGTCGGTTCACCCGGCGGGATGAGCACCTTTGACGGGAAGAACTTGGTCAGCCCGTTGGGGAAGAAGAAGTCCTGGGGGACGACGGGCCGGCCCAGAAAGACGTCGTCGTTGAAGTACAGGAAGTGTTCGGACAGGCCGTCAATGTGGTGTAGCTGGCTCTCGATGGCGTGGGAGTTGAACGTCGGGAGCAGGCTCGGGTCGCTGAAGATCTCCTTGTGGCTGATGACGTGCAGGCCGGACACGCCGGTGTCCAGCCAGGGCGGCACCTGCTCGTCGGTGACCAGGTAGATCCTGCGCACCCAAGGGGCGTACTGGCTCAGTGAGCGAAGTGAGTAGCGCAGTTCGTCGCGGCTGAGGTACCGCGCCGCGTTCGCCGCCTCCTCGTGGTATGTCTGCCCCGCGCAGGCCGCACGGCGCCGCAGCCACTCCGGGTCGCGTCCGTCGACCCAGGTGTACACGACGTCCACGGGAAACCGGACGTCCTCGCAGCCCGGCCGGTCGAACTCCTTGCGGGTGCGCACCTGGGGCAGCGGGCGGCCGGCGGGGGCCAACGCGGTGAACAGGGAGTCGGAGGCCGACACCGGGGCGTCGGCGCGCGGTACCTGCTCGGCCATCCGGTTCGGGCGTGGCGCCAGCAGCAAATCCCCCGTCTCCTCGTCCGCCGTCCAGAACTCGACGTCGCAGCCGTACTTGGGGCCGAGCGTCAACTGCCCGCGCGGATCGCCGTAGTACCAGGTCACCCGGAGTACGTCCGCCCGTGCGAGCCGCCGCCAGGTGCCGCGGCAAAACCCCGGCCGGGTCGTGCGCCGCTCGCGCCAGTGGCCGTCGACGGCACAGACGTAACCGGGCCGGTTACGGCAGGCCCGCTCCAGAGCGCGGTGAGCCGCGGCCCGGTCCTGGGCGGCGAGGGCGACGACCGCGGCGGTGTTGCTGAGCCCGCGGACGCAGAAGTAGTCGAGTCCCGCCTCGTCGAAGGCCGCGCGGACCGCTGCCGCGTTGGCGCTGCGTGCCGCCATCGGCGAGATGCCAGGGTGTACGAGGACCATCTTGGGCGCGCCGCGCACCAGCTGCACCTCCCGGTCCGGCTCTGCGAGCAGGCCGGAATGGCGGCGCACCAGCCAGGCCGCGCGCACCCGGCCCATCATCAGGCGCGCGGACGGCAGCCGTGCGAAGTGCTGCTTGACGCGGGCGCGTGCCCGCGGAGTCGTACGGGCCACGACGGCCCGTCTGAGGCGTGCGGGCACCGTGCGCCGGTACAGGCGCGTCAGCCACGAGCCCTCGGGATCACGGCGGACCGCGGACACCCGCGGCGGGTGCGGTCGGCTGGAAGTGTCTTCTCGGGATACCGAGGCGCTCACGTCGCGGCCCTCCTCACGCGTCAGGTCGCTGCCCGATCACTCTCCCTCCCAACGCACGCGACGGGCCTGGGCCTTTCGGGTCCGATCCGGGGCCGAACGGGCCGCAACCGCTGGGCTCGCCGGGCCGCACCGTCCACGACGTGTGCGGCATCGACGCCGTACTCACTGCAATCGCCCTCACCGGCGCGTGACCGGTCCATCGCCCTCACCGGCCGCGTGCCCCGGTCCATCGCCCTCACTCGGCTGTGAAACCTCCCTGCGGTGTACGACGGGCACTGCATGAGGGAGGGGACAGCCACTTGGTCTATTCGGGCCGTCGGGGATGGGGTCGCCGTCCTCGGGATCCACCGTCGGGTCTCTCAGACCGCACGCGCCAGGAGGGGGCAACGTCCCGTCCTGTGCCCCCACCGACGTCCCACCAGGTCCCACTCACGCCCCCACCGCTCGATACGGCGCCGGTCGAGCCGCCACCGTGCGACGGCTCCCGCGCCGAACGTCAGACCGCCGAAGGCGAGCGCGGCCCGGTGCCAATGAGTACCACGCGAGCGGCGGTCTCGCCGGAGCTCGCCGGCCGGGGGGGGGTGAGGCCGCCCTGGCCGTCGGCCCAGACCACGACGTCGGATCCGGCCCTGTGTCCGGCATCCACCAGGGTCGTACCCGTGCGCGTGGAGCCGTCCGCCGCTGTCCAGCGGACCTTTGCCCGGACCTGGTCGCTCGTCACCGCACGCCACACGGTCAGAGGCACGTAGTCGACGAGTACGGCCCGGATGGAGTGCTTCTCAGCCTGCTGCCGAGCGAAGACGTTGTCGGCAGTGTGCGCGGTCACCGCCGCGACGGCCACGCCGCACCGTGACACCGGGACGTGAGCCCGGCAGGGGCCGATCAGGCGGCATGGCGAGGCCGAACGGACCCGACTCCCGTGCGGCTATGGGCCGTTCGGCCCTGGAGCCGCGGAAGCCCCATGCCGGGTGTGGTCCGACCGGACCCCGGGAAGGGACCGTCGGCCCCTCACGGTGTCCTGGCCGGACTCCCACACTCGGAGGACAACAACACGACGCAGGATCGTGAGGAGGGCGTCATGCACTTCACGCACTTCGACGCCGAGACCGTGGAGAAGTACCTCGCGGCTGCCGTCGCCGCGCCCTCGATCTTCAACACGCAGCCGTGGCGCTATCGCCTGGAACCCGAGACGGTCGCTATCGAGGTACGCGCCGCTCCGGAACGAGGCCTGCGCCACACGGACCCCGCGGGCCGCGCCCTGCACCTCTCCGTGGGGGCCGCCGTCTTCAACCTGCGTGTCACAGTTGCTCACCTCGGCTGGACGCCGGTCACACGCCTGCTGCCGGACCCCGAGGACCCGAGCCTGCTCGCCACCGTTCGGCCGACTGCTCCCGCGGCCCAACGCCCCACGGGTCGCCGCGCCGACCTGTACCCGGCCATCTGGCGGCGGCACAGCAGCCGGTTCCCGTTCTCCGACAGGCCATTGCCCACACATGTACGCGCCGAGCTGACCGAGGCCGCACGCATGGAAGGTGCGGCACTCACCTTCCCCGCGCCCTCCGAGACAGCGCGACTGCTCCGCCTGACCGCCGAAGCCGAGCAGCGCAACAGGAACGACCCCGACCGCGGGGCGGAGAGCCGCCGCTGGGTCCACCGGGACCCGGACGAGCCCAGAGACCTCGGACTCCCCCAGACGGCTCTCGGCCCGCAGGACGCCCACGAGCACGTCCCCCTGCGCGACTTCACCGCCCAGCGGCACCCTGAGCGACTCCGCGCCCAACCGTTCGAGACGGCCCCCGTCATCGCCCTGCTGACGACGGAACACGATCGCCGCACGGACTGGCTGCGCGCCGGCGAGGCACTGGAACACGCCCTCCTGGTCGCCACGGTCCACGGGCTGCGGGCATCCCTCCTGCACCAGCCGATGGAGTGGCCCGACCTGCGCCGCTCCCTGAACCCCGCACCCGAACACACGGGCCACGCTCAGATGCTGATCCGCCTCGGCTACGGCCCGGAAGGCCCCGCCACCCCCCGCCGCGCCGCGCGTGACCTGCTCGCCTGAGGTCGACGTCGCCGTAGGCGAGGGTCGGCGCCGCCGACAACACGTTCGTTCGCTCGAACCCGGCCGAAAATCCGGCGTGGATCCATTACTACGACGAGGCGCAGCACCACGGCGACACGACTCATGCGCTGTGGGACTTGACCATCCACGCCGAACAGGACCCCGGCCGAGCCGCGCAACGATTCGCAACCGGGCCGCCGGGGACGGAAAGGCCCACGCCCTCTATTGGTCGTGGGAGCCCGAGGACATCGGAACAAACCGCCGTCACCGGCCTCGCCGGTCCTCACCGTGATGATCCGCGCCAGCCGGTGACCGGCAGCAACCGGCGACGTCCTCCCACTCGGGCCGCCGAGCGGGGCAGCAGTTCTGTATGCACCGGACTCCCACGTACGGGGCCGGTGCCAAGCTCCTCGGGGTAGGACCAGCCGCACTTGGAACAGCCGGGCAAGCATCTCTAATCGGCTTGGGTTTCCTGGGTGATCCCGGGTTCCCGGGACCGCTTCGGAAGGCGACTCGGCCACGGGCTCCTTCGAGTCCCGGGCGGGAGTACATGCTTTCGATTCTGTAGTGCGAACGGAACGCGGTCCACCGTTCGTTCTCCACCCTTGCTCTCGACAAGCCCAGCACCCGGGCGACCGCGGCCCGCAGGTTGTCATAGCGCACCTTGCCGCAAGGGACGCCGCCCAGCACGCTGAGAGCGTGGACGTGGCCCCATCGGATAGGTCACCTCCACCGCACCGTGCTCGTCCAGCAGCCGGTCGAAGATCCGCTTGACGGTGTGCCGCTGCTTGCGCGGCGCGTCCAGATCCGCCCGCAGTATCTGGTCGATCACCGGCTTGAACACGTCCAGCCGCGTCTTGCGGGGTGGCAGCTGTTTGCGCGGCTCCGGCCAGACGGACTCCATGGCCGCCTTTACCGTCCGGAAGCCCACCCCGTACTTGCGCTGCAATGCCCAGTTCGACATCCCCGCCCGGACATCACGGCGGATCGCCGCGTACAGAGCGACCTTGGTCTTCGGTGGCACCGGCGCCCCCTCACCATGCAGAGCACTCCCACCCTCCCACCGCAAACACCCAAGTGGTGTCAGAACTCAGCGATATCACTCTCCGCCAACTGCGGGCGGTGTCGCCGCCGATCGACAACCGGTGCCAGGACTCACCGATAAAGCCAGTCCCCATGGTCAGAGCCTCGACCTGGTCGTGGGTGACGTAGACCGTGGTAGTGCCGAGGCGCCGTTGCAGCGAGGCGATCTGTGCGCGGGTCTGGACCCGCAGCTTCGCGTCGAGGTTGGACAGCGGCTCGTCCGAGGAACACCTGCTGTTCACGGAAGGTGACGGACGCCATGATTCTTCCCCTCCCTGACGGCCTCTCAGCAGTGCATCGGAGAATCCGACACGGAGCGAGGGCTTCCTGTACCTGACTGTGCGTTACACCCTCAGGTTCGAACGGCGCCTGCCGGCGCGGCAGGTCCTCGACGTCCCCGCCCGTGGGCCGGTCGGCCCTGTCGGCGTGCGGCACGAAGCACGACCGCTGTGGACCCCTTCGGCACGGCCGGGAACCCGCCAGAGATACCCGTCCGAGCAGGAAAGGCCACCCAGACCCGGCCCGTGGACCCATCGGCCCATGGCACGGCACCCATGTCCTCGCAAGCTGGGGAACCACCAAGGCCGTTCGGCCCCAACTTCGAGGAGACCGACGTCATGACCGCTGTGGTACCTAGCCCGACGGTTCGGCCGGAAACGCACCCCCGGCCCGCACTGCTCACGTTCCTGGGCGGCGTAGGAACGGTCACCGGCAGCAAGTTCCTCGTCGAGAGCGACCACGCCCGCGTACTCGTCGACTGCGGGCTCTTCCAAGGCCTCGCCGACCTGCGCAAGCGAAACTGGCGCGCATTGCCCTGCGACGCCGCGGACATCGGGGCGGTGGTCGTCACCCACGCCCACCTCGACCACTGCGGATATCTGCCCCGACTCGTCCGTCACGGCTTCCGGGGACGGATCGTGACGACGGAGTCCAGCGCCCGCCTCATGGAGATCGTGCTGCGGGACAGCGCCAAGCTGCAGACAGAGACCGCCCGGCACGCCAACGAGCACGGTTGGTCCAAACACCGGCCCGCACAGCCGCTGTACGACGACTCAGACGTTGACCGCGCCCTCAAACTCGTCGACCCGATACCGACCTGCACACCAACCGACATCGCCGCCGGAACCAGGCTCACGCTGCATCCCGCCGGCCACATCCTCGGATCGGCCTGGGCCCGGCTGACCTTCGAGGACGGACACACGCTGGCCGTCAGCGGTGACCTGGGCCGCCCCGGCCATCCGCTGCTGCGCCCTCCGGAGCCGTTCTCCGGGGCGGACGTGCTGCTCATGGAGTCGACGTACGGCAACCGTCGCCACGAAGATGAGGCGGGGCGGACACACTTCGCCGACGTGCTGACCCGTACCCTCGCGCGCGGCGGAACCGTCGTCATCCCGGCCTTCGCCCTCGACCGCACCGAGGTCGTCCTGCACGAACTCGCCGAACTCCGCCGCGCGGGCCGCATCCCGGCAACCGTTCCCGTGTACGTCGACAGCCCGATGGCCCTCGCCGCGCTCGACGTCTACCGGGACGCCATCCTCACCCGGGACCCCGAGCTGCGCCCGGAGGTGACGGCGGCGGGCACGGCCGTGCTGAGTCCCGAGCCGTTCCTCGCCGTGCGGTCGATCCAGGAGTCCGTCGACATCAGCCGCGCGGGCGGACCTGCCATCATCGTCTCGGCGTCGGGCATGGCCACCGGGGGCCGCGTCCTGCACCACCTCCGCCGTCTGCTGCCCGACCCGCGCAACGCCGTCGTCGTGGTGGGCTTCGCCGCGCAGGGAACGCGTGCCCGGGACCTGGTCGACGGGGCCAAGGCGCTCAAGATGTTCGGTGAGTACGTCCCGGTGCGTGCGCAGGTCGCCGACGTACCGCACTTCTCGGCCCACGCCGACGCCACCCAGATCATCGACTGGCTGCGCGGTGCCCCCGCCCCGCACACCACCTACCTGGTACACGGCGAGCCCGACGCGGCCGGCGCGCTGCGTGACCGTATCGACCGGGCCCTGGGCTGGGCCGCCGTCGTACCGCGCTCCGGGGAGCGCGTGCTCGTCCGATGACAGGGCGCGCTCGCCGGCTCCTCGGCGAGTCGCCTGGTCGGTGTGGAGAGCCCCGAACGTGTTCCGCCGCACGGCGATGAAGCAACGGTCACGGACCGGGCCGGTTGGCCCATGTGCCGGAATCTGTACCGGAGTTGGCTGGAAGTGAGAAGAAACGACGCCGATCCGAGGGAGCCAGGACGGTTCGTGGTGGATCTCCGCCGCCTGATAGAGGACGCCGAGATGCTGCGCACGGACGACGACGAGCAGGCGTAGGGCCCTGACGCGGCGCTATCCGTCTGTCTCCGTCCTGCCGTTCGTCTCGGTCCTGCCTCTCATCCGCGAGCCAGCTGGTCGGCGATCCCGGAGGCCCAGGCGTCGATGGCGTCCCAGTCGCGGTAATCGCCGAACCGGCCGCCCAACAGGCGGAACAGGATGCGCCCGGTGACGGGTAGCTGGATCGGTGCGACGACACCGGAGAACAGCCGATGGTCCCGGTACGACAGGTCACCGGGCAGACTCTCGACGATCACCGGGATCTCCTTGTCCGCCATGCGCCGCCAGGGTCCGCGCAGCGCGCCTGGCATGCCGACACTGAAGATCCATACCGGGCGGGAGCCCAGTACGTCGAGATTCCCACGTACGAAGTCCTTGGCCGGATCCAGCCAGGCCTGTCCGTGGACGGCGCTGCCCAGGACGAACGCGCTGTACGCATCGGCGTCGTCCACCGTTTCCATGGACCGCGCCTCGGCTTTGAGTCCTGTCTCGCTCAACTTGGTGGCCAGTCGTTCGGCAATCTCGCGCGTCGAGCCGTGCGCGGTCGCGTAGCCCACCAGGATGTCCATGACGTCACCTCGACGTTCCTCGACTTCGCCGAGCTTCGGGGCGGAGTCCGCGCTGTCCGAGGCACGACCCATTTCACCGCCCGCTACGCGGCGCCGCTTCGGGCGAGAGGGGGTGCCGCGACGGCCGCGAGCGGCGTCGCGGCCCGCTCCGTGGCGGGCACCGCCACCACGGGGACCGCCGCGTTCCGCAGGCAGGCACGGCCGACCGCACCGATGGGGGGCTGCCCGTACTGTCCGTGTGCCCTGCGCCCGAGGGCGAGCAACAGGGCGCCGCGCGCCTGCTGCACCAGTACCCGCGCGGGCGGGCCCTCCACCAGGACGGCTCGTACGGCACCGTCGACCTGTGGGCCGAAGACCTCCCGCACCGTCGCGGCGAGCAGTTCCGCGGCCTGGACCCGCTCGTCGGCGAGGGTCGGACGCGCTGAAACGGCTGCGTAGGGGGCCATGCTGCGCCCCGCCGGTTCCCAGGCGTGTACGGCGACGACGTCGGCGCCCAGAGCACCGGCCTGCCCTGAGGCCCAGCGCAGCGCGGCCATGGACGCTTCGGACCCGTCGACGCCTACCACGATGCTGTTGCCGTGGGCGGGTTCGGTCATGGCAGCCTCCGTCGATGGACTCTTGTCTCAACGTCTCAACGTCAACGGTGACCCGAACCGGGTGGGCCAGGCGTGGGTCATGGGGCCCCGTCCACGTGCCGAACGGTCCCTTGTCGGCCGTGGTCGCGGGCGGCTCGGTAAAGCGGCGCCGGGCGGGATGGAGTCTCCCGCGCTCGAACGGAGGTGACGGCCTGGGGAAGGACGGCGGATCGCGTGATCCTTCGGTCGTGTGATCACGGCCCGGCCCACGCCGCCGTCGTCGTGACGGAGCTCGTTTCTGACACCGCTCGTTTCTGGGGTATGGGCCGCACGGGCGCGCGCAGGGGGACGTTCGGCCCGCCTTCGAGGGCTGGGTGAGGCCGACAGGACCGATGAGAGGCCGCGGCGAGGAGACGGAGGGACCGACCGGGCCCTGGGTGCAGGGCCGAGTGGCCGTGGCTGGGGACCAGCGGTCCCTGAGACTGTGGACGGTGTCGCCGCAACGTCGCGAACGCGGAGGGCCGGTGGATCCGCGTGGACATGATGAGGCATCGCGGGGATCCACCGGACTTCCAGGGCCGGTCGCGTGCGCCGACGGCTCTCGCATCGGATGCGACCGGATACGGGGTATCACCCCATGGTTCCTCCGCGAGGTGGACGGATTCCGGTTTCGGGCACTGGCTCAGACGTGCGCGACGACAGCGACGGGGCAGCCGGCATGGTGCAGTACCGCGTGGGTGACCGGTCCGCCATGGCCGCCGAGACGGATGTCCCGCAACCGGCGTCCCACGACGACAAGGGCAGCTCCGGAAGCGGCGCGGGTCAGTTCGGTGGCCGCCCGGCCTTCGACGACGGTCTCGGTGACGGCAACTTCGGGGAACTTCTCGCACCACGGACGCAGCGTCGCGACCACGGCGTGTTCGTGCTCCGCGAGCAGCTCCGGGCCCGGAGGCGGGACGACCCGGTCGGCGGTGGCGTATCCCGGCGGGACCGTGAAGGTGTGGATCACGCGCAGCGCTGCGCCACGGCGCCGAGCGGCCTCGAAAGCGAACTCGAGAAGATCGTCGCAGGGTTGGCCGGTGTCGAGGCCGAGGACGACATCGCGGTACGGAATCTCGGGGATCTCGTCCGGAGCGACGCCGTCAGGGACCGGGAAGTGTTCATCAGCGACGTTCTCACCCGCGCGGACCAGAACCACGGGTCGCGACGACCTGGCGACGACGCGCGCGGACACTGAGCCGAGCAGGAAGCCTACGAAACCGCTGAGCCCCCGGGACCCGAGCACCATCAGCTCGGCCCGTTCCCCCGCTGCCAGCAGGGCGGTGACCGGTGAGCCCTTCACCTGCTGGTCGACGACTTGCAGCCCGGGATGCGCCGCGCGGACGCTGTCCAACGCCTCCGCAAGGATCTGCCGTGCGAAGCTTCGCTCGGTCATGTCCAAGGGCACGTTGGCGGCGGGACGTGCGTGCAACTGCCAGGCGTGCACGAGCCGCAGCGCGGCTCCGCGGCGCAGTGCTTCCCGGGCTGCCCAGTGCGCGGCAGCGCGGCTCTCGGGGGAACCATCGATCCCCGCGACAACGTGTCGATCCATGACCCGTGCCTCCTCGGTGTGCGTATGTCCGTGTGTCCGTCATCAAGCCTGGTACGAACACCGAGCGGTGCGCAGGGGCCGGACGGGCCCTTTCCCCGGGCTCCACGGCCCCGCTGCCGCCGCGTGAATCGTTGGAGCCGGACAGCTGATCACCTTCCTGCCCGCCCTGGCACATCCCGGAAGTCTCACCATCCTCGGCGGAGGTGAGCGGGGCAGAAGTGCTGACCGTTCGCCGACTGACGCCCGCACCTCTCACCACCGCCCCTGGTGCCACAGCCACGTGAGCCGGCCACCCGCTCTTCGGGTCTCCGGCGTCTCTGGCCGGCCCGTCGGTCCTGCCAGGACCGGTCGATGAGAGGACGGTTCGACCCGGGAGTCCGGGCCGGTCGGCCCCTGCCCCCTCAATCCGTTGCACGCGAGGCTGAAGGAGCATCGGAGGGCCGGCTACCGGGACAGCCCAACGGGACGGAAACGGCCGAACCGGCCGCTTGGCCCCCCGGCGCACACCGCAGCGGCACGGCACCCGGCGGTGTCCGGTTGGGCCTGCGGACGCCGTACGCACCACAGATCTGTCGCGCTCTGCTTGAAGCGGTGAAGGAAAGGAGGAGACAGCCATGAAGACGTGCAAAGTCGGCGAGGTGATGACCAGCGAGGTCATCGGCGCCCGCCAGGAGACGCCGTTCAAAGATGTGGCCCGACTGCTGCACCAGCATCGGATCAGCGGCCTGCCAGTGGTGGACACCGACGACAAGGTCGTGGGCGTGATCTCCGAGACCGACCTGATACGCCGACAGGCGGCTCAGGGCGAACGGGCCCCGGGACGCCGCTTCCGACTCCCCGCCCTGCGCGGCAGGGCGCGGCCCAGGGCCGTCGAAGTCCGCGCCACGACTGCAGGGCAGCTGATGTCGACGCCCGCGATCACGGTGCACCCGGAGCAACGCGTCGCGGACGCGGCCCGGGTGATGGAGCGTCACCACGTCGAACGGCTGCCCGTGGTCGACGAGGAAGACCGCCTCATCGGCATCGCCACCCGCCGCGACCTGATGCGGGTCTTCCTGCGCACCGACGAGGAGATCCGCCAGGAGATCATCGACGAGGTCCTGACCCGCGCCATGTGCCTACCGCACTACACAGTGATCGTCTCCGTCCGCGACGGCGTGGCCACGCTGGAAGGCCGTCTGGAGCACCGCAGCGACATTCCGCTGGTGGTCCAGCTGGTCTGGAAGGTGGACGGCGTCGTGGGAGTGATGAAAAGCCTCACCTTCCGCATCGACGACACCCACCCGCCCGAGCAACACCCCTCGCACCGGATCGCCCATCACTGGCTCCCGGAGCGGTGACCTCGACGGCGCGTTGTCGGCGGCCAGGGCCACAGCGCGGTCATCCACACTGGCGCCCCGGCGCTCGCGGAAGCATACGGAGGACGCCCTGCCCCCGGCAGGCCGTCAATGCCTCGAGAACCAGTGCGCACCCGCGGATGCCCATGCTCGACGACATGCCATGACAGGTACTCCTTCGAATGCGGCGGCCACGTCAGATGCAGCCGCGGGGCTTGGGGATTCCGGCGATCTTCGCGGCGGTCTTCGCCGGGCCCTTCGGGAAGAGCTGGTAGAGCTCCTTGACGCTCACGCCGGAAGTCTTGCCGAGCACCCGCACAGTGGGACCGGTGCCCTTGGCGGTGTACTCGGAGCGCATGAAGCGAATGACCGTCCAGTGCCGCTCGGTCAGGTCCTCGATCCCCTGCTCGCGGGCGAGTTGCCCGGCCATGGCCTCGGTCCACCGGTCGGGCTCGGTGAAGAAGCCCTCGTCGTCGACCGGGACGGCGGTGTCGTCGTAGGTAGCAGTGGGCATGACGATTCTCCTCGGCTCAGACGTGGACGTGGTTCTTGCCGTGTTCGGGCATCGCCGAGCCGATGCCGGGCAGCTCCCGGCCGGGCAGCAGGCTGTGCCAGTACAGCCACTCGAAGGCGAGCTTCCCGAGATGGTTGGCGTGCGACTCCTTCAGCAGCGGCAGGCCGACGGCGGCCGGGAAGTGCCCGGGCAGCGGCTCGGTCTCGTAGTTGAAGTCGATGAGCAGAGCCTTGTGGAAGCCGGTTTCCACGAAGCAGTTGGTGTGTCCGTCGTAGGAGGCGTCCAGCGGCTGCCCGGCGAGGAAGCGGCCGATGTTGTGCGCCAGCACCTCGCCCTCGAAGTGGGCCACCGAACCGGCCTTGGACGCGGGCAGACCGGCCGCGTCACCGATGGCGAACACGTTGGCCCGGTCCGGATGTTGGAGGGTGTGCGGGTCGACGGGAACGAAGCCGAGTTCGTCGCCCAGGCCCGGTGAGCGGCCGACGTAGGCGGCACCGCCGTGCAGCGGCACGACGACGGCCAGGTCGAACGCCACTTCGCGCTCGTCGTACGACACCAGCCGTCCGCCCGTGCCGTCGACCTCGCCGAGCGTGAACTCGGTGACCAGCTCGATGCCCTTGTGCGCCAGCAGACCGCTCAATGCCCTCGCGGCGACTGGCTTGGTGAAGGCCCCGTCCAGCGGTGTGACGTACGTCAGCTCGACCCGGTCGCGGATACCGCACCGCTGGAAGTACCAGTCGGCGAGGAAGGCGAACTCCAGGGGCGCGACGGGGCATTTGACGGGAAGATCGGCCACGTTCACCACCACGCGACCGCCGTCGAAGTGCTCCAGCGCGTGGTGCAGGTCAATCGCGCCGGGCAGGTCGTAGAAGGTGAACACCTTCTCGCCCCAGCCGGGGCCGGTCAGCCCCTCGGTCTCCTCCGGCAGCAGCATGGCTCCGGTCGCCACGACGAGGACGTCGTAGGTCAGCCAACCGCCGACAGCAAAGTGCACGGTGTCGGCGTCCAGGTCCACCCGGTCGATCCGGGCCCTCCGGTAGTCGATGCCGTCATGGAGCTGGCGCGGCCGGGACCGGACCAGTCCGTGGGGCTGTGCAAGCCCGAAGGGCACGAACAGCAGCCCGGGCTGGTAGACGTGGTCGTCGTCTTGGTCGACAACTGTGATGCGGCACTCGCGCTCGTCGTACATCCGCCGCAGCCGGTTGGCCGTCAGCGTGCCGGCGGTGCCGCTTCCGAGAACCACGATGTGTTTGCTCATGCCTCCACTGTCGTGCGGGATTTGGGGCGTGGGCAGGAGCCGATGGTCCCTGGCCGCTTACCCATGGGGGTATACCGCCGGGACTGTCCCCGCCGGGCCGACCGGCCCTCCGGCCAACCCGTTCGGCCTCTCCCCGTCCCGCGCCGTTCGCGTTCCACTGGAGTCCGGCAGCTGTCGACGTACGAAGGAGGGCCCCGCCATGACCCGCACAGCACCGGAGATCGCCACCACCCCGCGGCCTACGGAACCGGAAGCGGACGTGCACCGGCTCGAGGTCACCCACGTCTACGGCGACGCGTACGCGGTGGACGTCCGCGGTCACCAACTCCTGGTCGACCAGCCTGTGGAACCCGGCGGGAAGGACACTGCACCCACGCCCGTCGAACTGTTCGCCGCGTCCCTGGCCACCTGCGTCGCCTTCTACGCGGGCCGCTACCTCCAGCGCCACGGTCTGCACAGCACCGGGCTCGGGGTCCGTACGGAGTTCACCATGGCCACCGACCGTCCCGCCCGCGTCGCCTCCATACGCCTCGTCCTCGTACCGCCTCCCGCCCTCTCACCCCAACGCCACGCGGCCATGCTCGCCGTCGCTTCCCACTGCACCATCCACAACACGCTTCATGAAACACCCGAAATCGGCATCGAGCTGGAGCAGTGAGCACACCGCTCGTACCGCGCGTACCGCCTCTCCTGGAGCGCGTCTTCAAGGAGCGCATCGGGGACGACGGACTGAAGGAAGGTCTGGTGTGGCAGCGCCGACGGGCTGTCCGTGCCAACCACCCTCCGCATCCCGCACGTCCGCACCGCGTCGGCCGTAGCCGGTCGCCGGCGGCGATGACCGCTACGAAGCGGGTGGTGGCGGAGACAGGAGACGGCCGTCGTCCGTCTCCCTCCCCTGTATGCCTCCAGCCCCGCGGCGCGGCCGCGTCATCAAGCCGAGGGCCTCTCGCTCCATCCCGCCGCGCACACCGGTCGCATCCCGGCGCACGGAGAACGACAGGCGTGTGCGCAGCCGACACGCTCTCCCGGCTGCGCACTCTCAGCGGCTCGGCACGAGCCTGCCCTCAGCCGTGCCGCACAGGGATGCTCCTGGTGCCCGCCTTCGCCTCCGGCACCGGGACCGTGATGGTCAGGACACCGTCCTTGTACTCAGCTGTCGCTTCGTCACCCTTGGCTCCGGCCGGGAGCCGAACGGAGCGGGCGAAGACTCCGTAGCGGAATTCGGTCCGGTGATTCTGCGTGGCCTCCTCGCCGCGCTCGGCCCGCAGGGTGAGGACGCTTTCCGTGACGGTGATCTCGACGTCCTTGGAGGGGTCGATGCCCGGGAGTTCGGCCCGCAGCACGTACTTCTCATCCGCGAGGTGCTCTTCGATACGGATGCCGTGCATTCCCGGAACCAGGTGCCCTCCGGGGAACCCCGACTCGACCCAGCCGAACAGGTCGGGCAGTGCCGGCCAGCCCGGCAGCCGCTCCATCATGCCGCTCATCTGTCTCCCTCCTCTGTCTCTCTCCTTGTCCTTTGCCATTTCCAAAGTCCCGTATGGGGAGCCGTGCCTGCGCGGGCCCATCGGCCCCGTACGGGACCCGGTCGGGCCCTGTTCCCGGCTCGTCCGCCAGGAGCCGGGCGAGGGCCACCGTTCGCGGTCCCGCGCAAGGCGCCCTCAACTCAAGGCTGTTGAGGGGCCGGTGGGGCCTGGAGGGCCCCTCTCTCTGCGCACGACCCGTGTTCACGACCGAGCTGCGGAAGCGCGAGCCAATCCTCGCGGAAGGACGTCCGGCCCTCCTCGAGGAACCGGTCGGCCTCTGGGCGCGAACACGCGAACGTCCGAAGCTGGAGGCGAAGAGCCGACTGAGGAAACCGGCGGACGGCACACCGGTGGTGTCCGCCTCGGAGGCTCTGTCGTCCGGGACAACCCGGGCCTGGCGCAGGAGGCAGCCATGGTTCCGCTCATCCTGATCGGCGCGGCCGTGCTGGGCGCGTGCCTGGTGTTCGGCTACAGCTCGTTCGTCGTCGGCTTCGTCCTGATGGCCGCCGGAGTCCTCGGGCTGATCACGTTCATGGCCACGCCGGGCATGGTCCGGCGCCCAGGTGAGCGGGAGGTTGTCATCGACGAGAGGCACTACATCGGCGACCACGACGACCACCGGCGCTACCGCTGAGCGCTCCGCTGGAAGTGCCACGATGTGCCGTCGGTCCTCTGCGGCACCATCGTGGCTGGTCGCGCCCACGCGGCGGAGCCGCAAATCGATACAGCCCCGGGCCCCTTCGGGGCGTTGCCGGACCGCAGCCGACGTCACCCGGCTTGCTTGGTGACCGTTGAGTTGGCAGGTCGCGTACTGCGCATACGGTGCTCTGGGGCGCGGGCTCCGCCACCGTGACGGACAGCAACGGCGGAACGTCCCCAGTTCATCGCGGCGTCCGCCGGCCTGCTGCTCAAGGCCCTGTGGTTCAGCCCCTGGCCGTCCCTCGGCACCCTGCTCGACGCGGGCGTGCTCACAGCGGCCCTGGCGAGCCGGCCTGGGTCTGTGCACCGACCGGACCGCCAGACCCTGACCGGAAAGGGAGGATCGGCCCTCGCCATGGGTCGTTCGGCCCCTGTGGACCGCACTCGTGGCAGCGCACGGTGAGATACATGACGACGCACACGCGGATCGCCGTCATCGGCGTCGGAAACGAATTCCGGCGCGACGACGGCGTCGGCTGGGCCGTGGTGGCCCGGCTGCGGGAGCGGGCCGAGGACCGGCCGCTGCCGCCCGGCACGGTGCTCGCCACCTGCGACGGCGACCCGGGTCGGCTGATCGGCCTGTGGGAGGACGCCGCTCTCGCGGTCGTCGTGGACGCCGCGCACGCGCATCCCGGACGCCCCGGCCGTGTGCACCGTATCGAACTCGACGCCGAGCGCCTGGAGCAGCCGCCGACCACCAGCTCGCACGGGCTGGGCCTCGGTGAGGCCGTCGAACTTGCGCGTGTCCTGGGGCGTCTTCCGTCCCGGCTGGTGGTCTACGCGGCGGAGGGCGCCGACGGTTCGCTCGGCACCGGGCTCTCCCCCGCCGTCGCGGCCGTCGTCGAACCGCTCGCCGGTTCGGTCGAGGACGAGATCGCGCGCCATCGCGGCGCACCGGCGCGGAGGCTGCCATGACCGTGCGACGCTTCCAGGTGGACGGGATCGTCCAGGGAGTCGGCTTCCGGCCCTTCGTGTACCGCACGGCGTCCGCGCTCGGCCTGGACGGCTGGGTGGCCAATGTGAACGGGCACGTGGAGGGCGAGGTCGCGGGAGCGCCGGAGGTCATTGAGGACTTCGCGGCGCGTCTGCGCGCCGACGCTCCGATTCTCGCCCGGGTACGCGGGATCCACCTGACGCGCGGTACACAGGAGTCGATGTCCGCAGCGGGCTTCGATGTGCGGCACAGCGCGCCCGGTCACACGGGCACGGTGCCGCGCGAGATCCCTCCGGACGCGGCGATCTGCGACGCCTGCCTGCACGAGCTGCGTAACCCCCACGACCGGCGCCACCGCTACCCGTTCATCAACTGCACCGACTGCGGGCCGCGCGCCACGATCATCGAAGACCTTCCGTACGACCGGATCCGTACGACGATGCGGCGCTTCCCGCTCTGCGCCGACTGCGCGGCCGAATACGCCGATCCCGGCGACCGGCGGTTCCACGCCGAGCCCGTGGCCTGCCCCGCCTGCGGTCCTCGCCTGGCATGGGACGAACTGCGCGGTGGGGAAGCGCTGCGAGCGGCGGTCAAGACCGTCGCCGAGGGCGGAATCGTCGCGCTGAAAGGGCTCGGCGGCTACCAGTTGGTGTGCGACGCGGGTGATCCGCGGGCCGTGGCCGAGCTGCGACGCCGCAAGCACCGCCCCACGAAGCCGTTCGCCGTCATGGTGGGGGACGTCGACACGGCGGCCCGGCTGGCGCGGATCGGCAGCGCGGAGTGCGCGACCCTGACGTCGTCGGCGCGCCCCGTCGTCCTGCTCGCCCGGCTGCGGTCACGCGGTGAGACGCCTCTTGTGGACGGGGTCCATCCCGGACTGTCCCGCGTCGGCCTGTTCCTGCCCACCACCGGCCTGCACCACCTGCTGCTCGACGAGCTGGCCCGCCCGCTGGTGGTCACCAGCGGCAACCTCAGCGACGAGCCCATCGCCGTCGAGGACGCCGACGCTCGCCGCGCGCTCGCCGCCGTCGCCGACGGCTTCCTCACCCACGATCGGCCGATCCGGGCCCGCTACGACGACTCCGTGGTGCAGTTCGCCGGCCGGACCCGAATCACCGTCCGCCGGGCACGCGGCCTGGCGCCGGCCCCACTGCCGCTCGACGTGCGCGAGCCGATCGCGGGGGCGGGTGCCCATCTCAAGCACACCTTCGCGCTGGCCGCCGACGGGTGGGCGCATCTCGGACCGCACACCGGCGACCTGGCCGACGTGGCGACGTTCGACGCGTTCCGGACGTCGTACGACGATCTCAAGCGCCTCACCGGGATCGAACCGGTGGCGATCGCGCACGATCTGCACCCCGGCTACCTCTCCACCCGGTGGGCCGAGGCGCAGCCGCTGCGCCGAATCCCGGTGCAGCACCACCATGCGCATGTGGCCGCCTGCGCGGCCGAGCACGGGGTGCGGGGCCGCTTCCTCGGCATCGCGTACGACGGTCTGGGGCTGGGCGACGACGGCACGCTCTGGGGCGGCGAGCTCCTCGTCGCCGATCTGAGCGGCTACCGCCGTGTGGGCAGGTTCGCGACCGCGCCCCTGCCCGGCGGCGACGCGGCGGTACGCCATCCATCCCGCACCGCGCTCGGGCACCTGCTGGGCGGCGAGCAACTGGGCAGCCCGCGCCCCTACCCCTGGCTGAGTCGGCCCTTCACGGACCGGCTCGACGCCGGCGAGGTCGCCGCCGTACGCGCCATGGTGGCCCGTGACGTCAACTGCCCGCGGGCGTCCAGCGCCGGGCGGCTCTTCGACACGGTCGCCGCGTTGCTCGGCCTTGCCGACCAGGTGAGTTACGAGGGCGAGGCGGCCGTGCTGCTCGAAGCGGCGGCGGGCCGCGAGCACGCCGTACCACTCGACCACCGCGTCGTCCGCGCGCAGGGCCTGTGGGTGTACGACTCCGCGCCGACCCTGACGGACCTGCTGGAACGCCGACTGGGCGGGGAGCCCGTGTCCCGGCTGGCGGCGGCCTTCCATCTGACGCTCGCGATCGTCACCGCCGAACTCGCCGCACGGGCCGTCGAGGACGGCGCGCCGCGCACGGTGTGCCTGGGCGGCGGCTGCTTCGTCAACCGGCTGCTGCTCACCGAGGTACGGCGACGGCTGCACGCACAGGGCCTGCGCGTGCTGGTCGGCAGCCAGGTCCCGGTCGGGGACGGTGGCATCAGCTACGGCCAGGCGGCGGTCGCGGCCGCGCGGCTGGCCGGGGAGAGGTGAGCACTCATGTGTCTGGGCATCCCGGGACAGGTCCTGGAAGTCCACGAAGACGCCGGGCTCCGCATGGCCACCGTCGACTTCGGCGGTGTACGGCGCGAGGTCTGCCTCAGTTGCACCCCCGACGCGGACGTGGGCACGTACGTCATCGTGCACGTCGGCTTCGCGATCACCGAGGTGAACGAGGCAGAGGCGCGGCGGACATTCGACGTGCTCCGGGCGATGGCCGACGCGGTCGAGGGCGAGCTGGGCGAGCCGCTGCCGTGAGACAACTCGGCCCCGGGGCGGTCATGCGCCCCTCGCCCTTGCCCGACCGGGCCCGTCGAGGGGCCGAACGGCCCCTGCCATGTGCCGTGGCCCGGCTGCACGCTTAAGGCGAGGGAGACGGAGCAGCCCCTTGGCGAGGAGGACCGCGATGACCGGCACCGAAGCCCCGGAAGCTCTTGCAGTCCTGGACCGTGACGGGCTCGACGCCCTGGTTGCGGCCCTGGTGGCCGACGGACGGACCGTCGTCGGGCCGACGGTCCGCGACGGAGCGATCGTGCTGGCCGAGCTGGCCTCGGCGGCCGAGCTGCCGTACGGCTGGGGTGTCGAGCTCGACGCCGGGCGCTACCGTCTCGTCCGCCGCGAGGACGGTGCCGCCTTCGCGCACAGCGCGGGCCCGCAGTCCTGGAAGTCCTACCTGCACCCCGCGCGGGAGCGCCTCTGGAGCGCCGACCGGACACCCGAGGGCGACCTGTCCTTCACGGCCGACGAACCCGAGGCACCGTCGTACGCCTTCCTCGGCGTGCGCCCCTGCGACCTGCGGGCCATCGCAATCCAGGACGGCGTCCTGACCGGCGGGCGGCACACGGACGGAGGCTACGGCAAGCGCCGGAAGCGGGCGCTGCTCATCGCCGCCGAGTGCACCGAACCGGGCGCGACCTGCTTCTGCGTGTCGACGGGCGGCGGCCCCGCGGCCGACGCCGGGTACGACCTGGCGCTCACCGAGGTGGTGGACGAGGGCGGGCACCGGTTCCTCGTCCGCGTAGGCAGCGAGGAGGGTGCCCGGCTGCTGGAGCAGGTTCCGCACCGGGCCGCCGACATGGTCACGGACGCCTCCGCCCGGGCCGCGGTGGACGCGGCACGTGACCGCATGGGCCGGGCGCTGCCCCCGGTCGACCTGCGCACGCTGCTGGGTGCAAGCCTGGCGGCCGAGCGCTGGGATGACGTCGCGTCACGTTGTCTGACCTGCGGCAACTGCACGATGGTGTGCCCCACGTGCTTCTGCACCACTACCGAGGAGGTCACCGACCTCACCGGTGACCACACCGAGCGGTGGCAGCGCTGGGACTCCTGCTTCGACCTGGACTTCTCCTATCTGCACGAGGGCCCGGTGCGTTCCTCGGGGCGTGCCCGCTACCGGCAGTGGCTCACCCACAAGCTGTCCACCTGGCACGACCAGTTCGGCACGTCCGGCTGCGTCGGCTGTGGGCGGTGCATCGCCTGGTGCCCGGCCGGCATCGACATCACGGAGGAAGTCGCCGCACTGCACGCCGAACTCGAGACGGAGAAGGAGACGGAGCGATGACCCCCTCGATCACCCTGCGCATGCCGCACGCGCTGCCTCCCGAGCACCGGGAGCGACTCCTGCGCGTCGCCCGCGAGGTCGGCTTCCGCCAGGGCGCCCGGCTGTTCGAGGAGGGCGGTCACGCCGACCGCTTCTGGATCGTCCGCGACGGCACGGTCGCCCTCGACATGCACGTCCCCGGTCACCCCACGCCCGTCATCGAAACCCTCGGCGAGGGTGATCTCGTGGGCTGGTCCTGGTTGTTCGAGCCGTACGTCTGGCAACTGGGCGCCCGGGCGCAGACGCCGGTGCGGGCGTACGAGTTCGACGCCGTCGCCGTGCGCCTGATGTGCGACGACGACGCCGAGTTCGGGCGGGAGATCGGCCGCTGGGTCGGTCGGGTGCTGTCCCATCGGCTGAACGCCGCCCGCGCCCGGCTGGTCGACCTGTACGGCACCTCCACCAGCGGCGGTGTGCGATGACCGCCGTACCGGTTCCGTACCTCGTGGTCGACCGGCGGCGGGAGACCGAGGAGTCGGTCACGCTGCGGCTCGAACCGGTCGCCGAAGCACTGGACGACTTCGCGCCGGGGCAGTTCGCGATGGTGCACTGCTTCGGCCGGGGCGAGATCCCCCTGTCGGTGAGCTCCGTGCAGACCACGGGCGGCCTCGCCCACACGATCCGCAACGTGGGCGCGGTCTCCGACGGCCTGTGCGCGGCCCGCGTCGGCGACCTCCTGGGCCTGCGCGGCCCCTACGGCACGAGCTGGGAGCTGGATCGGGCGCGCGGCCGGGACGTGCTGGTGGTGGCCGGCGGCATCGGGCTCGCTCCGCTGCGGCCGCTGATCCTGAGCGCGCTGGCCGAGCCGGAGGCGTACGGCCGGGTGAGCGTGCTCGTCGGGGCACGTACGCCCGGTGATCTGATCGCCCGGGAGGAGATCGAGAGCTGGCCGACGGCGTACACCAGGGTGATGGTCGACTGGCCCGACAAGGAGTGGCGAGGGGACGTCGGAGTGGTCACCCAGTTGCTGGGGCGTGCCCCCTTCGACCCCGCCGGCACCTGGGCTTTCGTCTGCGGCCCCGAGCCGATGATCCGCGCCACCGCCCGCGAGCTCGCGGACCGAGGTGTGCCCAAGGAGCGGATCCGGGTCTCGCTGGAGCGCAACATGCGCTGCGCCACCGGGCACTGCGGGCACTGCCAGCTCGGTCCCCTGCTGGTGTGCCGGGACGGACCGGTGGCCGGCTGGGACGTCGCCGAACCCCTGCTGTCCGTAAGGGAGTTGTGAGATGAACGCGCCCACACTCGCCGTGTTCAAACTGGCCTCCTGCGACGGCTGCCAGCTCACCCTGCTGGACTGCGAGGACGAACTCCTCGCCCTGGCGGGCCGGGTGGACATCACCCACTTCCTGGAAGCGTCCAGCGCGGTCGCACCCGGACCGTACGACCTGACTCTTGTCGAAGGCTCGGTCACCACCACCGAGGACGCCGAGCGCGTCCGCGCGATCCGGGCCGCCTCCCGCCACCTGGTGACCATCGGCGCGTGCGCCACCGCCGGAGGCATCCAGGCACTGCGGAACTTCGCGGACGTGGACGAGTACCGCCGCACGGTCTACGCGCACCCCGAGTACATCTCCACCCTGGCCACCTCCACCCCCGTCTCGGCCCACGTCGACGTCGACTTCGAACTGCGCGGCTGCCCCATCGACCGCCGCCAGCTCCTCGAGGTCATCACCGCCTTCCTCGCCGGCCGCAAGCCCGACGTCCCGAACCACAGCGTGTGCTTCGAGTGCAAGCGGCGCGGAACCGTCTGCGTCACCGTCGCCCACGGCGCCCCCTGCCTCGGCCCGGTCACGCACGCCGGGTGCGGGGCACTGTGCCCGGCGTACGGGCGCGGCTGCTTCGGCTGCTTCGGCCCGTCGGGTTCGGTGAACCTGCCCGCGCTGATTCCGCTGCTGCGCAACGGAGGTGCATCGCGTAGCGATTCCGGCAAGGGCGGTGGTGGGAAACGGGCGGGCGGTCTCGACGAGGCCGCCGTCGAACGGCTCCTGCACACCTTCAACGCCGCCGCATTCGACAAGATCGACAAGGAGGCGAGGACGTGACCCACCGCGGATCCCGTGTCCTGCGCGTCGGCTCGCTCTCCCGGGTCGAGGGCGAGGGCGCGCTGCGCCTGCACGTCCACGACGGCACGGTCACCGAGGCCCGGCTCGACATCTACGAACCACCCCGCTTCTTCGAGGCGTTCCTGCGCGGCCGTGCGTACACCGAGCCGCCCGACATCACGGCCCGCGTGTGCGGGATCTGCCCGGTGGCGTACCAGATGAGCGCGTGCTCGGCGATCGAGGACGCCTGCGGGGTGACGGTCGATCCGGTGATCCGTGAGCTGCGCCGGCTGCTGTACTGCGGAGAGTGGATCGAGAGCCACGCCCTGCACATCTACCTGCTGCACGCCCCGGACTTCCTGGGACGCGCCAGCGCCATCGAACTGGCCCGCACGCACCGGGCCGACGTGGAGCGGGGGCTGCGGCTGAAGAAGGCGGGCAACTCCCTCATGGAGCTGCTCGGCGGACGGGCCGTCCACCCCGTCAACGTACGACTCGGAGGCTTCCACCGGACCCCGACCCGTGCCGAACTGCGGCCACTGGCCGAGGAGTTGAAGCAGGCGCTCGACGACGCCCGGGAGACCGTGCGCTGGGTGGCGGGGTTCGACTTCCCGGACGCCCGTGTCGACGCCGACCTGCTGGCACTGGCCGCCCCGGACACGTACTCCATCGAGGGCGGCACCCCGACCGTGCTGCGCTCCGACGGCACCCTCGGCTCGTTCCCGGTGCGGGACTTCACGGACCGCGTCACCGAGACCCACGTGCCGCACTCCACCGCTCTGCACTCGCGGCTCGACGGGCGCCGCCACCTCACCGGGGCCCTCGCCCGGTTCGCGATCAGCGGGCGCCGCCTGTCCCCGGCAGCCCTGGAGGCGGCCCGGGAGGCGGGGCTCGGCGATCCACGCGAGGGCTCGGTGTGCCGCAACCCGTTCCGGTCCATCCTCGTGCGGGCCGTCGAGGTGGTGTACGCCGTCGACGAGGCGCTGCGGATCATCGAGGAGTACGAGCCGCCGGGGCGCCCGTACACCGACGTGCCACCCGCCGCCGGTGTCGGACACGGCGCAACCGAGGCCCCGCGAGGGCTGCTCTACCACCGCTATGCCCTCGACGCCGACGGCACTGTCACCGACGCCCTCCTAGTGCCGCCCACCGCGCAGAACCAGGGCGCCATCGAGGACGATCTGCGCCGCGTCGCGCAGCACGCCATCACTGAACAGGACCCGGACGACGCCGAGTTGACGGCGTTGTGCGAGCGGACCATCCGCAACCACGATCCCTGCATCTCCTGTTCCACCCACTTCCTCGACCTGAGGGTCGTCCGCACCTCTGGAGGCCGCGATGCCTGAAGCCCCGTACACCGTGAGCGATGTGATGACGCACACCGTCGTCGCCGTCGGGCGCGACGCGTCCTTCAAGGAGATCGTCGAGCTGTTCGACCAGTGGAAGGTCAGCGCGCTGCCGGTCCTGGAGGGCGAGGGCCGGGTCATCGGCGTGGTCTCCGAGGCCGATCTGCTGCACAAGGAGGAGTTCCGCGACGCCGACTACACCGACGTCAACCCGGGCGAGCCCGCCGAGCGGGCGAAGGCGGCGGCGGTGACCGCGGGCGAACTGATGACCACCCCGGCCGTCACCGTGCACGCGGACGCCTCGCTGGCCAAGGCCGCCCGCATCATGGCCCGCCGGCACGTCAAGCGGCTGCCCGTCGTGGACGGCGTGGGCATCCTGCAGGGCGTGGTCAGCCGCGGCGACCTGCTCAAGGTCTTCCTCCGCTCCGACGAGGAGATCGCCGAGGAGATCCGGCACACCGTTCTGAACCAGCTCCCGCTCACCACCACACTGACGGTGTCGGTGACCGAGGGCGTGGTCACGCTGGGCGGTTCCCTCCCCGACCGCGCACTCGTCCCCGTCGTGGCCCGGGCCGTGCGGGCAGTGGAGGGGGTCGTGGACATCCGACTGGAACTGACGCACCGATGAAGTACCTGGACGAGTACCGCGATCCCGTCCTCGCCCGGCGCCTGCTGGACGAGCTGCGGGACACCGCGACGCGCCCCTGGCGGATCATGGAGGTTTGCGGAGGCCAGACGCACACTCTGGTGCGCCAGGGCATCGACGAACTGCTGCCCGCCGGCATGCGCATGATCCACGGTCCCGGCTGCCCGGTCTGCGTGACCCCGCTGGAGACCCTCGACCGGGCCATGAACATCGCGGCCCGCCCCGGCGTCATCCTCACCAGCTTCGGCGACATGCTGCGCGTCCCCGGCACCGACACGGACCTGCTGTCTCTGCGGGCGCGGGGCGCTGACGTCCGCGTCGTCTACGCACCGATGGACGCCGTACGCATCGCCGCCGACCACCCGGAACGCGAAGTGGTCTTCCTCGCCGTCGGATTCGAGACGACGGCGCCCGCCAACGCGACGGCCGTCCTGCACGCCGCCCGCCTCGGCCTGACCAACTTCTCGATGCTGGTCAGCCACGTCCTGGTGCCCCCTGCGATGACCGCGCTGCTCGACGACCCCGACTGCGAGGTGCAGGCCTTTCTGGCGGCCGGGCACGTCTGCGCGGTGATGGGCTGGCACGAGTACGAGCCGATCGCCGCCCGGTACCGGGTGCCGATCGTGGTCACCGGCTTCGAGCCGCTGGACCTGCTGGAGGGCATCCTCATGGCCGTACGGCAGCTGGAGTCGGGCCGCCACGAGGTGGAGAACCAGTACGCGCGGGCCGTGCGCCGATCCGGCAACACCCGGGCTCAGGATGCGGTGCGTACCGTCTTCCGGGTCACCGACCGGGCCTGGCGCGGCATCGGTCCGCTGCCCCGCAGTGGCCTCGAACTCATTGAGGAGTACGAGCGGTTCGACGCGGCCCATCGCTTCGACGTGGACGGACTACGACCGGTGGAGGACCCGGAGTGCATCGCGGGTGCCGTCCTCACAGGCGCCCGCCTGCCCACCGACTGCCCGGCGTACGGCACCCGCTGCACACCACGTCATCCCCTCGGCGCGCCCATGGTGTCGACCGAGGGCACCTGCGCCGCTTTCCACGCGGCCGGACGCACGTCTGCGAGGAGCTCGGCATGACCATCGAATGCCCCACCCCGAACCACGAGGACGAGGTCGTCCTGCTGGGCCACGGCGCCGGCGGCCGCCTGACCGCGGATCTGCTCGACCAGTTGATCCTTCCGGCCTTCGACAGCGGCTCGGGCCCGATGGAGGACGCCGCGCTGCTGCCGGGGAGCCCCGACCTGGTGGTCAGTACGGACAGCTTCGTCGTCAGCCCGCTGTTCTTCCCCGGCGGTGACATCGGTTCGCTCGCCGTTCACGGCACGGTCAACGACCTCGCCATGCGCGGCGCCCGGCCGCTCGCCCTGTCCGTGGCCCTCATCGTCGAGGAAGGGCTGCCGCTGTCCGAACTCCGGTCCGTACTCCGCTCGTTGGGCAAGGCCGCGCAGTCCGTCGGCGTGCCCGTCGTGACCGGGGACACCAAGGTCGTGGGCCGCGGCGCGGCCGACAAGCTGTTCATCAACACCACCGGCATCGGGCAGCGGACCGGATCGCTGCACCCGTCCGCCGCCCTGGCCCGCCCGGGCGACGCGGTGCTGCTGTCCGGGCCGATCGGGCTGCACGGCACGACCGTGCTCAGCACACGCGAGGGCCTGGGCTTCGAGAGCGACATCGCCTCGGACACCCAGCCACTGCACCGCCTCGTGCGAGCGATGTCGCCGCTCGGCCCGTATGTACACGTCCTGCGGGACCCGACCCGGGGCGGGCTCGCCGCAGCCCTCAACGAGATCGCCCGCGACTCGTCCGTCGCCGTCGAGATCGACGAGAGCGCGGTCCCGGTACCGGAGGCCGTGGCCTCCGCCTGTGACCTGCTCGGCCTCGACCCGCTGGTCGTGGCCAACGAGGGGTGCCTGGTCGCCTTCGTCACCGCCGCCGTGGCCGACGAGGCCCTGGCCATGATGCGATCCGTGCCCGAGGGAGCCAAAGCGGTGCGGATCGGCGAGGTGCTTCTGGAAGGGCCGCGTGGACGGGTGACGCTGCGGACCCTGGTGGGCGCCCGACGGATCGTGGAGATGCCGCTGGGTGAGCAACTACCGCGGATCTGCTGACTGTTGTTCGAGCGAAGGGGACCAGGCACCCCCGACCCTCTGATGCCCTCTGACCGAGGGCGAGCGGCAGGAATCCGTCCGACCGTCAGCCGGTCTGCCCCCACTGCTCACCGAACCAGGCCCACTCCCTGTCCCACTGCTGGCATGCGCCGCCGCTCCAGGCGTCCGCGCACAATCCATCCGACGGACAGGACGGCCGCGCCGGCGCCCACCGCGGTCGTCGTGCCCAGCGCCACGACCTGAAACTCGGCCTCCACGCCGGCCACGGACGCGGGCACCAGCTTGCCGTTCCGGTCCAGCCACATCTGCGTCCTGGCTCCGGTCTTCTCTCCAGGGTCGACCCGGGCCAGGCTCGTGCGGGTCGAACCGTCCGACGCCGTCCGGCGCACCTTGGCCCACACCTGGTCGCCGGCCCCGGCGGCCTCGGAGGTGGCACGAGGAGCGCCCTGAATGAGCACGGCCAGGACGGCGTGCCGCTCGGCTCGTCGGCTCTCCAGGTTCTGCACCACAGCGTGCGCGGTCGCCGTGCCCGCGGCAGCGCCGGCGGCCGCCGCGAGGCACCAGACCCCGAGCAGCAGCCGGGCTTCAACGACATCGCTGCGGCGTGGTGGGGGTCCCCTCGCTCATTAGAGGACCATCCCTTCTGCAGCCCTCACGGGTAGGGTTGTGACCTCTCGGTCCCGGCGGGTGCACGGCCGCGCTCGCGTGCTACGCGATGGCCAGCATGAGTTATGCCGGCCCCGCC
>NZ_JAAKZX010000074.1 GCF_011045025.1 Streptomyces ureilyticus
ACCTGTACGTCGGCATGCCGTATGGCCCGGGCACCGGCGCCCTTCACGCCCTGCCGATGTCCAACGTGACCGCCGGCGGCGCGGTCGCCGCGGTCACCTCCTACCGGCCCGGCCAGGGCGGCCTCCCGTCGGTCGGCACCCGCTTCGGCTACGCGGCGCGGTAACCCACGTATCCTCCGGGGGCGGCGAGAGCCGGCCCCGGAGGACCGGAATCCGTAGGCGTCCATGAATGGCGCATACAGCCTGAGCGGTTCGTACGAAAGGCGCCTGACGGGGAGAGTTCCCGTCAGGCGCCTTTCGGTCACTCAAGGTCCAGGTCCTCCTCCGTGACGTGCCGTGAGGCATCGGTGTCCAAGCCCTCCGGGGAGCCCGGGAAGACCCAGAAACCCGTCGTACGGCCGGTGGCGGACCCGTCCTCGGAGCGTCGGTTGCCGGAGGCGGCGACCACGTCCAGGCGGCCGTCGCCGTTTACGTCGAGCAAGGGCGGCTCGGAGATCAGGCGGTGGCGGATGTACTGCTTGTCGCCCTCGCCGGGGTCGCGGTTCTCTCCGTCCACACCTGTGGATTCCAGGTCCACTGCCTGGGGCTCCGTGGCCGTCGTGACATGGGCGACGTCGGGGACGAGGAAGACGAGCCCGTGGGCGCCGTTGACCGCCGGCGCGCTCAGTACGAGGTCGGGCCGTCCGTCGCCCGTGACGTCACCGATCGCTCGGCCCTCGGTGCCTCCGCAGCAGCGGGAGTTGAGGCCGGGGAGGTCGGTCAGGGTGACCGGCGGCGCGGAACTCGCCCTCCCCGGTGTTGAGTTCACGCTGATCGTGATCTTCTGGTCGAAGGCGGCGAAGTTCGCCGTATACAGCTCGTCGTCGCCGTCTCCGTCCACATCCCCGGGATGTCCCGCGAACTCCTCGCCGCGCTCGGACTCCTGCGCTTGTACGAGCCCACGTGCCGTACCGCGGAAATGGTGCACCCCTTGCACGGTGAGGTCGCCGTCGCCCTCGCTGTCGGGGTCGGTCCATTCGAACCACACGGTCAGTTCGGCGCGGCCGTCGCCGTCGTAGTCCTCGGAGGTGGACTGGTAGGGCGCGCTGTCGGTGGGGATCGGACCGGTGAGTTCGGTCTGGCGGGACGGTTTACCCGTGCGGCGGTCGAAGGGGCCGTGGAAGACGACCCCCGCGGACCCGGCGGACGAACCGTGGGGGCGGCCGAGGCGGAAGACGTCGCCGCTGCCGTCCCCGTCGAAGTCGGCGACGCTGCCGAAGTCGCCGCCCGCGGGGCCGAGTTCGCGCAACGCCTCGTCGTCGATGGCCAGTTGACGTATCCCCGTGATCCCGCGCGCCCCGCCCCACAGCGCGTACTGCTTGCCGTCGTTCACCGTGACCAGCAGGTCGGTGAAACCGTCGCCGTCCAGGTCGGCGCGGTGCAGCCGGGGCGTGTTGTCGGCGTCGCGGCCCGGGTGGCCGCCGCCCACGGCGAGGGTCGTACGGGTGCGGGGGTCGGGACCGTCCGCCGAGCCGTACACGACGTAGACGGCGCCGGTGCGGGCGAGGGCCACATCGTCGTAGCCGTCGCCGTTGAGGTCGCCCTCGCGGGGGCGGTCCTGGGACTTCCCGGCGGCGGGGCGGTCGGGGCCCTGGGCGAGGGCGCCGAGCGTGAAGCCGGTAGAGGTGGCGGTGGCGTTCGGGGGCGTGGGAGCGGAGGGCGCCCCCGGACCCGTACCCCTGCTTCCGCCGTCCCCGGAGTCCCCGCCCGCCGTGTCGCATCCGGTGGTGGCGGCGCCCAGCAGGACGGCGCAGGTCAACAGAACCGCACCTCTGGTCACTCTCATCTCACGACAACACCCCATGTTCCCGGTTTGAACCAGGGACATGGGGTGCTTCGTTATCCAGCCGTACCCGTTGCCGACGGGCTGCCGTTACCTGCGTACCCGAGCCGCTACTTCACCGGCTGCGGCTCCGGCTCGCTCTCCGCGTCCGTCTCGCCCGCCGGCGGCTCGTCGTCCGTGACCGGTGTCTTGACGGACTCCAGCAGCAGCTGGGCCACGTCCACGACCTGGATGGACTCCTTCGCCTTGCCATCGCTCTTCTTGCCGTTGACCGAGTCGGTCAGCATGACGAGGCAGAACGGGCAGGCCGTCGACACGATGTCGGGGTTCAGCGACAGGGCCTCATCGACACGCTCGTCGTTGATGCGCTTGCCGATCCGCTCCTCCATCCACATCCGCGCACCACCGGCGCCACAGCAGAAGCCGCGCTCCTTGTGGCGGTGCATCTCCTCGTTCCGGAGGCCCGGGACCTTGCCGATGATCTCGCGCGGGGGCGTGTAGATCTTGTTGTGGCGGCCCAGGTAGCAGGGGTCGTGGTACGTGATCAGGCCCTCGACGGGGGTTACGGGGATGAGCTTGCCCTCGTCGATGAGGTGCTGGAGCAGCTGGGTGTGGTGGATGACCTCGTAGTCGCCGCCGAGCTGCGGGTACTCGTTGCCGAGGGTGTTGAGGCAGTGCGGGCAGGTGGCGACGATCTTCTTCGCGGACTTGGGCTTCTTCGACTCCGCGGTGAAGTTGCCCTCGTCGTCCATCTCCTCGCCGTACGCCATGTTCAGGGCCGCGACGTTCTCCATGCCGAGCTCCTGGAACAGCGGCTCGTTGCCGAGCCTCCGTGCCGAGTCACCGGTGCACTTCTCGTCGCCGCCCATGATCGCGAACTTGACGCCCGCGATGTGGAGGAGTTCGGCGAAGGCCTTCGTCGTCTTCTTGGCGCGGTCTTCGAGCGCGCCCGCGCAGCCGACCCAGTACAGGTACTCGACCTCGGACAGGTCCTCGATGTCCTTGCCGACGACCGGGATCTCGAAGTCGACCTCCTTGGTCCACTCCAGGCGCTGCTTCTTGGCGAGCCCCCAGGGGTTGCCCTTCTTCTCCAGGTTCTTGAGCATCGTCCCGGCTTCGCTCGGGAACGCGGACTCGATCATCACCTGGTAGCGGCGCATGTCGACGATGTGGTCGACGTGCTCGATGTCCACGGGGCACTGTTCGACGCAGGCACCGCAGGTGGTGCAGGACCACAGGACGTCCGGGTCGATGACGCCGTTCTCTTCGAGGGTGCCGACGAGCGGCCGCTCGGCCTCGGCGAGTGCCGCGGCGGGGACGTCCTTGAGCTGCTCCTCGGACGCCTTCTCCTCGCCCTCCATGGTCTTGCCGCCGCCGGCCAGCAGGTACGGGGCCTTGGCGTGCGCGTGGTCGCGCAGCGACATGATGAGCAGCTTGGGGGAGAGGGGCTTGCCGGTGTTCCAGGCGGGGCACTGCGACTGGCAGCGGCCGCACTCCGTGCACGTGGAGAAGTCCAGCAGGCCCTTCCAGGAGTACTGCTCGACCTGGGAGACGCCGAAGACGTCGTCGTCGCCGGGGTCGGTGAAGTCGATGGGCTTGCCGCCGGACGTCATCGGCAGCAGGGCGCCCAGCGCGGTCGAGCCGTCGGCGTTGCGCTTGAACCAGATGTTGGGGAAGCCCAGGAAGCGGTGCCAGGCCACACCCATGTCGGTCTTCAGGGAGACCGTGATCATCCAGATGAAGGAGGCCGCGATCTTCACGCCGGCGAAGAGGTAGGTGAGGTTCTGGAGCGTGGAGAGATCCAGCCCTTCCAGCGCCGAGACCACCGGGTACGAGATGAAGAACGAGGCCTCGTAGCTCTCGACGTGGTGCTGGGCGCCCTCCAGTGCGTGCAGCATGAAGATGCAGACGCCGACGATGAGGATGATCGTCTCGACGAAGTACGCCTGGCCGGTGTTCGAGCCCGCGAAGCGGGACTTGCGGCCCGCCCTGCCCGGCCTGGACATCTGCCGGATGGCGATCAGGACCAGGATGCCGAGGACCGTCGTGGTGCCGATGAACTCGACGAAGACGTTGTACGGCGCCCAGTCACCGATGATCGGCAGCACCCAGTCGGCCACGAAGAGCTGGCCGATGGCGTTCACGATCGTCAGGAGCAGCGTGTAGAAGCCGATCGCCACGAACCAGTGCGCGATGCCGACGATGCCCCAGCGGTTCATCCTGGTGTGGCCGAGGAACTCCTTGGCCAGGGTGATGGTGCGCAGGACGGGGTCGTTGGTCCGGGCGCCGGCCGGGAGGGGCTGGCCGAGCATCATGAAGCGGAAGATCTGCAGGATGGCACGGCCGAACAGGGCGACGCCGACTGTCATGAGGACCATCGACACGACGATCGCGGCGAGTTGCATTTCGGGGCTCCTCGGGCCTGCGAGGGGTCTTCGAGCTTGGCTCGAAGGTCATTACTAAGCGGTAACTTATGCGGTCCGTCTGAGACTACCCATATCTTCCGCCGCACTGTAGCCAGGTGCGCGGTGATCTGTGTCGCTGAGGGTTGCCTCAGCGCCGGTGCGCTCCGCTGGGTTGTGCGGGGGGCGCCTGCCGGGAGGGTGGGTTCGGTTCATGGGCGACTGCGGGTCCGTCGGGGCTGTGGGCAAGTGCGGGTACTTGGTGGCTGGCGGCTCCAGTGACGCGCCCTTTAGGGGCGCGGGGAACTGCGCGACCAGCCACCCGCAACCCGCACTCGCCCGCGAACCCCGAACTCCCCGCCCCGTAGGCGAAACAACCGCTCCTGAAGGTAAGGTTCCTATAAAAGTTGAGCCTGGCAGACTCAGCCCTTTTGACCCAGCGTCCAGCGTCGTGCACACTTGAGCCTGTTCCACTCAAGTCAGCTGGAGGAATCAACCATGGCACGTGCGGTCGGCATCGACCTGGGCACGACTAACTCCGTCGTCAGCGTTCTGGAGGGCGGTGAGCCCACCGTCATCACCAACGCCGAGGGCGCCAGGACCACGCCGTCCGTCGTCGCCTTCGCCAAGAACGGCGAGGTGCTCGTCGGCGAGGTCGCCAAGCGCCAGGCGGTCACCAACGTAGACCGGACCATCCGCTCCGTGAAGCGGCACATGGGTACGGACTGGAAGATCGAGCTCGACAACAAGCCCTTCAACCCCCAGCAGATCTCCGCCTTCATCCTGCAGAAGCTGAAGCGGGACGCGGAGTCGTACCTGGGCGAGAAGGTCACGGACGCGGTCATCACCGTCCCGGCGTACTTCAACGACTCGGAGCGCCAGGCCACCAAGGAGGCCGGCGAGATCGCGGGCCTGAACGTCCTGCGGATCGTGAACGAGCCGACGGCCGCCGCCCTGGCGTACGGCCTCGACAAGGACGACCAGACGATCCTCGTCTTCGACCTCGGTGGCGGCACCTTCGACGTCTCGCTGCTCGAGATCGGCGACGGCGTCGTCGAGGTGAAGGCCACGAACGGCGACAACCACCTCGGTGGTGACGACTGGGACCAGCGCGTCGTCGACTACCTGGTGAAGCAGTTCGCCAGCGGCCACGGCGTGGACCTGGGCAAGGACAAGATGGCCCTCCAGCGCCTGCGTGAGGCCGCGGAGAAGGCCAAGATCGAGCTGTCGTCCTCCACGGAGACCTCGATCAACCTGCCCTACATCACCGCGTCCGCCGAAGGCCCGCTGCACCTGGACGAGAAGCTCACGCGCGCCCAGTTCCAGCAGCTGACGGCCGACCTTCTGGAGCGCTGCAAGACGCCGTTCCACAACGTCATCAAGGACGCCGGTATTCAGCTCAGCGAGATCGACCACGTCGTTCTCGTCGGTGGCTCCACCCGTATGCCCGCCGTCGCCGAGCTCGTCAAGGAGCTGACCGCCGGCCAGGACGCCAACAAGGGTGTGAACCCGGACGAGGTCGTCGCCATCGGCGCCGCGCTCCAGGCCGGTGTCCTCAAGGGCGAGGTCAAGGACGTACTGCTCCTCGACGTGACCCCGCTGTCCCTCGGTATCGAGACCAAGGGAGGGATCATGACGAAGCTCATCGAGCGGAACACGACGATCCCGACCAAGCGCTCGGAGATCTTCACCACCGCCGAGGACAACCAGCCGTCCGTCCAGATCCAGGTCTACCAGGGCGAGCGCGAGATCGCGGCGTACAACAAGAAGCTCGGGATGTTCGAGCTGACCGGTCTGCCGCCGGCCCCGCGCGGTGTCCCGCAGATCGAGGTCTCCTTCGACATCGACGCCAACGGCATCATGCACGTGACCGCGAAGGACCTCGGCACGGGCAAGGAGCAGAAGATGACCGTCACCGGCGGCTCCTCGCTGCCGAAGGACGAGGTCGACCGGATGCGCCAGGAGGCCGAGCAGTACGCGGACGAGGACCACAAGCGCCGCGAGGCCGCCGAGTCCCGCAACCAGGGCGAGCAGCTCGTCTACCAGACGGAGAAGTTCCTCAAGGACAACGAGGACAAGGTCCCCGGCGAGGTCAAGACCGAGGTCGAGACCGCCGTCGAGGAGCTGAAGACCGCGCTCAAGGGCGAGGACACCGCCGAGATCCGTACGGCCACCGAGAAGGTCGCCGCGGTCTCGCAGAAGGTGGGCCAGGCCATGTACGCCGACGCTCAGGGCGCGCAGGCCGCGGGCGGTCCGGAGGGTCCGGGCGGTCCTGAGGGTGCCGCCGACGGTGGCGCGCAGGCCAAGGCCGACGACGATGTCGTCGACGCCGAGATCGTCGACGAGGACCGGAAGGATGGTGCCGCGTGACGGAGGAGACCCCGGGCTTCGACGAGCAGCAGCCGCAGCCGGCTCAGCCTCAGCCCGACGTCCCTTCCGGCGCCACCTCTGATGACGCGGAGTCGAAGGCCGCCCCTCAGGAGGGGGCGGCCCCGGCCGGGGACGCGGCAGCAGCCCAGACGGCAGCACAGCAGCAGGTAACGGCTCTGACGGCTCAGCTGGACCAGGTGCGTACGGCGCTCGGTGAGCGCACGGCGGACCTCCAGCGGCTCCAGGCCGAGTACCAGAACTACCGCCGCCGGGTCGAGCGGGACCGGATCCAGGTCAAGGAGGTCGCCATCGCGAACCTCCTGACCGAGCTCCTGCCCGTACTCGACGACATCGGCCGCGCGCGGGATCACGGTGAACTGGTCGGCGGCTTCAAGTCGGTGGCCGAGTCGCTGGAGACCGTGGCGGCGAAGCTGGGCCTCCAGCAGTTCGGCAAGGAGGGCGAGCCCTTCGACCCGACGATCCACGAGGCCCTGATGCACAGTTACGCCCCGGACGTCACGGAGACGACGTGCGTGGCGATTCTGCAGCCGGGGTATCGCTTCGGCGAGCGCACCATCCGCCCCGCGCGGGTGGCGGTTGCCGAGCCGCAGCCGGGCGCGCAGACCGTCAAGGCCGACGAGGCGGATTCGTCGCAGTCGCCGGCCGACGACAAGGAGAACGGTGGCCCGGACGAGGGCTGACTTCGGCGCCGTACGGGGCGTACGAATGAACGTACGGACCGTACGGCGCGTGAGAAGGAAGGAGGGACGTCGAGGATGAGCACCAAGGACTTCATCGAGAAGGACTACTACAAGGTCCTCGGCGTCCCCAAGGACGCCACCGAGGCCGAGATCAAGAAGGCGTACCGGAAGCTCGCCCGCGAGTACCACCCGGACGCCAACAAGGGGAACGCCAAGGCGGAGGAGCGCTTCAAGGAGATCTCCGAGGCGAACGACATCCTCGGGGACCCCAAGAAGCGCAAGGAGTACGACGAGGCGCGCACCCTCTTCGGCAACGGCGGCTTCAGGCCGGGACCCGGCGCGGGCGCCGGCGGCACGTTCAACTTCGACCTGGGCGACCTCTTCGGAGGCGCGCCCGGCCAGGGCGGGGCGGGCGGCGCCGGCGGCGGATTCGGCGGCGGTCTCGGTGACGTCTTCGGGGGTCTGTTCAACCGGGGCGGCGCCACGGGCACCGGCACGCGTACGCAGCCCAGGCGCGGCCAGGACATCGAGTCCGAGGTCACGCTGAGCTTCACGGAGGCGGTGGACGGCGCGACGGTTCCGCTGCGCATGTCCTCGCAGTCGCCCTGCAAGGCCTGTTCGGGCACCGGCGACGCGAACGGCACACCGCGCGTGTGCTCGACATGCGTCGGCACGGGGCAGGTGGCGCGTGGTTCGGGCGGCGGTTTCTCGCTCACCGACCCATGCCCTGACTGCAAGGGCCGCGGTCTGATCGCGGAGACCCCCTGCGAGATCTGCAAGGGCAGCGGCCGGGCCAAGTCGTCGCGCACGATGCAGGTACGGATCCCCGCGGGCGTCAGTGACGGCCAGCGGATCCGGCTGCGCGGCAAGGGAGCTCCGGGCGAACGGGGCGGTCCGGCGGGCGACTTGTACGTCATCGTGCATGTGGGCGCGCACCCGGTCTTCGGCCGCAGGGGCGACAACCTCACGGTGACGGTGCCGGTGACGTTCGCCGAGGCGGCGCTGGGCGGGGAGGTCCGGGTGCCCACTCTGGGCGGTCCGCCGGTCACCCTGAAACTGCCGCCGGGCACGCCCAACGGGCGGACGATGCGCGCCCGCGGCAAGGGCGCGGTCCGCAAGGACGGCACCCGCGGCGACCTGCTGGTCACCGTCGAGGTCGCGGTCCCCAAGGACGTGTCGGGCAAGGCGCGTGACGCGCTCGAGGCGTACCGCGAGGCGACCGCGGGCGAGGATCCGCGGGCCGAGCTGTTCCAGGCGGCGAAGGGAGCATGAGGAGACCATGGATGGCCGTCGACGCAACCCGTACGAGCTGACCGAGGAAACCCCGGTGTACGTCATCTCGGTGGCGGCCCAGCTCTCCGGTCTGCACCCCCAGACCCTGCGCCAGTACGACCGCCTGGGCCTGGTCTCCCCCGACCGCACGGCCGGGCGGGGCCGACGTTACTCGGCCCGCGACATCGAACTGCTGCGCACGGTCCAGCAGTTGTCGCAGGACGAGGGCATCAACCTGGCCGGCATCAAGCGCATCATCGAACTGGAGAACCAGGTCGCCGCCCTCCAGTCCCGCGTAGCGGAACTGCAGGCAGCCCTGGACGGCGCCGCCGCGGCGATGCAGCAGCGCGAGGCCGCGGTCCACGCCTCGTACCGCCGCGACCTGGTCCCGTACCAGGACGTCCAGCAGACGAGCGCGCTGGTGGTCTGGCGCCCGAAGCGCCAGCAGTCGGACTAGGGCACCAGGGACAGCGCAACAGCGTTGACGGGCTCGGAGGTTGAACCTCCGAGCCCGTTCGCGTTTGCGTGCTGCGATGATCTAGATCATCTGTCGGACTACTGGATTCACTGGGGGGATGGAGTTTTCCCATGGCCATGGTGGGGCTGTTCTGGATCGCCGAGGGCGATGTGTATGTGGGGGCGAAGCCGTCCGGGCTCGCCCCGGGGGTGCGGCTGACGCCGGAGGGGGTCGTGGGCCTCGGTGACCGGCAGTCGGGGCTGTGGCTCTGGGACGACGTCCGGGCCCTGACGGTCGTGGACGTACCGGTGAAGTCCCTCAGGCGCCAGGCGGGCGCTCTGCTGGAGATGGCGCTGACGGTGGGTGGCCTGGGCTCGGACGAGGCGCCCACGATGACCGTATCGATCGAAACGGTCGACAAGGACGCCGAGTTGACGGCGTACGCGGCGGCGTCCTGGTACTCCCAGGAGGAGTACGACCTCTCGCTGACGCTCCTGTCCCACCTGACGGCGGGCGAGGCCACCCTGCGGGCGACGTTGGCCGCCATGGCCCAGTGGGGGCGTGCACAGGAGGACGGGTCACCTCGGGCTGCGGAGCGGGAGGGGCTGCTGCGGGAGTGGATCGAAGTGAGCCGGCTTCCGTAAGCGGCCTCGCGTCCACTCCCGCATCGCGGGCCTACCGCCCCGCCGCCTGCCAAAGCGTCACCGCCAGGGCGATGCAGGACGTGAGGGCTGCCAGGGACGGCAGGGGCCAGCGGGCGCGTTCCAGGGCTTCGAGGCGGGTCTCGTGTTCGTCGAGGGTCTTGTCCGTCTGGTCGGCGCGCTGGAGGAGGAGGGCCAGGTCGCCACGGGTGGTGGCGAAGCCGACGTCGACCGAGCGGCGCAGGCGTTCCAGCTCCAGCGCGACCTCGTCGGCCTCAGTCGTCGTCATGGTCGGCCTCCGTCCCGGCGTCCTCGCGCAGCAGCCGGTCCGTACGAAACGCTCTGCGCTTGGCAATGGTCATCGTGGTCGCTCCTCTCTCCTCGTCTCCTCGGCCCTCGCCGTTCTTCTGCGTTCTTCTGCGCTCTTCTCCGGTCTTCGTCGCTCCGAGTGTGGGAACATATGTTCGATGACGGGGAGCGAGCGAATAGACTCGCATGGTGCGAGCGCGTACGCAAGTGACTACCCTCCGTGGAGGTGGGCGCGATGGTGACGCTCCAGTCCGTACGTCAACTGCCGCTGACGTCACGGCGGTTGCCGAATCTCCACAGTTACGCGCGAGCGCGCGCACACCTCGGTGCGAGGGCGATCGGTACGTTGTCCGCGCGACGAGGGGAGAGCGGACATATGCGTTCAAGCTCACGGGTCGATGCCCGTACAGATCGCAGATACCGGGCCGAGGGGCTCGAGGAGTTCGCCGGCTGGATCGAGGATCTGCTGCGCGACCGTGGCTACGACATCGACAGCCCGCGGGGCGGCGGCCGTTCGAAGCTCGCCGACGACGCCGGGGTGCATCGGGCCGCCGTGAGCCGGCTGTTGCAGCGTCAGTCCATGCCGGACCTGGAGACGATGCGGCGTATCGCGGCCGTACTCGGCGTCCCGCTGCGCGAGATGCTCATCCGCTCGGGCCGGCTGTCGGAGGACGACCTGCCGGTCGTCGCGGGCGGCGAGCACCCCGTGCCGGGGGCCAGTCATACGGAGCTGAGTCCCGAGGAGGCGGCTCGCAGGATGGGTGTTCCGCCCGAACTGCGGGAGCTGTTCGCCAAGGTGGCGAGGCAGTTCCTGCCGGAGGGCGCCTGACGCGAGAGCCGAGGGAGTGGCGCGAGGGAGCCGAGGAGTTCGGTATGGGGAATGTGGGCGGCGGCGACCGCGGTGACGAGGCGGAACGCGTCTCCAGGCTGGTGGGCGAACTGCTCATCGGACTCGGCGAGAAGGTCCGGGCGGCCGGCCCGGAGGGCGTCCGCGTACTCACCGATGAGGAACTGCAGCGGCAGCAGCTGAACTGGTTCCGCGCCGGCTGGCACGAACATGCCCGCGCGACCGAACCGCCGGACTCCGAGGCCCACACCGGCGCCGACGCCCGTCCCGAGCCCGGCCCCACCACCCGTACCGACGACGGTGTCCGACGCCAGCACCCTGACAGCGAGCACTTCCCGCCTCCCCCGGCCCGGCTCCTCCACTTCCCGGAACGCCCTCCGGAAGGTCTCCCGGACGACGGTCAGGCCCGCTCGTAGCGCAGCAGCACCACGCCGTTGCCGAAGGTGTGGGGCACGACGGTCGTGTTCCCTTCGGCGGGACCCGGGGGAGGGTGCTCGCAGATGCTGAACGGAACGGCGGCGGGACGGTGGACGGACGGACGGCGGACGGATGGGTGAACTGCCGATAGACAGGCCATCACGCCTGCTTCATTCCTGCACGCCAGTCCTCCAGATCTTCACCTCTGTGTCTTCACAACGACCACGCACCGTGCTGTTGCGATCTCGTTAACCAGAATTCCTTGACGCTTTGGACAAGCCCGCGTTGTCTTTTTGTCACCTGGGTCGCAAATCTGCGCTCTCGTTCGGAAGGCACCGTAAGTGAACAGCCGTATACGTCGTATCGCCATATCCCTGGCCGTGTCCACCATGACCCTGTCGCTCGCCTCGTGTGGCGTGCTCGACAGCGACACGGAGGGCGGGTCGGCCGAGCCGACCAAGGGCGACGACATCACGGTGGGTCTGCTGCTGCCGGAGAAGGCGAACCAGCGCTACGACCAGTTCGACCACCCCATCATCAAGAAGACGGTCAACGAGCTGACCAAGGGCAAGGGCAAGGTCGAGTACGCCAATGCCGACGGGGACGCGGGCGAGCAGAAGCAGCAGCTCCAGCGGATGATCGACGACAAGGTCGACGTGGTGCTCCTGGACGCGGTGGACGCCAAGGACATCGCGGACGGCGTACAGAAGGCGAAGGACGCGGACATCCCCGTCATCGCGTACGACCGGCTGGCCGAGGGCCCCATCGACGCGTACATCTCCTTCGACAACCAGCAGGTCGGGGAGGTGCAGGGCAAGGCCCTCGCCGAGACCCTGGAGGGCGGAAAGTCCGAGAAGATCGTCATGATGAACGGCGCGCTCACCGACCCGAACGCGGCCCAGTTCAAGAAGGCCGCCCTCGCCGAACTCAGCGACAGGGTGACCATCGCGAAGCAGTACGACACCAAGGACTGGAAGCCGTCGAACGCGCGGGCCAACATGATGGCCGCGATCTCCTCCATCGGCGCCGAGAACATCGACGGCGTGTACTCCGCCAACGACGGCATGGCCGGCGGCATCGTCTCCGCCCTGAAGGCGGCCGGCGTGACCGACCTGCCGCCGATCACCGGCCAGGACGCGGAACTCGAGGCGGTGCAGCGCATCGTCTCCGGCGAGCAGTACATGAGCGTCTACAAGCCCTACCCCGAAGAGGCCGAGACCGCCGCGCAGCTGGCCGTGGCCGTGGCTCACGGCTGGGGCATCGAGTTCGACGCCCTCACCCGCGACAAGGTCGACAGCCCGACGAACGAGAACATCCCGGCCCACCTCGTCCTCGTCTCCCCTCTGACGAAGGACAACATCGAGGACACGGTCATCGACGACGGCATCTACAAGGTCTCGGACATCTGCACGGCCAAGTACGAGGCGGCTTGCGAGGAACTCGGCCTGAAGAAGTAGCCGTCCGGCTTTCGAGCAGGAAGACAGGAAGACAGACAGGAAGTGGCGAGGGCGGGCGCCGGATGGTCCCGCCCTCACCGGGACGGCGTCGCGACCGTCCCCAGGTCACGCGGTCAGTAGGTCACGCGGTCAGTGGATGTGACGTTCGGCCCGAGGCCTCGTCGATCTCGTCGTGGGCCTTGGTGAGGAGTTTCATGGCCAGTTCGTTCAGGGCCCTGGCTCCTGCCACCTCTTCGCCCACCCTTGGCTGGTTGGAGTCGGAGGGGTGGCGTTTGGCGTAGCCGTGGGCCCGTACCTCGCTTCCGTCGCGGAGTCGTACGAGGGCGGCGGCGCGGGTGCGCTGGTCGTCCTCGTCGAATTCCAGCTCCACGTGCCATCCGACAGCCGTGTGCGTCATCGCGATCACCTCCGGAGACAGCTACCACCAACAGGATCCGCCCGTCTCCCCCTCTTACGCCACCCGCGTGAACTCCACCGTCACCTCCGGTGGCCCTCCGGCCACGCCCCGGTACACCCCCTTGTGCGGGGTCACGTCGTCATAGTCGCGGCCCCGGCCCACGACCACGTGGGACTCGTCGACGCGGACGCGGTTGGTGGGGTCGTAGCCGGTCCAGTCGCCCGCCCAGTACTCGACCCAGGCGTGGCTCTGGCCTTCGACGGGGCGGTGGAGTTCCGCGTCGCGCTCGGGGTGGAGGTAGCCGGAGACGTAGCGGGTGGGCAGGCCGAGCGCACGCAGCAGGCCCGCCGTCAGGTGCGCTATGTCCTGGCAGACGCCCGCGCCCTGCTCCCAGGCCTCGGCGGCGGCGGTGTTCACGCCGGTGGAGCCGGGGATGTACCTGACGTGGTCGGCGACCATGGACGACACCGCCACCGCCGTCTCGTGCGGGTCCAGGCCGGCCGCGGCGGCGCGGGCCCGCTCGACGAGTGCGTCGGGCATGGTCGTACGGGAGGTCGGCGCCGCGTACTCCAACAGGCGGGAGTTCGCGACCAGTTCGGCCACCTCCGCCCAGGTCGGGGCCGCCCGGAGACCCTCCGGCGGGGCCGTCTCCACCAGGCTCACCGCCGTGATCATCAGGTCCCCGTGCGGTTCCATCAGGTCGAAGCCGGTGACCTGGGTGCCCCAGTAGTCCCAGTACGACCAGGTCGGCGTGGACGGGTTCACCAGGACGCGGGCGTCCAGCGTGGTCTGGCTCGGCAGCGTCAGCGGCGTCATGCGGACCTCGTTGTGGGAGGAGACCGCGGCCTGGGCGTACGACACCTTCGTGGTGTGCCGGATGCGGAGTCTGCGCGTCATGGCGTGCTCACGCTCCTTCCTGGGCCCACTCGACGGGCCCCTGGTACGGGAAGAACTTCTCCGCGACGGCCTCGGCGGAAGCCATGCAGGACGTCTGCAACTCCCCGAGCAGGGACGGGAGTACGTCTTCGAGAGCTGTTGAGTCCTGGTATTCCAGCCGCGTGCGCATCCGGCCTATCGGGCGGCGCGCCGGATCCTGGCGCGGGCGCCCCAGCGCCGCCAGGCACTCCTCCGCCGTAGTCAGCGCGTGCAGCACCGAACGCGGGAACTCCCGGTCCATGATGAGGAATTCGGCCACCCGGGCTGTGTCGCCGAAGCCGCCGTACACCCGCGCGTACGCCTCGTCCGCCCCGCTTGCGCTGAGCAGCGTCGGCCAGTCCGGCGCGTGGGGGGCGTCCAGCACGCGTACCGACAGCAGCCGTACGGTCATGTCCACCCGCTCCAGGCTCCGGCCGAGCACCACGAAACGCCAGCTGTCGTCGCGGCTCATCGTGGAGTCGGCCAGCCCGAAGAAGAGCGCGGCCCGGCGGCGTACGAGTTCGAGATAGGCGTACGGGCCGGTGCGGCGGGCCGCCATGCGCTGGTCGGCGAGGGCGTGCCAGGTGGAGTTGAGGCACTCCCACATCTCGGAGGAGACGGCCTCGCGGGCACTGCGGGCATTTAGGCGGGCGGCCCCCAGCGCACCCTCGATGGAGCAGGTCGAGCGGGCGTCGAAGGCCAGCTGGTCAAGGACCTGCTGCATGTCGACGCGCGTGTCACCCGCGTCGACGCCGAGGATCGCATACAGCGAGCGGCAGGCCACGTCCTCGTCCCGCCAGGGGTCTTCCAGCAGCCGGTGCAGATACGCGTCGAGGATGCGGCCGGTGGCGTCCGCGCGCTCGACGTACCGGCCCGTCCAGGTCAGCGCTTCGGCGATGCGGGAGAGGATCACGTCGTTCAAGGCCGTACCTCCTCGATCAGTGTTCGCTCCGTCCGGGGGTGTCCGGTGCGTGGTCGTCACTGCTGCTGTGCCCCTTCCTGCGGGATGAGGCGTTCCCCGTCGGGGCCGAGCTGGCGCGGGGCGACGTCCGGTACGGCGCCGGGCTCCTCCGGGAGCGGCCCGCCGGCCGGCCCCTCCGCGAGCACCCAGGTGTCCTTGGAGCCGCCGCCCTGGCTGGAGTTGACGATGAGGTTGCCCTCCTGGAGAGCTACCCGGGTGAGACCGCCGGGCAGCACCCACACCTCGCTGCCGTCGTTCACGGCGAACGGCCGCAGATCGATGTGGCGCGGCGCCATCCGCTCGCCCGCGAGGGTGGGGGACGTGGACAGGGCGACGGGACGCTGGGCGATCCAGCCGCGCGGATCGGCGATGACCTCTTTGCGTACGCGATCCAGGGTGGCCTTGTCCGCGTGCGGACCGATGACGATGCCCTGCCCGCCGGCTCCGTCGACGGGCTTCACGACCAGCTGGTGGAGCTGGTCGAGGACGGCCTCCAACTGCCCCGGCTCCTCGGGGCGAAACGATTCGACATTGGGGATGACCGGTTCCTCGGCGAGGTAGTACCGGATGAGGTCGGGGACGTACGTATACAGCAGCTTGTCGTCCGCGATGCCGTTGCCGACGGCGTTCGCGAGTGTGACGTTCCCCGCCTGGGCCGCGCTCATGATGCCCGGGCAGCCGATGACGGAGTCGGGGCGGAAGTGGAGCGGGTCGAGGAAGTCGTCGTCGAGCCGCCGGTATACGACATGGACCGGCATCTCGCCGCGCGTCGTCCGCATCCAGACGCGGTTCCCGCGGCACACGAGGTCATGGCCCTCGACGAGCTGCACGCCCATCAGCCGGGCGAGGAGGGCGTGTTCGAAGTAGGCGGCGTTGCTGGGGCCGGGGGTGAGGACGACGACGCGCGGGTCGCCGACCCCGTCGGGCGCGGCCGCGCGCAGCGCCGCGAACAGGCGCTGCCCGTAGCCGTCGACCGGGCACACCTGCTGTTCGGCGAAGAGGGAGGGGAAGATCCGGGTCATCGCGCGCCGGTTCTCGATGACGTACGAGACCCCGGACGGCACCCGTACGTTGTCCTCGAGGACGCGGAAGTCGCCCGCCTCGTCGCGTACGAGATCGATGCCGGCGACGTGGATGCGTACCCCGCCCGGCGGCTCCACGCCGTGCGCGGCCCGGTGGAAATGCCCGGAGTTGAGGAGCAGCCGCCAGGGCACGACCCCGTCCTCGAAGGCCCGGCACGGCCCGTACGCGTCGGCGAGATAGGCCTCGAGCGCCCTGACCCGCTGGGAGACCCCGCGCTGGATCAGATCCCACTCGAGCGCGTCGAGAACCCGGGGCACGAGGTCCAGCGGCCAGGGTCTCTCCTCGCCCGCGAAGGCGTAGGTCACGCCGCGGTCCGTGAACGCCCGCGCCATCTGATCGGCTTTGAACCGGAGTTCGGCCGATTCCATCGGTTGAAGCGCCGCCAGCACCGGCTCATAGGCGGCCCTGACCTCACCCGGCCGCTCAAACATCTCGTCCCATGCGTCGGCCAACGCGTACGCGTCAAATATGTCCGCCATGGCCTGACGGTAGGCGTGGTAGGTAACGTCCTGATCACTGGGGGATTTCGGGCAGTTCACGGGGGTGATCGGGGGTGGGGCGCCAACTGCGTCGATGTGGTGCCAGGATCAATGATAAGCACGCCTATAATAGATGCCCTGGTCATTGAAGCTGCTTGGATCCTGGCAGCAAGGAAGCGGCACACCGGAGGCCCCGTGATTCCCAAGCCCGAGAAGCCCGAGACCATGTTTGACCGCGACTTCGAGTGGGCCGAGCTCGTGCGTTACGCGGGTTACCAAGGTCCCGAGGCCACATTGGGCGTGGTGTCCGGGCGCCGGCGGCAAGGCAAGACCTTCCTGCTGGACGCGGTGTGCCGGGCGAACGGTGGGTTCTTCTTCGCGGCCAGCGAGGCCACCGAGGCCGAATCGCTACGGCAGTTCGGCGCGGCGATGGCCCGGTTCAAGGGGCGTCGGACGCCGTACCGGTTCGCGCACTGGGACGAGGCCGTCGAGGCGATGATGCGGCTCGCGACTCCGGAGACCGGACCGCTGACGGTCGTACTCGACGAGTTCCCGTTCCTGGTCAAGGCCTCGCCCGAGCTGCCGTCCCTGCTTCAGCGCGCACTCGGGCCGCAGGGGCGCCGGGAGGGCGGGCCCGTCCGGCTGCTGCTGTGCGGATCGGCACTGTCCTTCATGGGCAACCTGCTCTCCGGTACGGCGCCGCTGCGCGGCCGGGCGAGTCTGGGGCTGGTCGTGCCGACGCTCGACTACCGGTCCGCCGCCCGGTTCTGGGGCGTCGAGGACCCCCGCCTGGCTCTCGTACTCAACTCCGTGGTGGGCGGTACTCCCGCCTACGGCCGTGAGTTCGTGCTCGGCGACACCCCTGCCGATCTCGACGACTTCGGCCCCTGGATACTGCGCAACGTCCTCAACCCCGGTCGCCCCCTCTTCCGTGAGGCACGCTTCCTGCTCGCCGAGGAGCCGGACCTCCGCGACACCGCGCTCTACCACGGCGTCCTCGCCGCCATCGCCCAGGGCAACCACACCCGGGGCGGCATCGCGAGCTTCCTGGAACGCAAGTCCACCGACCTCGGCCACGCGCTGACCGTCCTCGAGGACACCGGCATGATCACGCGCGATCCGGACGCCTTCCACGGCAAGCGTTCCGCCTACCGGATCGCCGAGCCCATCCTGACCTTCTACTACGCCGTCATGCGCCCGGAGTGGAGCGATCTGGAGAGGCCGGGACAGGCGCCGGCCGTCTGGAAGCGGTCGCAGTCCACTTTCCGCAGCAAGGTCGTCGGCCCGCACTTCGAGCAGATCTGCCGCACCTGGGCCCGTTGGTACGCCTCCGCCGACGCCCTGGGCGGACAGCGAACCCGCGTCGAGTCCGGCACGGTCGCGGACCCCGCGGCCAAGACCAGCCACGAGGTCGACCTGGCGGTCTTCGGACGTACGGACGACGGCCGTGAGGTCCTGTTGGCCATCGGCGAGGCCAAGTGGAACGAGACCGTGGGCGCAGGCCACCTCGACCGACTCCGGCGCATCCGCGAGCTGTTGGGTAAGCGCTCGGGTGCGGACGTCGCCGGTACGCGGCTGCTGTGCTTCAGCGGGGCGGGGTTCACGGACGGCCTCCGGGCTGCCGCTGCTGCCGATCCGTCCATCCAGTTGATCGACCTTGAGCGGTTGTACCGGGGGGAGTGAGGCGCGACCATCGGCAGATCTTGTAAAGGTTCCCTTGACACGCCATCGGCGTCAAGGGAACCTTTACAAGCGTGAGCAGTCCACCAAGCGAACTCGCGCGACTAGCAGCCAAGTTGGCGGCGCTCGCCCGCCTGCTCGCCGACGTCACCGAGCGCAACGACGCAGTGCCCGCCGAGCTGACCAGCGTGCAGATCGCGCGAGACCTGAATGCCTCGTCCGACACCGCATTGCGCGTCAGTGTCGAGCGAGCCCGCGCCGCCGGTCGCACCTGGCAGGAGATCGGTGACCTGCTCGGTGTCAGTCGGCAGGCCGCGTTCCAGCGCTTTGGGCGCCCCCTCGACCCACGGACAGGAGAACCCATGAGCAACGCCGCACTCCCGGACGCCGCGAACCGTGCGACCGACCTGTTCATCAACTGGATCGAAGGACGACACGACGAGATCGTCGCTCACTTCGACTCCACGATGACCGCGCAGCTTCCGCCGGACCAGATAGCCGCCGCCTGGGCCCAGATCGTCGGCATGGTCGGCGCTTATGAACGAATGGACAAGCCGTTGGTCCGGCAACTGGGCGACCACACAGTCGTGGACATCCCGCTGGAATTCGAAGCCAGCCAGATGAAAGGCCGCGCCACCTTCAACGAAGAAGGCCAGGTCAGCGGGCTGTTCATCCTCACGCCCGAAACCCCCTGACCGATACGGAAACGGTTGGCTTTCGGCAGCGGCTCACACGCGTCGGTCAGGTGAGGGCCGTCGGCCCGCCAGGAGCCGACGGCTCGGTCGTTGGCCAACGCGTATGCGTCAAATGTGTCCGCCGTGACGTGGCGGCGGATGTGGCAGGTGACGCGGCGATCACTCGGGGATTTCGGGCAGTTCACACGGGACTTTCGTGTTCCGTTCGTGCTCGCGCGGTCCGTCCGGTCGAACAGAGGTATTCGGCCAAAGTGTGGCCCGGAGGCTCGGCACCGCTCGTAAGCGTGTCCACCATGCACCGAACGTGGGTGCTGCCGCTGCCGTCATGTTGTTGCAATGAAGCATACGGAGGTGCGGACAATCCATAAGGAACTGGGGCATTGAGGTCCGCGGATGAGGTCGAGTCGTGTTGCGGAGGCGGGGACGGCCGCGCATAGTTGCGCTCCGAAGAGGCTGGAACCGGGGGTTGGGGAGATGGCCGGGCACGGGACGCAGGCGCATCCGCACGGTGCTGACCGTCTGTGCGACGCGGGGGACCGGGTGTACTCGCGAGCGGTGCGGCGCGGCCGGGTGTCCCGTGAGGATGCCGAGACAGTGCCCTGTCTGGTCGAGTTGGCGCTGTTGCATCCCGACCCCGACGACATGCGGTACCTGGTGCCGACCTCGCCGCAGGAAGTCATGACGCGGCTGCTGCGGGAGATGCACGAGGACGTCGTCGCGGCACAGGCGCGCATGGGTGCGACGGTGTCCGCCTTCGAGTGGTACGCGTCCCTGGGCGGCGACGCGCGGTCGCCCGCCGAAGGTGTGGCGATCCGGGTGCTCGACGGACTGCCTCGGATCCGTGCCGCCATGGATGCGGCGACCGAGGCATGCACGTCCGAGGTGCTGGCCGTCCAGCCCGGCGGCATCCGCCGCGAGGACGAACTCTCCGAAGGGCTGCACCGGGCGCTCGCGCTCCGCCGGCGGGGCGTACGGATGCGCGACCTGTACACGCACGTCGCCCGGCATGGGCAAGGCCTGCTCAACTACATGGAGTTGATGGGCGACGCGGCCGAGGCCCGCACCCTCGACGAAGTCCCCGAGCGGCTCATCGTCTTCGACCGGGCGGTCGCTCTGATCCCCGCAAGCCCCGACCGTACGATCGCGCTGGAGCTGCGGCACCCCGCGTTGGTCGACTACCTGGTCACCGTCTTCGAACGGCTCTGGCGCCTCGCGATCCCCCTCACCGCGCCCCTCCCGGACACGGGCATCGAGGGCATCACCCACCGCGAACGGGCCATCGCGGCGCTGCTGGCGGAGGGCCACCAGGACGCGGTGGTCGCGGAGCGACTGGGCATCAGTGTCCGTACGTGCCGGGCCCACATCGCGCGGTTGTCGGAGACGCTGGGGGCCGCCAGCCGTACGCAGTTGGGGGTCCGCATCGCCCAGGCGGGCCTCGACGGTCCGCCGCACTCCCCGGACCTTCAGCCTCTCACCGCTCCCGGTCCGGCTGCTCCAGAATCCCCGACTGGCCGATGAGGTAGCCGAGTTGGGCTCGGCTTTCGCTGCCGAGGGTTTCGGCGAGTTTGGCGATGTGGACGCGGGTGGTGCGGACGTTCATGCCGAGGCGTTCGGCGATCGCTGTGTCGGTGTGGCCTTCGATGAGGAGGCTTGCGATGGCGTGCTGGCGGGAGGTGATGCCGTTCAGGGTGGGCTGTCGGGCGGCCTTGGGGTACATGGGTATGGCCAGGCGCGAAAGGCGTTCGAAGGTCGTGACGAAGAAGGTGATCAGAGCCGGGTTGCGGACTTCCAGTGCGAGCGTGCGGTCCTTGTTCGCCGGGATGAACGCCACGGTGTGGTCGATGATGAGCAGTCGCTGGGTGACTTCGTCGAGTGTGCGCGCTTCGACGTCGCCCTTGATCAGTTCGTAGCGGGCGATCACTGGGGGGAGTGCCGGACGCTGTGCTGATAGATGGTGCGGATTCGGGCACCCCGGTCCAGCAGTGCCTGGTCACGGTCCAGGACTGCCAGCGTGTTGGAGGGCCGGCCGGTGTGGGGCTGGATGGCGAGGACTTCCTCGTGCCCGTCGGCCATGGCCTGCGTGATGGCCTGGTTGATCCGCTCCGTGCCACTGAGGGTGCTGATCGTCGGGGTGTCCGGTGCTGCCGTATCACGGCCGTCGATCCGCATGTGCGGCGCGAATGCCTCGGCTAGGAGTGCCTCGCGCTGTCGCTGCCGTGCGATGTCCTCGGCGGTGGTGTGCAGGAGCCGGGGGAGGGGTATGGCGGGGGCGACGGGACGTAACCAGCGGATGTCTTCGAGGTCCGGCTGAAGCAGGCAGGAATCGGTCAGGCAGGGGAAGGGATCCGCATCCTGATGGGGAACTCCGCCCTCGCGCAATGCTCGGGCGTACAGCTCCAGACCTGCCTCGCATGGCTCGTCCGCTCTGTGCCCGTGCGGCTCGGTGGTCACTTGTGGCTCTCCTCCTCGGCGTTCAGTGATCCTCGTCCAGGATCCCCGACTGCGCGATGAGAAAGCCGAGTTGCGCCCGGCTGCCGCTGCCGAGAGCGGAGGCCAGTTTGGCGATGTGGGCGCGGCAGGTGCGTACGTTCATGCCCAGGCGGCGGGCTATGGCCTCATCGACGTAGCCCTCGATGAGGAGTTTGGCTATGGAGCGCTGGACGCCGGTGATGCCGTTGGGATCGACGTCGTTCGGGACATCGTCGGTCAGCGGGACCGCACGTTGCCATAGCTGCTCGAAGACCTTGCTGAGGTACACCACGAGTCCGGGGTGACGGAGTTCCAGAGCCACTCGCCGGTCGTCGCTGGCAGGGATGAAGGCGACGGTGCGATCGAAGATGATCAGGCGCTCGATGAGTTCTTCCAGCGTGCGAACCTGTATCTTTCCGTCGGATATGCGCTCTATGTAGGCAAGTGTGCTCTGGCTGTGCCGGGCTGTGTGCTGATACAGCGTGCGCATCCGGACCCCGCGGTCGGTAAGTGGCCTGTCGCGCTCCAGGGCCTGCATCAGGGTGTCGGCATGCCGGCCCCCGCCGGGCTGGATGGTCAGCATCTCGGTACGGCACTCGGCGGTGGCGTAGTTGAGCGCCGTGTTGATCCGGTCGAACCCTTCCAGCACAGTGATGGCGTGGATGCTGGCCTGGCTCTGGGTGCTGATCGCGATGAACTGATCGAAGGCGTCGGTCAGTTCGATCGAATGCCGTCTCCGCTCCTGGATCTCGCGCTCCAGTGGATGCAGCCGCTGGGCGAGCGCGATGGCCGGAGACACTGGGCGCAGCCAATTCGCGTCGTCCGGATCAGGATGGAGCAGCGCGAACTCCAGCAGGCACGGAGCGGGTTCCACCTCGCCGCGGGTGATCTTTCCGGAGCGCAGTGCGCTGGCGTAAAGCCGCGTTCCTTCGTCGCACAACTCAGTCACAGCATGGGGATGTGTCGGTTTTGAGTTGTTTGGCGCCATTTCTCCACCCCCCAGGGTCCTGAACGTGCAGGAACATGATGCATCGCTCCTGTGGCATTGACGTGCCTGAATGAGCCATCGTCTTTTGAGACGGGGGAGAGGATTCGATCAAGTGAGGACGAAGCCGACTATGCGCGCGAGATTGCTTGGTTCAGTACTTGCCGCCGTCTTCTCCGTTGCAGTGGCCGTTGGCGCTCTTGGGGGTTCGGGTCTGCCCGCAGGAGAGCAAGGGCCGCCAGTCCCGCCCGACAGTGGTTGGGACTCCGTCCAGGCGGCAGGTCCGGTTGATCCGTCTGTTCCGGTCGATAGCGGCTGGGACTCTACTCCGGTGGGCGCGGACGCATGACCACTCCACCGGACGACCGCTCCTTCCGCCGGGAAATGGCCACGGCCTACCGCTCCGGCTGGCACTTCATCGACCTGGTCACCGCCATCCCCCACAGCGGCGACTCGCTGATGGTGACCGTCTTCGGAGAGCCGGTCGTCGTCACCCGGGACGAGGATGACGACGTGCGGGCGTACCGGTGTCTGCGGCGCCCGCGTGGAGCGCCGCAACCGGTGCGGTGTGCCATTCGGTACGGAATGATCTTTGTGAACCTCGACCAGCGTGACCACGAGCTGGTCGAGCCGGAAGCCCCGGACGTACGAACCATCTCAGCCACCCCCCGCAGCGCCTGACGCGATTCCCCCGTCGTAGTAGATCGCTCAGGTGCTTCCCCCCGCAGCGGCGTCACCGTGACCTGAACACGGTGACGCCGCTGTCGTTTGTGCGGAATCTCCGGGTATGGGGGTGTTCTGGGCGGTGTCAAGTGCGGCTGGATTCCGTCGATTTCCGACTGCATGTGCAGCGGCCTTCTTGACCGGCCTCCCTCGCCTCCTTGAGTGGAATAGACTCAACTTTGTGTACGTTGCTGAAGTCAGCGTTGCAACGATGACCGACGATTGCTGACCACTGCTGACGACGGCTGACGCAAGGAGGAGACAGCGGACGTGGACGCCGAGCTGACCAACAGGAGCCGGGACGCGATCAACGCGGCCAGCAATCGGGCCGTGTCCGAGGGCCACCCGGATCTCACCCCCGCGCACTTGCTGCTGGCGCTGCTCGAGGGGCAGGAGAACGAGAACATCACCGACCTGCTGGCCGCGGTGGAGGCGGACCAGGCGGCCGTACGGAACGGCGCCGAGCGCGTGCTGAGCGCGCTGCCCAGCGTGACCGGCTCGACCGTCGCCCCGCCGCAGCCCAACCGCGAGCTGCTCGCCGTGATCGCCGACGCCACGGAGCGGGCCAAGGAGCTGGGCGACGAGTACCTCTCCACGGAGCACCTGTTGATCGGCATCGCCGCGAAGGGCGGCCAGACCGGGGACGTACTCTCCCAGCAGGGCGCCAGTGCGAAGAAGCTGCTGGAGGCCTTCCAGAAAGCGAGGGGAGGGCGCCGCGTGACCACACCGGATCCCGAGGGCCAGTACAAGGCACTCGAGAAGTTCGGGACCGACTTCACGGCCGCCGCGCGTGAGGGCAAGCTCGACCCCGTCATCGGGCGGGACCAGGAGATCCGGCGCGTCGTGCAGGTGCTGTCGCGGCGTACGAAGAACAACCCCGTTCTCATCGGCGAGCCCGGCGTAGGCAAGACCGCCGTCGTCGAAGGGCTGGCCCAGCGCATCGTCAAGGGCGATGTGCCGGAGTCGCTGCGGGACAAGCGGCTGGTCGCGCTGGACCTGGGCGCGATGGTGGCGGGCGCCAAGTACCGCGGTGAGTTCGAGGAGCGGCTGAAGACCGTGCTCGCGGAGATCAAGGACTCCGACGGGCAGATCATCACGTTCATCGACGAGCTGCACACCGTCGTGGGTGCGGGCGCCGGCGGGGACTCCGCCATGGACGCGGGCAACATGCTCAAGCCCATGCTCGCCCGCGGTGAGCTGCGCATGGTCGGCGCCACGACCCTCGACGAGTACCGCGAGCGCATCGAGAAGGATGCGGCGCTGGAGCGGCGCTTCCAGCAGGTGCTGGTCGCCGAGCCGACCGTCGAGGACTCGATCGCGATTCTGCGTGGGCTCAAGGGGCGGTACGAGGCCCATCACAAGGTGGTGATCGCGGACAGCGCGCTGGTCGCCGCGGCCACGCTCTCCGACCGGTACATCACCTCCCGGTTCCTGCCCGACAAGGCCATCGACCTCGTCGACGAGGCCGCCTCCCGGCTTCGTATGGAGATCGACTCGTCCCCCGTCGAGATCGACGAACTCCAGCGCGCCGTCGACCGGTTGCGGATGGAGGAGCTCGCCCTCAGCAAGGAGACCGACCCCGCCTCCCGCGAACGCCTGGAGAAGCTGCGCCGCGACCTCGCCGACAAGGAGGAGGAACTGCGCGGCCTCACCGCCCGCTGGGAGAAGGAGAAGCAGTCCCTGAACCGGGTCGGTGAGCTGAAGGAGAAGCTCGACGAACTGCGCGGGCAGGCCGAACGCGCCCAGCGCGACGGTGACTTCGACACCGCGTCCAAGCTGCTGTACGGCGAGATCCCCGCCGTGGAACGGGACTTGGAGGCCGCCTCCGAGGAAGAGGAGGAGGCGTCCAAGTCGGGGTCCAAGTCCGACACGATGGTGAAGGAGGAGGTCGGCGCGGACGACATCGCGGACGTCGTCGCCGCCTGGACCGGTATCCCCGCCGGGCGGCTCATGGAGGGCGAGACGCAGAAACTGCTGCGTATGGAGGAGGAGTTGGGGCGCCGGCTGATCGGCCAGACCGAGGCCGTACGGACCGTCTCGGACGCCGTACGCCGCACGCGCGCGGGTATCGCGGACCCCGACCGCCCCACCGGCTCCTTCCTCTTCCTCGGCCCGACGGGTGTCGGCAAGACCGAACTGGCTAAGGCGCTCGCGGACTTCCTCTTCGACGACGAGCGGGCGATGGTCCGGATCGACATGTCGGAGTACAGCGAGAAGCACAGCGTGGCACGGCTGGTCGGCGCCCCGCCCGGCTATGTCGGCTACGAGGAGGGCGGCCAGCTGACGGAGGCGGTGCGCCGTCGCCCGTACAGCGTCGTACTGCTCGACGAGGTCGAGAAGGCGCACGCGGAGGTCTTCGACATCCTGCTCCAGGTGCTGGACGACGGACGCCTCACGGACGGACAGGGCCGCACGGTCGACTTCCGGAACACGATCCTGATCCTCACCTCGAACCTGGGCAGCCAGTTCCTGGTCGACCCGACCATCACCGAGGCGGAGAAGAAGGAGCAGGTCCTCGAGGTGGTCCGCGCCTCCTTCAAGCCGGAGTTCCTGAACCGCCTCGACGACCTCGTCGTCTTCTCGGCCCTGACGAAGCCCGAACTGGAACGCATCGCCAGGCTCCAGATCGACCGCCTCACCAAGCGCCTCGCCGAACGCCGCCTCACCCTCGAGGTCACCGACGCGGCCCTGATCTGGCTCGCGGACGAGGGCATGGACCCGGCTTACGGCGCCCGCCCCCTCCGCCGCCTCGTCCAGACCACCATCGGCGACCGCCTCGCCAAGGAGATCCTCGCGGGCGAGGTCAAGGACGGCGACACGGTACGGGTGGACTCGTTCGGGGAGGGCCTGATCGTGGGGCCGGCCACGGGCAAGACGCTGTAGTACGCAGGGCTCATTCGGCCACATTCGGGGGCCCTTCGGCTGGGCCGGTTGCCGGTCATGGGGCAAGAGAGAGAGGGTGGCTGTGTACGTCTGGTCTCAGCTATGGCCGGACGAGCCAGACGAGCACAGGAGTGTCCAAGTATGTCCATCGACCCGTCCTCGATTCCGAACTTCGGGGGCCAGCCCGAGCCAGAGCCGCAGAGCGGCGGACCAGCGGGCCCCGTCGTCCCGGATCAGGACCTCGTGAAGCAGCTCCTGGACCAGATGGAGCTGAAGTACGTCGTCGACGACGAGGGTGACCTCGCGGCGCCGTGGGAGCAGTTCCGTACGTACTTCATGTTCCGTGGCGAGGGAGACCAGCAGGTCTTCTCGGTGCGGACGTTCTACGACCGCCCGCACAAGATCGACGAGAAGCCCCAGCTCCTCGAGTCGATCGATGACTGGAACCGGCGCACGCTGTGGCCCAAGGTCTACAGCCACACGCACGACGACGGCACCGTCCGCCTCATCGGTGAGGCGCAGATGCTGATCGGTACCGGTGTCAGCCTGGAGCACTTCGTGTCCTCGACGGTCAGCTGGGTGCGGGCCGCCATCGAGTTCGACAAGTGGCTCGTCGAGCAGCTCGGCCTCGAGCAGGAAGTCAACGACGCCGAGAAGCCCGACGACGACGCGGAGTAGCGTCCGCGTTTGTGCAGGGGCCTCGGCCCCGTACGCGTACGAGAGCCCGGTCAGGGGCGCGACCAGCAGGATCGCGCGCCTTGGCCGGGCTCTTCGCTGTTGCCTCGGCCGGCTGACCGGCAGCTACTGCCTGAGTATCCCGGGTGCAGCGACTGAGTATGTTGCCCGGTATCCCCGGATCCCGGGTGGCTGGTGCACTGTCGTCATGACCACGGACAGCACACGCACGCGCCCCCTCCGGAACGTCACCGCCACGGTCACCGCTACTGGTTCGGCCCTCTCGGTGGTGCTGGTCCCGTTGGTGGTCGGGGCCTTGGTGGCGCGGACGGTCGGAGGCGACCCGATGGTGTCGGTCAACGCCCTGATCGCGGGCGGTGGGCAGCGGGCCAGGTTGTCCCGGAGCCAGTTGCGCGGCTACCGCTGCCGGACGCTCGCGGCGGCGCGGGTTGCGCCGGGTCGGTCGGCCCGGTGGTCGAGCAGGAGGACCGGCGGGGAAACCTCCATCGGGTCATGAGCACAGGCCCGTGTGGCCGGCACCCTTTGCGGGTACGCCTGCCGGCTGTTACGCGGTCGGCGTCTTGAGCCGGGAGGCCGCCTCTTCCAGTACCGTCGTCCGCTTGCAGAAGGCGAATCGTACGAAGGGTGCGCCCTGTTCGCGGTGGTCGTAGAAGACGGCGTTGGGGATCGCCACCACCCCGCAGCGCTCCGGCAGCGCGCGGCAGAAGGCGAAGCCGTCGCTCTCGCCGAGGGGCCGGATGTCAGTGGTGATGAAGTACGTTCCGGCCGGGCGGAAGACCTTGAAACCCGCCTGCTCCAGTCCGCCCGCGAGCAGGTCCCGCTTGGCGCGCATGTCCGCACGGAACTCCTCGAAGTACGTTTCGGGCAGGCGCAGGGCCTCGGCCACGGCGTACTGGAAGGGCCCGGAAGCGACGTACGTCAGGAACTGCTTGGCCGAGCGGACGGCCGAGACGAGTTCCCGGGGCGCCGTCACCCAGCCCACCTTCCACCCGGTGAACGAGAAGCTCTTCCCGGCCGACCCGATGGTGACCGTGCGGTCGCGCATGCCCGGCAGGGTCGCGAGCGGGATGTGTTCGGCGTCGTCGAAGACCAGGTGTTCGTAGACCTCGTCGGTGACCACGAGGAGGTCGCGTTCCACGGCGAGTGCCGCGATCGCGGTGAGTTCCTCGCGGGTGAGGACCGTGCCGGTGGGGTTGTGCGGGGTGTTGATCAGCAGGAGGCGGGTGCGGTCGGTGACCGCGTCGCGCAGCTCGTCCAGGTCCAGTCGGAACGAGCTCTCGTGCGGGCGCAGTGTCACAGGGACGCGGGTGCCGCCCGCCATCGCGATGCAGGCCGCGTACGAGTCGTAGTACGGCTCGAGCGCGATCACCTCGTCGCCGGGCTCCAGCAGGGCGAGCAGCGCGGCCGCGATCGCCTCCGTCGCGCCCGCCGTGACGAGGACCTCGGTGTCGGGGTCGTACGTGAGCCCGTACCGGCGCTCCTGATGTGCGGCGATCGCCGTGCGCAGCTCGGGGATGCCGGGGCCCGGCGGGTACTGGTTGCCGCGGCCGTCGCGCAGCGCCCGTACGGCCGCCTCGCGGATCTCCTCGGGGCCGTCGGTGTCGGGAAAGCCCTGGCCGAGGTTGATGGAGCCGGTGCTCAGGGCCAGGGCGGACATCTCGGCGAAGATCGTCGTCCCGAACTCGGCGAGACGGCGGTTCAGGAGCGGGCGCGCGGTGGAGGTCATGGCGGCCATCCTGCGCGCAACCTCTGGAGTTGCTCAACTCCGGCTTGAGCTCTGATGGCCGGGGGCATCCCCCTCTCACGCAAGAAGGAAGCCGGAAAGAAGCAAGCGGGAACAGCAAGGAAGCAGACCGAAACACAAGTGAGAAGCAACGCCCATGGGGGTCGCTTCGGGGGAACGAAAGGAGGGTGACGCCATGAGCTTCGGCATCATCCTGGCGTTGATCGCTGCAGTGGTCGTCATCGCTGTTCTGATCGTCGCGAATAGGGACAGCAGGAGGTCGCGCTCGCGTGCGCACAGCGGTTCCAGGCGCGGCGGCAGCTGGTGGACCTCGGGCGGCGGCGGTTACCACGGGGGTTCGTCGTGCAGCGGCGGCTCGTCCTGCGGAGGCGGGTCGTCCTGCGGGGGCGGCGGGGGAGGATGCGGCGGCGGAGGCAGCTGACACGGGGCAGCTGGTCCGCGGGGGAACCGCATCCGGGCCGTCCGGCACCATGAGGCGTCCGCCGAAGTGTGACATTCAGCGCCAAAGTGTCACACTTTCCGGCGGACGCCTCGCTGTGTGTACATGTCCCGCCGGGCGCTTGGCAGTTGGAGTGCGCGGCGCACTCGGGAGCCGGGGGCGCACTACCCAGTTGAACTGGTGAGCTGTAGAGCCCTCGTATGGATGGAAATCGCACGAAGGTGGGTAAAACTGCTTTGGCAGAAGCGCTTTTCATGATTCCCTGCTAATCCGACGCAGCCCCCGACACATCCTTCTGAGCAGGCAGACCGGGCGATTCCCCGGCGCCGGCCGGGGTGCGACGGACCCACTCACCCTTTGCGTGCCAGCGGAGCCGACCCATGCTCACGAATCTCAACACCGCCTATACCGACACGCGCGCGGCCGACCTCGCCTGGGCCCTGGGACGCGAGCCGCTCCCCGCGCTCGCGACCCTCGACCTCGAACTGTCCGGCGCGAAGCTCCAGTTGAGACTCCTCGGCGCCTCGCACCAGGTCCTCCTGGAAGAGCAGAACGGCGCCTGTTCGGAGACCGTCGCCTGCATCCCCGGCAGCAGCACTCCCCTGCCACTGGGCGTCGCCAAACGCGTAGGCGAGTGGGAGTACGAGTTCGCGGCTCGAGTAGAAACGTTGTCACGCGGCTCCTTCGCGGGCCGCGCCCAGGAACTCCTGGCCCTGGTCTCCGACCACCCCCACGGCCTGGCAGGAGTCTTCCCCGGCAACCCCCACGCCTTCACAGCCCTACTGGCCCAACACCACGAGGGCCAGGTCCACTGGAGGACTTGGCATGCGTATCCCCAGGACGGCCAACTGGTGGCGACAAGGACGAGAGTTGGGGTAAGGGTGGCGGCTCCGGCCTGAAGGCAGGGTCGGGGAGGTGCGCCCGTTCAGGGGCGCGGGGCTGTGTCAATCTGCGGCTCCGCCAGCCCACAACTACCCGCGGCCGCAAACGAAACAGGCGGAAACTCCACACGTGTGAGTGACCCAGCGCGCCGCAGACGTGACGTACCGTGACCGGGGTGATCGACCCGCACCCCCCGGCTCCGCCCGGTGCACCGCCCCTGGACGGCGGCCTGGGCGGCCGACCGCGGCTGCCGGTCAAAGCAGCCACAGGCCGCGCCCTGGTGCTAGCTGGTGTCTTCGTCTGCGCAGCCTGCGGACTCGTCTACGAACTGGAACTCGTAGCCCTCGCCTCCTACTTGATGGGCGACTCCGTCACCCAGGCCTCCGTCGTCCTCTCGGTCATGGTCTTCGCGATGGGCATCGGCTCACTCGTCGCCAAACGCCTGCGCCACCACGCCGCAGCCGGCTTCGGCGCGATCGAGGCGCTGCTCGCGCTGGTCGGCGGCTGCAGCGCGATGGCCCTGTACGCCGCCTTCGCCTGGACCGGCCACTGGGGCGGGGCGTGGGAGGGCGGCTCCCGTCATCTGCTCGTCGTCTTCTCACTGGTGATCGGACTGCTCATCGGCGCCGAAGTGCCCCTGCTGATGGAGCTGATCCAGCGGATCAGACGGCAGGACGCGGGCGGCGCGGTCGCGGACCTGTTCGCCGCGGACTACGTGGGCGCGCTGGTCGGCGGACTCGCCTTCCCCTTCCTGCTCCTGCCCCTGCTCGGCCAGTTGACGGGTGCGCTGATCACCGGAGCCGTCAACGCGATCGCGGGCGGCGCACTCGTACTCGGCCTGTTCCGGCAGGATCTGACCCGCCGCGGACGCCGGCTGCTCGTCGTCGCCAACCTCGTCGTCCTCGGGCTGCTCGGCTCCGCCGCCGTCCACGTCGACGACTTCGAACGGGCCGCGCGGCAGGCGGTGTACGGCCACGACGTCCGGGTGGCGCTGCACACGGACGTACAGGAGATCGTCCTCACGGGCGGCTCCGACGGGCGTTCGCTCAGCCTGTTCCTCGACGGGCGGCTACGGGTCAGCGGGCGCGACGAACGGCGCTATCACGAGGCGTTGGTGCACCCGGCGATGGAAAGCGGCCCGCACGCGCGCGTGCTCGTCCTCGGCGGCGGGGACGGGCTCGCCGTACGCGAAGTGCTGCGGCACACGGGCGTACGGCGGGTCGATGTGGCCGAACTCGACGCGGCCGTCGTGCGGTTGGCACGCACCGACCCGGCGCTGTCCGCGCTGAACGAGGACGCGTTCGGGGATCCGCGGGTGCGTGTCCTGCACGCGGACGCGTTCGTGTGGCTGCGGGAGACCTCGGACACGTACGACGTGGTGATCTCGGATCTGCCGGATCCCGGGATCACGGCCAGTACGAAGCTGTACTCGCAGGAGTTCTACGGGCTCGCGCGGCGGGTCCTCGCGGAGCGCGGGCGGCTCGTCGTGCACGCGGGGCCTGTGGCGTCCCGGCCGCGGGTGTTCTGGACGGTGGACGCGACGCTGCGGGCGGCGGGGCTGCGGACCGTGCCGTACCGGGTGGGCGGCCGGGACTCTGGGTTCGCGGCCGGGCCCGACCGTACGAGCGGACCGGCGGGGGCGCCGCGCGACTGGGGCTTCGTCCTCGCGTCCCGTACGGCACCGGTGCTGTCCCTGCCCGGGGCGGCGCGGGCGGCGGAACGTACCCGGGTGCCGGGCCTGCCCGCGTCGACGCTGGTGCATCCGCGGTACGCGGGCTGAACCGAATGCGCTGATACATGGGTGCGGAACGGGCCATGCTGGGTAGGCTCGGCCGACATGGAGCATGAGGTGTTCGTTCCGGTTCCCGTCGAACGTCTCCGGGAAGCGCTCGCCGATCCCGCGCGGGTGGCCCGGGCGGTGCCCGGGCTTCAGCAGGACGCGGGAACGGAGCCCGTCTCCGGACGCCTGAAGGTACGCGTCGGCAGTCACAGCATCACCTACCGCGGAACGCTCCGGGTCGCCGGACAGGACGACGGTTCGTACGCCGTCGAAGGCGACGCCGCCGAAGCCCGCGGGAGCGGCTCGGTGAAACTCGCCCTCACGTTGTCGCTCCGCTCGGCTGAGGGGGGCTCGGTGCTGGCCTTCGGGGGGACGGCTTCGGGGGACGGGCGGGTTACTGAGCTGGCGTCGGATGCGGTGGCTTCGGCGGGTGCGCGGTTGCTGAGCCGGTTCGCGGAGAACTTGGCGGAGGCCTCTGGCGGTTCGGCGGAGGCTTTTGGTGAGGCTTCTGCTGAGCCGGAGGCAGTTGGTGAGGCCGAGGGTGCTGGTGAGGCGGAGGCGGTGTCCGACTCTGCCGGTCCGGACGCGGCCGCCGAGCCGAGTTCCGGCTCCGACTCGGCGATCGCGCCGCCCGAAGGCGCCCGGGACGGCGAGGCCGTGGCTGCCGAGGAACCCTCCGTCTACGAGACGGAGGTTCCGCCGCCCTCGCTCGCTCCGTTCGCCGAGGACGACTTCGAGGGCGGGTTCGAGGAGGAGGACGAGGACGGGGAGCCTCCGGCCGAGGCCGCGCATGCTCGGCGGACGATGATCGGGCGGAGCGCGGAGGAGGTCGATCACGCGCCGCCGCGTGGGCGGTATGCGCCGGTGCCGGCGCCCGAGGCCGTGTCCGGCAGCGCGGCCTTGCGCTGGGCCGCGCCGGCTGCCGCGATCGTCGTGGCCTCGGCCATCGTGGTGGGGCGCCTGCTTCGCCGGCGACGCTAGCCGCTCCGCGGGGCTCGCTGGGTACTCGGTTCACCCGGGCGTCGGGGTGGGCGTCCCGGCGGCTTCTTTCCCCAGCCCCGCCCCTTCCCGAAACTGGGGGCTGCGCCCCCAGGCCCTCCATAGGGGTGGGATGACCGGTCATGTCTCGGCCGCGGGCCCGTAGTGGCTGGTCGCGCAGTTCCCCGCGCCCGCGCGGCGGAGCCGCAAACCGATGCAGCCCCGCGCGCCTAGAGGGGCGCTGGTTGCGCCCGCGCGGTGGAGCCGCAAACCGATGCAGCCCTGCGGCCCCTTACGGGACGCACCACGCACGCCCCTCACGTGCCGGACTTGCCGGAACCCCTCTCCAGCGGCGGAGCCGTAACGCTCCCGTGGGTCTTGCACTCGGGCCGTCGGCAATCCGGCGCCGGTCGCCGCACCGCCGTGAAGGCGACAATCCCGCCCACCAGCACGACCGCGGCGCACAACGGCATCGCCCGCGTGAACGCATCGTCGAATGCGGCAGGCGAGCGATACGCCTCCGCCCCCATCCCCGCGGCCAGCGGCAACGCCGCGACCGCTATCAGGCCCGCCGCGCGGGCCGCCGCGTTGTTGATGCCGCTGGCCAGGCCCGCGCGGGAGGCGTCAACCGAGGCCAGTACCGTCGCCGTCAGTGGTGCGACCAGGGTGACCATGCCGAGGCCCAGCACCAGCAGCGCGGGCAGGACGTCCATGACGTACGACGCGTCCGTGCCCACCCGCAGCATCAGCAGCATCCCCGCCGCGCACAGCAGCGGGCCCACCGTGAGCGGAATGCGCGGGCCGATGCGACGGCCCAGGTCCCCGGCGCGGGCCGACAGGAGCAGCATCAGGACGGTGATGGGCAGCAGTGCCGTACCGGCGCCGAGCGCCGAGTAGCCGGAGACGACCTGCAACTGGAGCGCTGCGAGGAAGAAGAAACCGCCGAAGGCCGCGTACACACACAGGGTCACCAGATTGACCGCCGTGAACTGGCGGGACGCGAAGATGTCGAGCGGCATCATCGGATCGTCCCGCTTCCGCTCGACGTACACGAAGGCGATGCCCGCCACGACCCCCGCGGCAGCCGTCCCGGTGACGATCAGCGTGCCGCTGGCGGCCTCGATCAGGGCGTACGTCACCAGGGCGAGGGCGAGCGCGCCGAGGGCCGCGCCGAGTACGTCGAATCCGCGCGCGTGCTTCCGCCCGTCCTTCGACTCCGGTACGTGGCGCAGGGCGATCGGCGCACACAGCAGCGCGAGGGGGACGTTGAGCAGGAACACCCAGCGCCAGCCGGGGCCGTCCACCAGCCAGCCGCCGACGAAGGGGCCGACCGCGGCGCCGACGCCGCCGAACCCCGACCACAGCCCCACGGCCTTGCCCCGGTCGTCGGGGTGGAAGGAGGCCTGGATGAGGGAGAGCGAGCCGGGGGTGAGCAGCGCGCCGCCGATGCCCTGAAGGGCGCGGGCCGCGACGAGCGCGGGGGCGTTCGGCGCGATGCCGCACAGCAGCGACGCCACCGCGAACCAGATCACGCCGATGACGAAGATCTTCCGGCGCCCGAAGCGGTCGCCGAGGGCGCCGCCGAGGAGGATCAGGCCCGCGAGGGTGACCGTGTACGCGTTGACGGTCCACTGGAGGGCGGCGAGATCGGCGTCGAGGTCGCGGCCGATGCGCGGCAGCGCGACGTTCACGACCGTCGAGTCCAGCAACGCCATGCTCGAACCGAGCACCGTGGTCAGCAGGATCCATCTCCCCGCGGGGGTGCCGATCCTGACGCCTGTGTCCTGCTGGTTCTCCTCGGGAGGGGCAGCCATAACCGGAGCATACGGAACGGTCCGGCACCCCACAGGGTCCCGGACCGTCCGAAAAGTACGCCCTACTTGATCAACGGGCGCCTTACTTGGTCGACGCGCGCTTTACTTGATCTTCGTGCCGGTCGACCGGAGGTTCTGGCAGGCCTCCAGGACACGCGCGGCCATGGACGCCTCGGCGGCCTTGCCCCACGTCCGCGGGTCGTACAGCTTCTTGGAGCCGACCTCGCCGTCGACCTTCAGGACGCCGTCGTAGTTCTTGAACATGTGGTCGACGACGGGACGCGTGAAGGCGTACTGCGTATCCGTGTCGATGTTCATCTTGACGACGCCGTTCTCCAGCGCGGTCGCGATCTCCTGCGCCGTGGAACCGGAGCCGCCGTGGAAGACGAAGTCGAACGGGGCGGCCTTGCCGTACTTGGCGCCGACGCCCTCGTTCAGCTCCTTGAGCAGCTCGGGGCGGAGCACGACGTTGCCCGGCTTGTACACGCCGTGCACATTGCCGAACGACGCGGCCAGCAAGTAGCGGCCCTTCTCGCCCAGGCCGAGCGCCTCGGCCGTACGGATCGCGTCGTCGACCGTCGTGTACAGCGAGTCGTTGATCTCGTGCGAGACGCCGTCCTCCTCGCCGCCCGTCGGGGTGATCTCCACCTCGAGGATGATCTTCGCGGCGCGGGCGCGCTCCAGGAGCTCCTGGCCGATCGTGAGGTTGTCGGCGAGGGTCTCCGCCGAGCCGTCCCACATGTGGGACTGGAACAGCGGGTTCTCGCCGCGCGCCACGCGCTCCTCGGAGACGGCCAGCAGCGGGCGTACGTACCCGTCGAGCTTGTCCTTCGGGCAGTGGTCCGTGTGCAGGGCGACCGTGATGTCGTACTTCTTGGCGACGATGTGCGCGAACTCGGCCAGCGCGACCGCGCCGGTGACCATGTCCTTGCTGTGCTGGCCGCCCAGGAACTCCGCACCACCGGTGGACATCTGGATGATGCCGTCGCTCTCGGCCTCCGCGAAGCCGCGCAGCGCAGCGTGCAGGGTCTGCGACGAGGTCACGTTGATGGCCGGGTAGGCGAACTTGCCTGCCTTTGCCCGGTCGAGCATCTCGTTGTAGACCTCGGGGGTTGCGATGGCCATTGTCCGCTCCTTGTATGTGCGGGTGGGGTTCTGCTTTACAGCCCTGACCTAGGGGGCGACGTCATCGTCGTCCCCATCTTTCCAGAATTGGCCGGATGATCCAGCCACGCCGCCCGAGCCTGTGGACAACTCCCGTACCGGGCCGCGGGCCCCTGTGGACAACTCCCCGTGAGCGCCTCTCAGTTCAGTCCGGACCCGTCAGTCTGGACCCGTCAGTCCAGGCCCATCAGTCCGGACCCGTCAGTCCAGGCCCAGTTCGTCCTTCGAGTACGCGAAGAGGTAGGGCACCCCGGCGCCGTCCTGGATCTTCTCGGCGGCGCCCGTGGCCCGGTCGACGATCGTCGCTACGGCGACCACCTCGGCCCCGGCCTCCCGTACCGCCTCGACGGCGGTCAGCGGGGAGCCGCCGGTGGTGGAGGTGTCCTCGACGACCAGCACCCGGCGGCCCTTGATGTCCGGTCCCTCGACGCGGCGTTGCAGGCCGTGCGCCTTGGCGGCCTTGCGGACGACGAACGCGTCGAGCCGCCGCCCGCGCGCGGCGGCCGCGTGCAGCATCGACGCGGCCACCGGGTCGGCGCCCATGGTGAGCCCGCCCACGGCGTCGTATTCGAGCCCGTCCGTCAGGTCGAGGAGGACCTGGCCGACGAGCGGGGCGGCCTCGCCGTCGAGGGTGACGCGGCGCAGGTCCACGTAGTAGTCGGCCTCCAGACCCGAGGAGAGGGTCACCTTGCCGTGCACCACGGCCTTGTCCTTGATCTGCTGCAGCAGCGTGCCGCGTACGTCCGTCATGCTCGCCAGCTTAGAGCCGCCCGCCACCAGGTCCAGATGCCCTGGCTCAGAGCCGTCGCCAGGACCACGTGGTCGTGGCTTCCAGGGGCTCGATCGGGGTGACCAGCCGGGGCAGGGTGTTGAGCCCGTTGGGCGGACCGGTCTGCGGCTCCACGCACACGGCCGCCTCCTGCTCGTCGTACACGACGACCCACTCCTCGCGGCTGGCCACCTTGAGCTCCAGCTGTCCCGGCCAGGTCAGGGTCACGTCGACGCCGCCGGGCATCCCGAAGCAGTCGTCCCACGGCCCCGGTTTCGGGTCGAGCCGCCGCCCCGTGGGCAGATGGTCGTCGCCACGCTCCTCCTGCCAGGCGGCCGAGAAGTCGATGCGTACGTCGTCACCGCCGAGGTTCCGGTTGAACCACGGGTGCCAGCCGATCTGCGCCGGAAAGGAGTCGTCGTACGTCTCCACGGACATGGTCAGCGTCAGCGCGTCCTCGGCCAGCGAGAAGACCTGCGTGACGCGGCCCGCGTACGGCCAGGGTTCGACGAGGTCGTACGTGATGACGGCCTCGTTCGCGCTCGTACGCGCCGTCCGCCAGGCTCCGTCGCGGGTGGTGCCGTGGATGGCGTGCGGCGGGGAGTTGAGGGGCAGTTGATGCACGGTGGCCCCGTTGAGGAACCGCCCGTCCCTCAGGCGCCCACACCAGGGCACCATCGGAAAGCTCCCGAACTTCCCACCCTGGCGCAGCAGTTCAAGCCCGCCGACCCGCAGCCCACCGACCCGCCCGCCGTTCCCCGGCCGCACGGTCACCTCCGCGTCGCCCGCGGTCAGCGTGATGTCTTCGTTATGCACGGCATGACCCTACTGGTCGGACGATCTGCGGGCGCGGGCGAGGGGGCGCCCCGTAAGGGGCGCGGGCCTGTGTCACTTTGCGGCTCCGCCGCGTGGGCGCGACCAGCCATTACGGGCCCGCGGCCGAGACGCAACCTGTCCCCCACCCCCTTATGGGGGGCCTGGGGGCGCAGCCCTCCCACGCGGCGGAGCCGCACATTGATACAGCCGGGAAGGGGCGGGGCTGGGGAAAGAAGCCCCCGCGACACCCACCCCGACGCCGGGTAACTGTTACCGCTTGAGCGCCGCGTAGGCCTCGGCGCTGCTGTCCTGCAGAAACTGCCAGCACCGTTCCGCCTCGTCCTTCTCGCCGACCGAGTCGGCCGCGCGAGCGAGCGCAGCAAGGCACCGCAGGAAGCCGCGGTTCGCGCGATGGTCCCAGGGAATGGGCCCATGCCCCTTCCACCCGGACCGGCGCAGCTGGTCGAGCCCGCGGTGGTAACCGGTGCGTGCGTACGCGTACGACTCCACCACGCGCCCCGCCTCAAAGGCGTCGTCGGCGAGCATGGCCCAGGCCAGCGAGAACGTGGGGTGCTTCGCCGCGACCTCGGCCGGTGCGAGGGACTCCTCGCCCAGCATGCGGTACGCGTCTTCGTTCTCCGGCAGGTGCGTGGGGTCAGGGCCGCCGAGCAGGTTCTTGTGAGTCGTCATGCGAGCAGTCTGCCACTTTGCGGTCAGGCGTTCGGGCACTCGACGATCCGCCGGATGACGAGGGCCCGGAGGCGGCGATCGAGGCCTTGTTCGGCGGCTCCGGTGGTTTCGTGGGCCACGGGTGCGGCCGCTTCCGGGAAGCGAGATCCTCGGCCCAGCCGACCGTCAGGATCGCCGCGGCGAGCAGCGGCCAGACCAGGAGGAACAGCAACCAGTCCGAACCCAGCGGCAGATGCTGCTCCAGGAACGGCACCTGCCACATCCGGTCGGTCAGCGCCACGGCGAGGATCAGCGCGACCTCGTGCCACAGGTAGATCGTGACGGCACGGGCGTTGAAGAGCCGGACCAGTTTGTCGAGCCACGGCCATCGGGGCAGGGAGCGTGGCCTGAACCGCATGAGGAGGAGCACGAAGCCCAGCGACCACAGGGCCTGGCCGAGCGGGATCGAGCCCAGGTCGTAGCCCTGGTCCGTGGGGTGCGTGAACGTGAACCAGCCGCCGGCCGCCAGCAGCAGCGCCGAGCCCGCGCAGACGGTACGGGCCCGCAGCGCGTCCAGCGAACCGTTCTGGTGGGCGAAGCCGAGCAGCCAGCAGGCGCCGAAGACACCGAAGTCGGTGAGGGCCGAGCCGACCAGGACCGGCAGCTCCACCAGTTCGTACTGACTGATCGCGGCCAGCGCCAGAAAGCCCCCGAGGAGCGGGAGCGGGGCGCGCCGCCAGGCCCACAGCAGGACGGGGGAGAGGAGCACGAACCAGAGGTAGGCCCGTACGTACCAGAGCGGCCCGGTCAGCTGCTCGCCCCACTCGCTGCCCGGCGGATCGCCCAGCGGTACCACCCACAGCAGCAGCCGCGGCAGCTCTACGGGGCTCCAGCCGCGCGCCAGCATCCAGCAGACCGCGACGGCGGCGAACACCCAGAACGGGATGAGCAGGCGCCGCATCCTGCCGCGGATCACGGACAGCGCGGGCCTGCTGAGTGAGCGCGCCATCAGCGAGCCCGCCAGCGCGAACATCACCCCGAGCGAGGGGAAGACGAGCGTCAGCCAGGCCCAGCCGAAGGTGTGGTAGGTGACGACGCGGATCAGGGCGAAGGAGCGGAGGAGGTCGAGGTAGCGGTCGCGTCCGGCGGGGCGGGCCGGAGGTGTGGACGGTGCCGTGTCCGCGGTCCGCTGGCCCGGGATGCTGCCGAGCGAGGCCGCCGAGCCGAGCGAAGTCGCCGACGCCGACGCCGGCCCGTCGTCGTCGCCCTTCGCCATGACGCGTGCGCCGACCTCCCCCGTCCTGCGCAGCTTCTGCCAGCGCAGCCGGCCGCCGCTGATCGCGGTGAGGCAGGCCTGGATGAGTACGAGGTACATCAACTGCCGGTAGACCAGCTGCTGGAAGGGGAGCGCCCACAGTTCCCGCAGCCGTTCGCCGTCGAGGCGGAAGGCGTACGCGGCGCAGGCGGCCTGGATGCCGAGCACCGTGCACCAGGCCAGGGCCGTACCCGCCGGGTCCATGAAGAAGAAGCCGTAGAGGGCGAAGAGGTCGATGAGCGGGGCGAGCAGTGGGGCCAGCACCATGAAGACGGTGACCAGCGGCAGCCCGACCCGGCCGAAACGCCCGGAGTGCCCGCTGTCGCGCAGTGCGCCGCGGTGCTTCCACATCGCCTGCATGGTGCCGTACGACCACCGGTAGCGCTGGCGCCACAGCTCGCCGAGCGAACCCGGGGCCTCGGTGTGCGCGAGCGCCTTCTCCTCGTACACCACCTGCCAGCCCGCCCGGTGCAGGGCCATGGTGATGTCGGTGTCCTCGGCGAGCGTGTCGTCGCTCATCCGCCCGGCCTCCTCGAGCGCCACGCGGCGGAACCCGCCGATGGCGCCCGGGATGGTGGGCATGCAGCGCAGCAGGTCGTACATGCGGCGGTCGAGGTTGAAGCCCATCACGTACTCGATGTGCTGCCAGCGGCCGATCATGGTGGTGCGGTTGCCGACCTTGGCGTTGCCCGCGACCGCGCCGACGGCCGGATCGGCGAAGGGCTGCACCAGCTGCCGTACGGTGTCCGCTTCGAAGACCGTGTCGCCGTCCATCATCACGATCAGGTCGTGACGGGCGTGCGCGATCCCGGTGTTGAGGGCGGTGGCCTTGCCGCTGTTGAGCTGGGTGAGGACCGTGACGTTCGGCAGGTCGAGGGCGGCGGCGATCTCGGGGGTGCCGTCCGTCGAACCGTCGTCGACCACGATGATCTCGATGGGATGGTCGCTGGCGGCGAGGGAGCGCACGGTGTCGGCGATGCACTCGCTCTCGTTGTACGCGGGGATGATCACGCTCACCGGTTCGGTGACCGCCTTGCCGTCTCCCCAGGTGAAGTCCGCTCTGCGGCGGGCCCGGGCGTGGCGCCGGGCGAGGACGAGCATCGCCAGGAACCGGCCCAGCACCAGGACACCGACGACGGCGAGCAGACCGGCCATCGCGGGCAGCGCCCACTCGGAGAGGACCACCGCGGCCACGAAGGCGCGCCCCTGCCACAGCTCGGTGCCGGACGCGGGCTGGTTCAGCGGGCCGGACCCGGCGGCGTCGGCGACTGTGGTGAACCGGTAGCCGCGCGCCTTGAGTTGAGGGATCAGCCGGTCCAGGGCCTGGACGGTCTGGGAGCGGTCGCCGCCCGAGTCGTGCAGCAGGACGATCGCCCCGTCGTCGCCCTTGGGCACGGCCGCGTCGACGATCTTGTCGGCCCCCGGCCGCTTCCAGTCCTCGGTGTCCCGGTCGATGAATGCGACGAGATAGCCCTGCTCGCCGAGCCGCTCGACCACCGGCCAGGAGGCGTTGTCGAGAGCGTCGTTCTTCGAGGAGTACGGCGGCCGGAACAGCGAACTGTGGATCCCGGCCGCACCCGCCAGCGCGAGCTGCCCCTGGGCCATCTCGCGGTCGATGCCCGCCGCGTCCTTGTACGCGAGGTCGGGGTGCCCGAACGTGTGCAGCCCGATCTCGTGCCCGCCCTCCACCATCTCCTCGACCAGGCCCGGATGCCGCGACGTCTGGGTGCCCGTGACGAAGAACGTGCCCGGCACCCGGTGCTCACGCAGCACGTCGAGGACCTTCGGGGTCCAGGTCGGGTCCGGGCCGTCGTCGAAGGTCAGCACGATGGTGCGGTCGGGTGTGGTGTGGGCGTGGGGCTGTTCGCCGGTGGCGTCGACGATCGGCCCGCCGTTGAGGACGCTCCGCGGTACGTCACCGTCCGCGACCAGCGGGTGGGTGCGGTGGTCGGCGGCGTAGTCCCCTCGTACGTAACCGCCGAGCATGAGGACGCAGGCCAGCGCCAGCAGGACGAGGGACGGGACGACGATGTGCGGTCGTGGCCGCCGCCGGGATGTCGGGGACGTCGGCGAGGTAGGGGATGTCGGGGAGTTCGGCGAGGTCGGGGACGTCCGGGAGATCTCTGGTGGTGTCGAACGCGGTGCTGTCGGCGTCGACCGGCGGCCGGCGAGCGGACGGGTCACCCAAGGACCCCGCCCAGAAGACCCCCCACCGTGTCGGTGACCGGGTCGACGACGTCGTCGACCACGTCGCCGAGGCTGCCTCCGTTGCCGGAGCCGCCTCCGCCGGTGCTGCCTCCACCTCCGCCGCTGCCGCCGGAGTCGGAGGGGGAGGACGGTTCGGTGGTCGGGTCGGTGGGGGCG
>NZ_JAAKZX010000075.1 GCF_011045025.1 Streptomyces ureilyticus
GCCCCACCGGCCCCCGCCCCCTGTTCCTCGGCACGTACACCTCGGTCGAGGGCGGCGGCACCGGCATCGGACTCGCGACGTACGACACCACGACGGGCCGTATCACCGGCGAGGGAACCCTCACCGGCGTCGGCGACCCGTCCTATCTCGCGGCGCACCCGGACGGCCGTACGCTCTACGCCGTCAATGAGCGCGAGGACGGCGGCGTGACGGCCGTCCAGCTCTCAACTCGCGGTCAAAACAAGGTACTTGGCACCCGTTCCACGGGTGGCGCGGCCCCGGCTCACCTGTCCGTACACCCGGGCGGGCGCTGGCTGCTGAGCGCCAACTACGGGTCCGGCAGCGTGGCGGTGCACCCCATCGAGGCCTCGGGCGCGCTCGGCGAGCGGACGGATCTGGTCACGCACTCCAGCCCGCCGCCCGGCCCCGGCCAGGACGGGCCGCACGCGCACCAGTTCATCACCAGCCCGGACGGCGGCCATGTGCTCGCGGTCGATCTGGGCACGGACACGGTCTACACGTACCGCCTGGACGAATCCGCGGGCACCCTCCGCCCGGTCTCGCAGGCACGCACGCGCCCGGGCGCGGGTCCGCGGCATCTCACCTTCCACCCCGGGGGCCGCTTCGCCTATCTGGCGAACGAACTCGACAACACGGTCACCGTGTGCGCCTACGACCCGGCGACGGGACGGCTGACGCCGGGCGATCCGCAGTCCACGGGCACGGGCGGGGGCACGAGTTACCCGTCGCAACTGCTGGTCACGCCCAAGGGCTCGTACGCCTATCTCGCCAACCGGGGCCACAACAGCCTGACCCGGTACGCCGTCGAGGCCGACGGGGCCCGGCTGCGTCTGCTGGACATCGTGCCGGTGCGCGGGGACTTCCCGCGTCACATCGCCTTCTCGCCGGACGGGAACCTGCTGTTCGCCTCGAACCAGAAGTCGAGCACGGTCAGCGTCTTCCACGTCGACGAGAAGTCGGGCGAACTCCGGCTCGCGGGCGAGCCGTTCGCCTCACCCGTCGCCGTCTGTGCGCTGCCTCTGTAGCGTGCGGGGGCAGGTTCCGGCACTCGCCTGGGACAGGAGGATGTGCATACGTTCCGTCAGCTGGCCGAGGTCGTCTGCGGGACGGTGGAAGGGCAGTCGTACGTCGCCGTGGCCGCGCGAGCGCTCGATGCGCAGGGTCAGCGCGTGCCGGTCGACGGCGAGCGGCTGGACGCGTACCGCGCCGTGCAGGCTGTCGGGCTCGACCAGGCGGGTGAGCCGCTCGACGGCGTCCGGGTGGGCGTCTGCGAGGTGGGTCAGCAGCCGGGCCTCGGCGGTGGCCAGCGGGTCGGGCTCGGCGCGGGCGTACTCGTCGCGGTCGACCACGACCGCCCCGCCGGAGTCGCGCATCACGATGCGGGTCGGGGTGAACGTCAGGTGGCCCTCGTCGGGCGCGAACCAGCCGGCCATCCAGAGCCGGGCGCGGATGCGGTTGCGTACCGGGACGGGCGCCACGTCGGCGAACTCGAGGACGGCGGACGGCTCGCCGCGCGGCGCGCAGATCGCGGCCGTGGTGAGCAGGCTGTCGTCCGGCAGGCGCAGCAGCACGCGGCCGTCCTCGGCGACGGTGTGGACGCCGATGAACTCCTCGCGGCCGCACTCGGCGGTCACCGCGCAGGACCATGCCGTGGCGAGCACGGAGCGGGCCCGCTGTGCCGTTGCCGGCACGGCGGTCCAGGTATGACGGTCACCCATCCCAAACCTCCCTTAGGTAAGCCTTGCCTAACCTACCGAAGATCGAGGCTCACGCCAACCACGTCAGGCTCTTTTCAGAGGTACTGCAGGCGACGGCCGGTCCTCAGAGCTACGCGGTCCAGTGCTCGGGGCGGGTGACCGTCCCCGGCAGCCTCGTACTCGCGCTGCCCCGGGCCGAGTTGAGCTGCGGCTGGGTCAGGAAGAAGGCGCCGGTCAGGTCCGCGTCCGTCAGGTCGGCGTCGCGGAGATCCGCGCCGATGAGGTCCGCGCCCCGCAGGTCGGCGCCGGTCAGGTCGGCGGCGATGAGGTAGGCGCCGCGCAGGTTGGCGCCCTTGAGATCGGCTCCCTTGAGGCGGGCGCCCATGAGGTCGGCGCCCCGGCGGTCCTTCTTGCGGCCACGGGTACCCGCCCGCACCAGCTCACTCGTCCGCAGCAGGAGCACGTTGACCTTCTGCCGGTGCGCGGCCACGTCCAACTCGCCCAGTTCCTCCGGGGTTTGACGGGCCAGCCGCTCGGTCTCCCCGAGCAGTCGGCGGAGGTCGGCGTGGACGGGACGGGCGGCGGGCAGGGTCAGCGCCTCCGTCAGGTACCAGAGCAGCTCATGGAGTTGCCGTACGACCGGAAAGACGTCGAACATCCGCCGGGCCTGCTCCCGCGTCCCCGTCCGCCAGTCCTCCCCGCCGAAGGTGGTCTGCGAGACCCGCTGCCCGGCGCCGAAGCAGTCGTAGACCGTGCAGCCAGTGAAGCCGCGCTGCCGCAGTTCGGTGTGGATGCCGCAGCGGGAGTCGGTGCGCAGGTGGGAACAGGGCTTCCCCGCCTCCTTGTCGACCGGGAAGTCCGCCGAGGCCGAGAAGGGCAGCGCGACACAGCACAGGCCGAAGCAGCGGGTGCAGTCCGCGCGGAGATCGTGCAGGTCGAGGGGATGGTCGTGCATGCCATCAAGCCTACGTCGGGCCCGCTCCGACCCGTCCGGCTCCCCCGCTCGGACATCCAACTCCCCTTCACCGAACGAAAACTCACCGATGAGTTTCCGGCCTTGTGGGGGTCTCCACATACAGAAGAAAACAAGCTCCGCTACTACAGAGATACGAACCAAAAATTACGAGCCCCACGAACCCGAGGAGAGCGTCATGTGCACCCACCAGACCCCGTGCCCCACCGCCGAGAGCCCCGACCACCACGCCGCCGTGATCGTGTCCGCCCACCCCGAGCAGGGCTGGTACCGGCTGTGCAACGGAACCATCGTCTTCGACGACACCGGCGAACTCCTCCCCGACGGCAGCGTCGTCAACCCGCTCCGCGCCCTCGGCCCGCTGACCGTGGCCGCCTGAGACCTACCGGCCGGACAGCTACCGGCCGAACAGCTCGAAGGCCACGGCCGGCTTCCCGCCGAAGCGTTCGCCCAACTCCTGCGCGTAGCCGATCAGGAAGCCACGTACGTACGTCTCAGGGTCCTCGTCCGTCAACACCTCGATGTACGTGCGGTGTTCGAGAAGAGACCGTACCGCCCGCTCCAGCCCCGGCGTCGCGTCCACCGCATGTGTGGGGCTCGCCGAACCGGCGACCGCGACCCAGCGGACCCCGTTCCAGGGTTCGAGGCCCTGGTCGGTCAGTTCGGGAAAGATCCACCGGTTCCCCGCGTCGGCGGCGGCGTCGAGCGTGGCCCGGCCCACGGCGACATGGTCCGGGGTGTTCCAGCCGACCCCGCCCCAGGTGTCGCGGTGGTTGAGCGTGATGACCAGTTCGGGCCGGTACTTGCGGATCGCCGCCGCGATGTCCCGCCGCAGCGCGATCCCGTACTCGACGACCCCGTCCCGGTGGTCCAGAAACTCCACCTCGCTCACCCCGACGACGGCCGCGCTGGCCCGCTCCTCCCGCTCCCGTAGCGGCCCGCACTCGGCGGGGTCCAGGGTGTCGATGCCCGCCTCACCACGGGTCGCCAGCACATACGCGACCTCCCGGCCCGCATCCGTCCACGCGGCGATCGCGGCCGAGCAGCCGTACTCGAGATCGTCCGGGTGGGCCACCACGGCGAGAGCGCGCTGCCAGTCGTCGGGCATGGGCTTGAGCTGGTCGTCCGTCGGCTCCGTCATGGTTCGCAGATTACTGGGGCCCGGTCGTATGCGCCCGAGCAACAACCGGGCCCGCGACAGTCGTTCAGACCTCGTCCTGCGACAGGGCGATCAGCCGGTCCAGTACGCGCGGGCCGCCGGCTCGTACGCCGTCGTGCTCGAACTCGTTCGTCACCCAGGCACGCAGACCTCGGATGGTGCCCGCCGTCTCCAGCGAGTGCTCGGTGTCGACGTACATGTCGTCGTGGTAGACGGCCGCGGCCACGGGGACCTCGTTGGCGGCGAGGCGCGCGGGATCGTACAGCGGGGCCCAGTCGGTGCGTTCGGCGAGGAGATCCGCCGTCTCTTGCAGCGGGCGCAGGGCCGGATCGCAGTCGAACGTCCACGGGTGCACGGACTCGCCCGTGAACAGCAGCGGCCCGTCGCCCACGAGGGTCTTGGCCGCGTCGAACTGCGGGAACTCGGCTCGCACGCGCTCCGCGGCCCAGCCGGTCGGCTCCGCGCCCTGGCCGTAGCAGGCCTCGTGGACCAGCGCGTACAGCGGGTGGCCCGCGAACGACAGCAGCCCCTGTACCTCCTCCTGGAAGGCGTCGGAGAGGGCGGGGCCCTGCGGGGTGCGGACGAAGGCGTCCTCCAGGAGGTAGTGGAGGCGGTGGCTGCCGTCGCTCTTGCCGAGGACGATGCCGAGGGACTGGAAGGCCTCGACGGTGAGCCGGTAGCCGTTCGGCAGGACGACCTCGTGCGCCAGCAGGTGCTCGGCGATCCGCCGGGCCCGCTCGATGTCCTGCGGGTAACGGGCGTAGTGCGCGGCGACCTTGCGCTCGATGCGCGGGTACGCGGCCCGGTAGACGTCGTCCGCGTGCGCGTCCAGGGAGGGCAGGCCGCCGGTGATCAGGGCGGCGCGCAGGCCTTCGGGCGCGTACGACAGATAGGCCACCGTGCAGAAGCCGCCGAAGCTCTGGCCGAGAACCGTCCACGGGGCGCCGCCGGTGACCGCGGGGCGGATGGCCTCGCAGTCGCGGACGATGGAGCCGGCGCGGAAGTGCGCGAGATAGTCGGCCTGTTCACGTGGGCCGCCGCGCAGCGGGAGCGTCTGGCGGTTGGCGGGCGTCGAGTTGCCGGTGCCGCGCTGGTCGAGCAGCAGCACCCGGTACTCCTTGAGGGCGCGGCCGAGCCAGGCCTGCTTGCCGATGAAGCGGTTGGCGCCGAAGCCGGGGCCGCCCTGAAGGTAGACCAGCCAGGGCAGGTCACCCTTGGCTTTGTCGCTGGCGACGACTTCACGGGCGTACAGCTCGATCGTCTCCCCGTCCGGGTCGTCGTGGTCGAGGGGCACCGTGAAGCGGCGGTCGGTGAGGACGACGCCGGGCTGACGGTAACGGACGCTCACTGCGGCTCCCGAGGATGTACGAACTGGCCTTTCGGTGCCAGTTCAGCACATGGTCATCAGCGCGGGGCCAGGCTGGAGCGGCGTACGACGAGTTCCGGCTGGAGTACGACGCTTCGGTGCTCGTGCGGGACCGGGGCCGTCTCGGACTCGGTCTCCTCCAGGAGGAGTTCCGCGGCGAGCGCGCCCATGGTCACGGCGGGCTGCCGAACGGAGGTGAGGGGGACCGCGGCCGCGGCGGCGAACTCGATGTCGTCGTAGCCGACGATCGCGAGGTCGTCGGGGACGGAGACGCCGGCCGCGAACATGGCCTGGAGGACGCCGAGCGCGAGCAGGTCGTTGGCGCAGAAGACGGCGGTCGGGCGCTCGGCGAGGCCGAGGAGCCGGGCGCCGGCGTCGCGGCCCGCGGCCACGTCGAGCCGCTCGGTGGGCAGTTCGCGCAGGCAGTCCGCGCCGAGGCCGGCCTCGGCCAGCGCGTTCAGCGCGCCCGTGCGCCGGTCCCTGACCTGGTTCAGTCCGGGCGGCCCGCTCACGTACGCGATGGAGCGGTGTCCGGCGTCGATCAGATGCCGCACGGCCAGCGCGCCGCCCGCCACGTCGTCGACCGAGACCGAGCACTCGGTGGCGACCTCGGCGACCCGGTCGACGAGCACGAACGGGATGCCGTGCCGGCGGAACGTCTCGATGTTCCGCCCGGTCGCGTCGGCGGGAGTCAACAGCACGCCCCGTACCCGCTGTTCGGCGAACAGCGACAGGTACTCGGCCTCCTCGCCCGGGCTCTGCGCGCTGTTGCAGACCATCACGCCGAGACCGGCGTCGCGGGCGGCGCGCTCGGCGCCGCGGGCCACGTCCACGAAGAAGGGGTTGCCCATGTCCAGGACGAGCAGGCCCATGATCCGGCTGCGCCCGGCGCGCAGCTGCCGCGCCGACTCGCTGCGGACATAGCCGAGCCGGTCTATGGCGGACAGCACGCGGGCCCGCGTCTCGGAGGCGACCGTGTCCGGCCGGTTGATCACGTTCGAGACGGTGCCCACCGAGACACCGGCGACGCGGGCGACGTCCTTGATACCCACCGAATGAGCCATCAGGCAGGAACCTCCAGGGTGACAAGGGGCGGCGGGCAGGCCCTCACATTACCGGCGTGCCCACCGCCACGAGCTGCGCTCACGCGGGCAGCCGGAAGTCGACGACATGGAGCGCCGAGGGTGTCGTACCGCTGGACTTCTCCTGGTACATGACCGACAGGACCCCGTCCTGCGCGATCCGCATCTCGTCGATCACTACCTCGCCGAAGGCGTTCAGCCCGGCGCCGTCGAACAGGATCCGCCAGTCGGTGTGTCCGGAGGCCGCCGAAGCACCGGCGATCCGGCCGAACGGGAAGATCGCATACGCGTTGTTGTACTTGTCCATGACCAGCTTGGTGCGCTGGCTGGAGTTCAGCGGTACCGGGATCTCGGTCTTCTGCCAGGGGCCGGAGGAGCTCTTGCGGACGAGGAAGGCGCGGCCGTTGGCCGTGCGGTTGGCCACGTAGTTCGTCGTGCACTGGCCGAAGCGGCCCGGTACGTAGCTGATGATGGCGTGCGGCCGGCCGGCCGAGTCGGTGAACTGGCTCTCCTGGTTCATCAGCGAGTGGTCCGGGTTGAGCGGGTCCACGACGAGACCCGCGTCGGTGACGGAGACCCGGTCGGAGCTTCCGGTGGTGCCGACGACGGCGCCCGCGTTGTTGCGCCAGGTGCGGCCGCGGTCGTCCGAGTAGACGTAGCCGGTGTCGTGGTTGGTGATGCCGCCGCTGTTGCACATGACGGAGTTGCTCTGCTCGCGCCAGGTGAACATGGCGTGCAGGCGCCCGTTGCGGTCGTAGTCGATGCCGTGCAGGTACATGTTGCGGGCCGTGCTCGAGCCGTGCTCGCTGGTGTACGTGCCGGTGGAGCTGGTCCACTCGCCGAGGTTGGTCCACCTGGTGCCGTCGTACTCGGCGAGCGCGTTGCGACCGTTGCCTGAGACCGCCACGCGGTAGCTGAGCTGGAGCCTGCCCTCGGGGGTGGAGATGAACTGCGGGTACGTGAACTGCGAGGTGAGCGCCAGCCCGTCGAGGGTGGACTGCGGTGCGCCGAAGCGGCTCGTGGTCCAGCTCAGCCCGGCGGGGTTGTCGAGGAGCCCGGCCACCGACTTGACGTAGGTGAAGCCGTCGCTGTGCGAGTCCATGTTGAGGTGCAGCCGGCCGTCGGTCTTCGAGACGCCCATGGAGATCACGTTGTGGGAGTCGTTGTAGCGCAGGGTGTGGCCGACCTTGACGGTGGACCAGGTGCTCGCGCCGAGCGCGCGGCGACCGACGACGGCGTTGCGGTCGGCGGTGTACCAGGCGGCGTACTGGTAGCCCTTGTACGTGAACAGGCCGTTCTTCTGGAACGAGTTGTTGTTGACCAGGCCGTCGTACGACACGAAGAAGATGGCCTGTGCGTCGAGGCGGCTGCTGCCGATGCGGGTGACCGAGGGGCCGGGGTCGGCGGCCCGTGCGGCACCGGCGCCGATGACCGGGCCGGCCACGGCACTGAGGATGGTGCCGGCCAGCAGCGTACGTCTTCTCATCTCGGGGGACTCCTTTGTCGGGCGAGATCGGGCACTTGAGCCAGTTGGGTTGTGTCGAGCGGGTCTGTCACGCGAGGTGGAACACCTCGGTGAGCGGTTTCATGGCCTCGTCGGGGCGGGCGCCGTCCAGTGACTCGAAGAACGGCGCCATCTCCGCCTGCCAGCGGGCGTTGACCTCGGCGGCTTCCATGCCGGCCTGGGCCGCCTCGAAGTCCTCGGTCTCCAGATAGCCGACGAGCAGGCCGTCCTCGCGCAGGAAGAGCGAGTAGTTGTGCCAGCCGGTGGCCGAGAGCGCTTCGAGCATCTCCGGCCACACGGCGGCGTGCCGCTCGCGGTACTCGGCGATCCGGTCCTCGCGGACCTTCAGCAGAAAGCACACGCGCTGCATCAAGGACCCTCCGGGGCCTAGAAGTTGAAGTCGTCGATGTTCTTGGCGTCGAACACGGTCGGCTTGCCGAGGTTGATCACGCCGTCCTTGCCGATGGTGTACTCGCCCATGTCACCGGCGGTGAACTTCTCGCCCTCCTTGCCGGTGATCTGCCCCGAGGCCAGCGCCACGGACGTACGCGCGGCCAGCTCGCCGAGCTCCGCCGGGTTCCACAGCTCGAACGCCTCGACGGTGCCGTTCTTGACGTACTTGCGCATGTCGTTCGGGGTGCCGAGGCCGGTCAGCTTGACCTTGCCCTTGTACTTGGAGCCGGACAGGTACTGGGCGGCCGCCTTGATGCCGACGGTGGTCGGGGAGATGATCCCCTTCAGGTTCGGGTACTCCTGGAGCAGGCCCTGGGTCTGCTGGAAGGACTTCTGGGCGTCGTCGTCACCGTAGGCGACCTTGACGAGCTTCATGTCCTTGTACTTGGGATCCTTGAGCTCGTCCTCCATGAAGTCGATCCAGACGTTCTGGTTCGTCGCCGTCTGCGCGGCGGACAGCACCGCGATCTCGCCCTTGTAGCCGATCTGTTCGGCGAGCAGCTGCACCTCGGTACGGCCCAGGTCCTCGGCGCTGGCCTGCGACACGAAGGCGTTGCGGCAGTCGGGCTTGGTGTCGGAGTCGTAGGTGACGACCTTGATGTCGTTGCTCATGGCCTGCTTGAGCGCGGTGCACAGGGCACCCGGGTCCTGCGCGGACACGGCCATCGCGTCGACCTGCTGCTGGGTGAGCGTGTTCACGTAACTCACCTGGCCGGCGGTGTCGGTGGCGCTGGACGGGCCGACCTCCTTGTACTTGGAGCCCAGCTCCTTGAGGGCCGCCTCGCCGCCCTTGTCGGCGGTGGTGAAGTACGGGTTGTTGACCTGCTTGGGCAGGAAGCCGACGGTCAGGCCCTTCTTCAGTTCGGCGTTCGGGTCGGCCTTGCCGGCAGTGGCGGCGCCGCCGCCCTCCTTGCTGACGTCCTCCTTGGTGGTGCCGCCGCCGCAGGCGGTGGCGGCGAGGGAGAGCGAGGTGACGGCGGCGAGCGCGACGGCGCTGCGGCGGAGAGATGACTTGCGCATGTCGGTGGTCCTTTTACGAGGGTGAGCGAGAAGGGTTTACGAGGTCGGGGTGGGGGCCTTGGAAACAGGCGCCGAGGCGGCTCTTCGGCCCGCCCTCGCTATGGAGATCTGCCGTGCGACCCGGGGGCCGAGCACGGAGACGACGAGCAGTACGCCGGTGACGACGATCTGCGACTGGGCGGAGACGTCCTGGATGCTCATCACGTTCTGCAGCGCGCCGAGCAGGAAGACTCCCGCGATCGCGCCGCCGAGCGTGCCCTTGCCTCCGTCGAAGTCGATACCGCCGAGCAACACGGCGGCCACGACGGAGAGTTCGAGGCCCGTGGCGTTGTCGAAACGGGCGCTGGCGTAGTGCAGCGCCCAGAAGATGCCGGTGAGCGAGGCCATCAGACCGGTCAGGGTGAACAGGATCAGCTTCTGCCGCCTCACCCGGAGGCCGGCGAACCGTGCGGCCTCCTCGTTCGCGCCGATCGCGAAGAGCGAGCGTCCGAACGGGGTGGCGTGCAGCGCGACCACGGCGATCGCGAGCAGCACGAGGAAGGGGAAGAAGGCGTACGGGATGAAGGTGTCCCCGATGCGTCCGGACGCGAAGTCCAGGTACTGGGCGGGGAAGTCGGTCACCGCGTCCGAGCCGAGCACGATCTGTGCGATGCCCCGGTAGGCGGCGAGGGTGCCGATGGTGACGGCGAGGGAGGGCAGCCCGAGCCGGGTCACCAGCAGGCCGTTGATCAGCCCGCAGACCACGCCGAGCAGCAGGCAGATCGGGATGATCGTCTCGATGGTCATGCCCTGGTTCCAGAGCGCACCCATCACGGCCCCGGACAGGCCGGCTGTGGAGGCGACCGAGAGGTCGATCTCGCCGGCCACCACGAGCAGTGTCATCGGCAGGGCGATCAGCGCGATCGGCAGGGTGTTGCCGATCAGGAACGACAGGTTGAGGGCGTTGCCGAAGCCGTCGACGGTGGTGAAGGACAGCAGCAGTACGACGATGAGGAGGGCGCCGACGACCGTGTCCCAGCGGACGGCGCGCCCGAGCAGCGAGTCAGCCATGGCGGGCGTTCCTCTTCTTCAGGGCGGACGCCACGCGCAGGGCGACGATGCGGTCGACCGCGATGGCGAGGATGAGCAGGATGCCGTTGATGGCGAGCACCCAGACCGAGCTGACGCCGAGGGCGGGCAGCACGCTGTTGATGGAGGTAAGGAGCAGGGCGCCAAGAGCAGCCCCGTAGACACTGCCGGAGCCGCCGGTGAAGACGACGCCACCGACCACCACCGCGCTGACGACGGTGAGTTCGTAGCCGTTGCCGGTGCCGGAGTCGACGTTGCCGAACCGGGCCAGGTACAGGGCGCCGGCGAGACCCGTGAGGGCTCCGCAGAAGGTGTACGCGACCAGGATCCGCTTGCGTACCTGGATGCCGGCGAGCCGGGCGGCCTCGGGGTTGGAGCCGAGCGCGTACAGCTCGCGTCCGCTGCCGAAGTGCTTGAGGTAGTAGGCGGTGGCGATCAGTACGGCCAGTGCGATCAGGGCGAGATAGGGCACCGCCCAGATGCCGCCGGAGCCGAAGTCCGCGAAGCCGTCGGGGAGATCGGCCGCCGTGATCTGCCGTGAGCCGACCCAGATCGAGTCGATGCCGCGGATGATGTACAGCGTGCCGAGGGTGACGACGAGGGCGGGCACCTGGCCGAGGCTGACGAGCAGTCCGTTCAGCAGCCCGATGCCGACACCGAGCAGGACGGCCAGGAAGATGGCCACGACGGAGTTGCCGCCGTCCTGGAGATACGTACCGGCGGCGAAGGCGCTGATGCCGAGGGTCGAGCCGACCGACAGGTCGACGTTCCGGGTGATCACGACCAGGGACTGGCCGGTGGCGACCAGCATCAGGATGGTCGCGTTCAGCAGCAGGTCCTTGACGCCCTGCTCGGACAGGAACTCGCTGTTGCCCGCCTGGGTGACGGCGATCATCACCAGGAAGACGACCAGGATGGCGAGTTCGCGCATCTTGAAGACCCGGTCGACAAGTCGCGTACCGCTCGACTTCTCCACTTCGGCGGGGGGCGCGGGGGGTGCGGTCACCGTCATGCGGCGGCCCTCCCCGTGGCTGCGGCCATCACGGTTTCCTCGGTGGCTTCGGTGCGGGGGATCTCGGCGGTGATCCGGCCCTCGTGCATCACGAGCACGCGGTCGGCCATGCCGAGGATCTCGGGCAGGTCGGAAGAGATCATCAGGACGGCGACCCCGTCGGCGGCCAACTCGCTGAGTAGCCGGTGCACTTCGGCCTTCGTACCGACGTCGATGCCGCGCGTCGGCTCATCGACGATCAGTACCTTCGGGCCGGTGGCGAGCCACTTGGCGAGGACGACCTTCTGCTGGTTGCCGCCGGACAGCGTGTTCACCGTGTCGGCGATGCGGGCGTACTTGACCTGGAGCTTGACGGCCCAGTCGAGGGACCGGCTGCGCTCGGCGCCGCGGTCCATGAGGCCCGCCTTCACGGTCGTACGCAGCCCGGTCAGGCCGATGTTGCGCTCGATCGACATGTCCATCACGAGGCCCTGGGCCCGCCGGTCCTCGGGGACGAGGGCAAGGCCGGCGGCCATGGCGGTGGACGGCGCGCCGTTGGTCAGCGCCTTGCCGTCGATCTCGACCTCGCCGGCGTCCCAGCGGTCGACGCCGAAGACGGCTCGCGCCACCTCCGTACGACCGGCTCCGACGAGCCCGGCGAGTCCGACGATCTCGCCGCGGCGGACGTCGAAGGAGATGTCGGTGAAGACGCCCTCGCGGGTCAACCGGCGGACGCTGAGCGCCACTTCGCCCGCCCGTACCTCCTGCTTGGGGTACAGCTCCTCGAGATCGCGGCCGACCATACGGCGTACGAGATCGTCCTCGGTCATGCCGTCCAGCAGCTCGCTGGAGATCAGGGCGCCGTCGCGCAGGGTCGTGACCCGCCGGCAGATCTGGAAGATCTCCTCCAGGCGGTGCGAGATGAACAGCACCGCGGCGCCCTGCTCGCGCAGCGTGCGGACGACTCCGAAGAGACGGGCCACCTCGCTGCCGGTGAGGGCGGCGGTCGGCTCGTCCATGATCAGGACGCGGGCGTCGAAGGAGAGCGCCTTGGCGATCTCGACGATCTGCTGGTCGGCGATGGACAGTCCGCGTGCCGGGCGGTCGGGGTCGAGTTCGACACCGAGGCGCTGCATCAGGGCCAGCGTCGCGGTGTGCGTGGCCTTGTGGTCGATACGGCCGAGGGCGCGGCGGGGCTGGCGGCCCATGAAGATGTTCTCGGCGATCGACAGATCGGGGAAGAGCGTGGGCTCCTGGTAGATCACGGCGATGCCCGCGTCCCGGGCGTCGGCCGGACCGTGGAAGACGGTGGGCTCGCCGTCCAGCAGCACCTGGCCGGCGTCCGGTCGGTGCACCCCGGCGAGCGCCTTGATGAGGGTCGACTTGCCCGCGCCGTTCTCTCCGGCGAGTGCGTGCACCTCGCCGGGGAACAACTCCAGGGACACGTCCCGCAGGGCGCGTACGGCACCGAAGGACTTCGAGATGTCCTTGAGCGCCAGCACGGGGGCCGGACCCGTGTCGGACGGGTGGGTCATGAGGGGCTCCTCAGCGACGCGGGGCGGGGGCCTCACGACGTCGTGAAAGGTTTCAACTGGATTGCCGGGACGTTAGACAGGTCACGCAGGTCACGTCAATGGGTGCCGGGCGAAAATTTCGATAGCCAGAGGTCACAACCGAGTCACGGAACGAAGTCTCTGCAGGAGGGCTTGACAGTCCTGCGGACGACTCATAGCTTCGCGTTCTGAATCGTTTCAGACCGATGCCCTTCAGAAGACGTCTTCCAGACCCGAAGTCACAGGAGTCCCGAAGTGACCGAGCTCGCCGCGGTGAAGGCCGCTCTCAAGACCCAGGCCGTAGAGACGCCGTCATGGGCGTACGGGAATTCGGGGACCCGCTTCAAGGTGTTCGCGCAGGCCGGAGTGCCGCGCAATCCCTTCGAGAAGCTGGACGACGCGGCGCAGGTGCACGCTTATACGGGCGTCGCGCCGACCGTGGCGCTGCACATCCCCTGGGACAAGGTCGACGGCTCCAATGGATACGCAGAGCTGGCCAAGTACGCGCAGGACCGCGGCGTAAAGCTCGGCACCATCAACTCCAACACCTTCCAGGACGACGACTACAAGCTCGGCAGCGTCTGTCACGCCGACCCGGCGGTGCGGCGCAAGGCCCTTGATCATCTGCTCGAGTGCGTCGACATCATGGACGCGACGGGCTCCAAGGACCTGAAGCTGTGGTTCGCGGACGGCACGAACTATCCCGGCCAGGACGACATCCGCGAGCGTCAGGACCGGCTGGCGGAGGCGCTGGCCGCCGTGTACGAGCGGCTCGGTGACGACCAGCGGATGCTTCTGGAGTACAAGTTCTTCGAGCCCGCCTTCTATACGACGGATGTCCCGGACTGGGGTACGGCGTACGCGCACTGCCTCAAGCTCGGGTCGAAGGCGCAGGTCGTGGTCGACACCGGGCACCATGCGCCCGGCACCAACATCGAGTTCATCGTCGCGACGCTGCTGCGTGAGGGGAAGCTCGGGGGGTTCGACTTCAACTCGCGCTTCTATGCCGACGACGACCTGATGGTGGGGGCGGCTGATCCGTTCCAGCTGTTCCGGATCATGTACGAGGTGATTCGAGGCGGGGGGTTCACGCCCGACGTCGCCTTCATGCTCGATCAGTGCCACAACATCGAGGCGAAGATTCCGGCGATCATTCGGTCGGTGATGAACGTGCAGGAAGCCACGGCTAAGGCGCTGCTGGTGGACCGGGAGGCGTTGGGTGCCGCCCAGCGGGGCGGGGACGTTCTTGAGGCGAACGCCGTGCTTATGGATGCGTATAACACTGACGTGCGGCCGTTGCTGCGCGAGGTGCGCGAGGAGATGGGGTTGGACGCCGACCCCATGGGGGCGTACCGCCGATCTGGGTGGGCTTCGAAGATTGCTGAGGAGCGGGTGGGTGGGGAGCAGGCCGGCTGGGGGGCGTGACCGCTGCGTTGCGTCTGCCGAGCAAAGCCGGTTGCAGTCTGCGGGCTGAGTCTGGCTGGTCGCTCCCCCACTCTCGAATTCGCTCGAGCGGGGGACCCCCATCGCGGCGGAGCCGCACATTGATACAGCCCCGCGCCCCCGAAGGGGCGCTCCACTCACCCTCCGCCAACAACATCACGTAAGGACTGATCAAACCCATGGCACCCCACCCCGAAGCCGACGCCCTCCTCTCCCGTTCCCACCGGCTCGGCGCCGACCCCCGTAACACCAACTACGCCGGCGGCAACACCTCCGCCAAGGGCACCGACACCGACCCCGTGACCGGCGGCGACGTCGAGCTCATGTGGGTCAAGGGATCCGGTGGCGATCTCGGCACCCTGAAGGAGTCGGGGCTGGCCGCTCTCCGACTCGACCGGCTGCGGGCGCTCACCGAGGTGTACCCCGGCGTCGAGCGCGAGGACGAGATGGTGGCCGCGTTCGACTACTGCCTGCACGGGAAGGGCGGTGCGGCTCCCTCCATCGACACCGCCATGCACGGGCTGGTGGACGCGGCGCACGTCGACCACCTCCACCCCGACTCCGGTATCGCGCTCGCGTGTGCCGCCGACGGGGAGAAGCTGACCGCCGAGTGCTTCGGGGACACGGTGGTGTGGGTGCCGTGGCGGCGGCCCGGCTTCCAGCTCGGGCTGGACATCGCGGCCGTGAAGGAGGCCAATCCTCAGGCCATCGGGTGCGTCCTCGGTGGGCACGGGATCACGGCGTGGGGCGCGACCTCCGAGGAGTGTGAGCGCAACTCGCTGCACATCATCCGTACCGCCGAGGCGTTCCTGGCCGAGCACGGGAAGGACGAGCCGTTCGGGCCGGTGATCGAGGGTTACGCGGCTCTCGGCTCCGTCGAGCGGAAGGAGCGGGCGGCTGCGCTGGCGCCGGTCATCCGTGGCATCGCCTCGCAGGACCGTCCGCAGGTCGGGCACTTCACCGACTCCGAGGTGATCCTGGACTTCCTCGCGAGTGCGGAGCACCCGCGCCTCGCGGCCCTCGGCACCTCCTGCCCCGACCACTTCCTCCGTACGAAGGTCAGGCCGCTCGTCCTCGACCTGCCGCCGACCGCTTCCGTCGACGAGTCGATCACCCGTCTCAAGGAGCTGCACGCCGAGTACCGCGAGGAATACGCCGCGTACTACGAGCGCCACGCCCAGCCCGACTCCCCCGCGATGCGCGGCGCCGACCCGGCGATCGTGCTCGTGCCCGGTGTCGGCATGTTCAGCTTCGGCAAGGACAAGCAGACCGCGCGGGTGGCCGGCGAGTTCTACGTCAACGCGATCAACGTGATGCGCGGGGCCGAGGCGGTCTCCACGTACGCGCCGATCGAGGAGTCGGAGAAGTTCCGTATCGAGTACTGGGCCCTTGAGGAGGCCAAGCTCCAGCGGATGCCGAAGCCCAAGCCGCTCGCGACGCGGGTCGCGCTGGTGACGGGTGCGGGCAGCGGGATCGGCAGGGCGATCGCGCAGCGGCTCGCGGCCGAGGGCGCGTGTGTCGTGGTCACGGACCTGAACGCCGAGGGGGCCGCGCAGGTCGCCGAGGAGCTGGGCGGCCCCGACAAGGCCGTCTCCGTCACGGTCGACGTGACTTCCGAGGAGCAGATCGCCCAGGCCTTCAAGGCGGCGGTGCTCGCCTTCGGCGGAGTCGACCTCGTGGTCAACAACGCCGGCATCTCCATCTCCAAGCCTCTGCTGGAGACGACGGCGAAGGACTGGGATCTCCAGCACGACATCATGGCCCGCGGTTCGTTCCTCGTCTCGCGCGAGGCGGCCCGGGTGATGACCCAGCAGGGCTTGGGCGGCGACATCGTCTACATCGCCTCCAAGAACGCCGTGTTCGCGGGCCCCAACAACATCGCGTACTCCGCGACCAAGGCCGACCAGGCGCATCAAGTCCGGTTGCTGGCCGCCGAGTTGGGCGAGCACGGGATCCGCGTCAACGGCGTCAACCCGGACGGTGTGGTGCGCGGCTCGGGCATCTTCGCGGGCGGTTGGGGCGCACAGCGCGCCGCCACGTACGGGATCGAGGAGGAGAAGCTCGGCGAGTTCTACGCCCAGCGGACCATCCTCAAGCGCGAGGTTCTGCCGGAGCATGTGGCGGGCGCCGTATTCGCCCTGACCGGTGGGGACCTGACCCACACCACGGGCCTGCACATTCCTGTCGACGCCGGCGTCGCCGCCGCCTTCCTGCGGTGACGGCTCCGATGACAGCTCCAATGACGGCTCCGGTGAAGTCGTACGCGGCGGTCGACCTCGGCGCGTCCAGCGGGCGCGTCATGGTCGGCCGCGTCGGGCCGGACTCCCTCGGCCTCACCGAGGCGCACCGCTTCCCGAACCGGCCGGTGCGCACTCCCGAGGGGCTGCGGTGGGACATCCTCTCGCTGTACGCCGGTGTCCTCGACGGGCTGCGTACGGCGGGGCAGGTGGCCGGGCGGGTCGACTCGGTCGGCATCGACAGCTGGGCCGTGGACTACGGGCTGCTGGACGCGGACGGCGCGCTGCTCGGCAACCCGGTGCACTATCGCGACACCCGCACCCAAGGTGTCGCGGAGAAGGTGTGGGCGACGGTTCCGGCGGACGAGCTGTATGCGCGGACGGGCCTTCAGTACGCACCGTTCAACACGCTGTACCAGTTGGCGGCGGCTCGTGAGTCGGCTCAACTGGCGCACGCCGAGCGGCTGTTGCTCATCCCGGACCTGCTGACGTACTGGCTCACGGGCGAGGCGGGCACGGAGCTCACCAACGCCTCGACGACCCAGCTGATCGACCCGCGCACCCGCGACTGGGCACAGGATGTCGCCTCACGCCTGGACATCGACCTCGGGCTCTTCGCACCGCTGCGGCGGCCCGGAGATCCGGCGGGCCTGCTGCGCCCCGAGGTCCTGGAGGAGACCGGGCTGACCGGTCCGGTCCCGGTGACCACGGTCGGTTCGCACGACACGGCGTCCGCAGTCGCGGCCGTCCCGGCCACGGGCGGCGAGCGCTTCGCGTACATCTGCACCGGCACCTGGTCGCTCGCGGGCCTGGAGCTGGACGCGCCCGTACTGACCGAGGCGAGCCGGGCGGCCAACTTCACCAATGAGCTGGGGCTCGACGGCACGGTCCGTTATCTCCGGAACATCATGGGGCTGTGGCTGCTCCAGGAGTGTCTACGGGCCTGGGGGGACCCGGAGTTGACGGAGTTGCTGCGCGCGGCGGCCGACGTCCCGCCGCTCAGGTCCGTCGTGGACGCCGGGGACGCCGCGTTTCTCGCCCCCGGCCGGATGCCCGCACGGATCGCCGACGCCTGCCGGGACTCGGGCCAGCCGGTGCCCGAGTCCCCCGCCGAGATCACGCGCTGCATCCTCGACTCGCTCGCCCTCGCCCACCGCCGGGCGATCACCGAAGCCCAGGCCCTCGCCGACCACCCGGTCGATGTCGTCCACATCGTCGGCGGCGGCACCCGGAATGCCCTCCTGTGCCAGCTGACGGCTGACGCCTGCGGCCTCCCGGTCGTGGCAGGCCCGGCGGAGGCCGCGGCTCTGGGCAACGTCCTTGTCCAGGCGCGGGCGGACGGCCTGGTCGGCGACCGTACGGCGATGCGGCAACTCCTCGCCCGTACGCAGCGGTTGGAGCGGTACGAACCGCGGGGTGACACGGCGGCGTGGCGTGCGGCGGAGGCCCGGCTCACCGCCCGGTGAGCCGGAACCGCCGAACAGGGCGCCCGGTGAGCCGGGCCCCCTCGCCGTCGGCGCGTCCACGTCGTAACCTGACTCATCCGATGATCGACCCCAAGGAGCCGCGATGCGTGTCGCCCTGTTCCTGACCTGTGTCAACGACACGCTGTATCCGGAAACCGGCCGTGCCGTGGTGAAACTGCTGACCAGGCTGGGCGTCGACGTCGACTTCCCGATGGGCCAGACCTGTTGCGGGCAGGCGCACTACAACACCGGCTATCGCCATGAGGCCGAGCCACTGGCCCGGCATTTCTCCGATGTCTTCGGGGAGTACGAGGCGATCGTGACGCCCTCCGGCTCCTGTGGCGCGATGGTCCGGGAGCTGTATCCGCGCATGGGCGAGCGGGCGCGGGCGGAGGGCCGCAGCGACACCCTCGCGCGCACGCTCGCACCGGTCGTGCCCAAGACGTACGAGCTCACGGAGTTCCTCGTGGACGTCCTGGGCGTGACCGACGTCGGCGCGTACTACCCGCACACCGTCACGTATCACCCGACCTGTCACGGTCTGCGCAGCCTGGGCCTCGGCGACCGTCCGCGCCGGCTCCTCCAGGCGGTCAAGGGCCTGGAGCTGAGGGAGTTGCCCGGCGCCGACGAGTGCTGCGGCTTCGGCGGCACGTTCGCCGTGAAGAACTCCGATGTCTCGGCGGCGATGGGCGCCGACAAGGTCCGTAACGCGGCATCGACGGGCGCGGACGCCCTGTGTGCCGCGGACAACTCCTGTCTGATGCACATCGGCGGCACGATGGCCCGCCTCAGAACGGAGATGCGGCCGGTGCACATCGCGGAGATCCTGGCGAGCACGGAAGAGGAGCCTCTGACATGACTCGTGACATGAGCGGGAGCACCGTAGAGGAGCCGAGCGCATGAGCGGCACCTTCGTCGGTATGCCGGCCTTCCCGAAGGCTGCGCACGAAGCCGTCTACAACCAGACCCTGCGCGGCAACCTCCGCCACGCCACGCACACGATCCGAGCCAAGCGCGCCAAGGCGGTCGCGGAGGTGTCCGACTGGGCGGAGCTGCGCGAGGCGGGCAAGCAGATCAAGGACCACACTCTTCGTCATCTCGACCGGTATCTCGTGCAGTTGGAGGAGTCGGTCACGGCGGCGGGCGGCATCGTGCACTGGGCGGCCGACGCGGACGAGGCCAACCGCATCGTCACGGACCTGGTGAAGATGACCGGCGAGACCGAGGTCGTGAAGGTCAAGTCCATGGCCACCCAGGAGATCGGCCTCAACGAGGCGCTGGAGGCCGAGGGCATCCACGCGTACGAGACCGATCTGGCCGAGCTCATCGTGCAGTTGGGCAAGGACCGGCCCTCCCACATCCTCGTCCCGGCGATCCACCGCAACCGCGGCGAGATCCGCGAGATCTTCGCCCGCGAGATGAGCGAGTGGGGCCGCCCGGCCCCCGAGGGGCTGACGGACACTCCCGCCGAACTCGCCGAGGCCGCCCGGCTGCACCTCCGCGAGAAGTTCCTGCGCGCCAAGGTCGGCATCTCCGGCGCCAACTTCATGGTCGCCGACACCGGCACCATGGTCGTCGTCGAGTCCGAGGGCAACGGCCGTATGTGCCTGACCCTCCCCGAGACGCTGATCTCGGTCGTCGGCATCGAGAAGATCGTGCCCACCTGGCAGGACCTGGAGGTCTTCCTGCAGACGCTCCCCCGCTCCTCGACGGCCGAGCGCATGAACCCGTACACGTCCATGTGGACCGGCACCACCGACGGGGACGGACCGAGCACCTTCCACTTGGTCCTCCTCGACAACGGCCGCACCGACACGCTCGCCGACGAGGTCGGCCGCCAGGCCCTGCGCTGCATCCGCTGCTCGGCGTGTCTCAACGTCTGCCCGGTGTACGAGCGGGCGGGCGGCCATGCGTACGGCTCGGTCTACCCGGGCCCGATCGGCGCTATCCTCAGCCCTCAACTGAGGGGCACCGCAAGCGAGATCGACGCCTCGCTGCCGTACGCCTCCTCGTTGTGCGGAGCCTGCTACGAGGTGTGCCCGGTGGCGATCGACATCCCCGAGGTGCTGGTGCATCTGCGGGAGCGGGTCGTCGAGGGCGGTGCGGTGACCCGGGACGGCAACAAGGTCGTCCTCAAGCCCGCGAAGGGACACGCCGCCGAGCGGGCCGCGATGCGCGCGGCACGCTGGGCGTTCAAGCACCCGGGCGCCCTGCGCACCGGCCAGCGGCTGGCGTCGCGGAGCCGCCGCTTCCACCCCCGTTCGCTGCCCGGTCCCGGCGCGGCGTGGAGCGCGACCCGTGATCTGCCGACGGTGCCGTCGGAACCTTTCCGCGACTGGTGGCAGCGTACGCACGGCGGAAAGGACACCGGTAAGTGAGTACCAGGGATGTGATCCTCGGCCGGGTGCGGCGCGCGATCGCGGACGTGCCACGCGGCGACACTCCGTACGAGCAGGCCGTTGACCGGAGTTATCTGCCCGAGCACGGGGACCGGAGTGTCGAGGAGACGGTGGATCTGCTCGCCGAGAACCTGGCGGACTACCGGGCGATCGTGCACCGCTGCGAGGCCGGCGGTCTTGCGGAGCTGATCGCCGGGCTGATCGCCGGGCGGGGCTCGACGTCGGTGGCCGTGCCGCCGGGCCTGGACGAGGCGTGGCTGGCGGCGACCGATGTCACGCGCGTTCCCGACCGCGGCGAGAGCACACCGCACGAGCTGGACCAGGTCGACAGCGTGATCACGGCGTGTGCGGTGGCGATCGCCGAGACCGGCACCCTCGTGCTGGACGGCGGACCGGATCAGGGCCGCCGCCGCATCACGCTCGTCCCGGATCACCACATCTGTGTCGTACGCGTACCGGACCAGGTCGTCTCCTCGGTCCCGCAGGCTCTCCCGCGTCTCGACCCGGCACGCCCGCTGACCTGGATCTCCGGCCCTTCGGCGACCAGTGACATCGAGCTCGACCGGGTCGAGGGAGTGCACGGTCCGCGCACCCTCGAGGTGGTACTCGTGAACGACCGCACTGTCGGCGGGAATTGAACGGATCGAGCCCGGGTTTCGTACGTCATGGAGACAACGGGGCGGCCGACAGCCGTGGCTCATGCGCCATGGCACAGCGAGCCGACCCGTTTGCCGTGCCAAGGAGGAACCCGTCGGATGACCGCACACCGCCGCATCGCCGCCCTCGTCGGAGTGGCTCCGCTGCTGCTCACGGTGTGGGCCGCCTGCCCCGCCGCAGCGCAGGGAGCCCCGGAGGGCGCCACCCCCGCGAAGTCGTCGACGATCGTCACCACCACGCCCGCCGAGTCCCCGGTCAGCGTCACGAGCGGGCGCGGTGAGTCCGTGTCCTCCGAGGAATCCATCGTCGGCGACCGTGCGAGTACGGCCCTGCCCCTCGTGGCGGGCGGCGCGGCGGGCGTGCTCATCACGGGAGGCGCGGCCTTCACCTTGCGGCGGCGTCGCTGAGCGGCGGCCGCTGAGCTGCACTGGGGTGCCGCTCAGATGCGGAACTCCCTCGGCCGACCGTACGTTCTCGGAAAGATCACGCAACCGATGACGTACGCCGCTCACCGGCTTAATGTTGGGCGGTAACTTCAGGCCAACTCGGAGATGCCCCATGCCTCATGACGTTCCGTTGATCAACAGCAGCGTGCCGCACTCCGCGCGGATCTGGAACTACTGGCTCGGGGGCAAGGACTGCTACGAGATCGACCGCGAGGTCGGTGACCAGATCCGCGGGGTGAACCCGGAGATCGTCCAGATCGCCCGGGCCCAGCGGGCGTTCCTCAAACGGACCGTCACGTATCTGGCCGGTGAGGTCGGTATCCGCCAGTTCCTCGACGTCGGCACGGGGCTGCCCACGTTCGACAACACCCATGAGGTCGCCCAGCGGATCGCTCCCGAGGCGCGGATCGTGTACGTGGACCACGACCCGATCGTGCTGGCCCACGCCACGGCGCTGCTGACCAGCACCGCCGAGGGCGCCACCGACTACATCGACGCCGACCTGCGTGACCCCGCGGCCATCCTGGAAGGCGCCGCCCGGACGCTGGACTTCGAGCAGCCGGTCGCGCTGATGCTGCTGGGCATCGCGGCCCACGTATCCGACGACAGTGCGTACGGCATTGTCGAGCGGCTGGTGGACGCCCTGCCGTCCGGCAGTCACCTCGTGTTCTGCGACAGCACCGAGGTGTTTCATCCCGAGGAGATGCGCGCCATGGTCGAGCAGTGGAACCAGGCGAGCGACAACCCGCGCACCAATCGGAGCCCCGAGCAGCTCGCCCGCTTCTTCGACGGCCTCGAACTCCTCGATCCCGGCCTGGTCTCCGTCGCCCAGTGGCGCCCCGGGCCGTCTGAGGCCGTCACCGCTGAGGAAGACGAGCCCCAGGCACCGGACGAGCCCCAGGAAGTGGACAGCTTCGGCGGAGTGGCACGCAAGGCGTAACCCGCAGCGGCGCGCGGGCATCGGGCGGGCGTCGGATGGGCGCCTGCCACGGTGATCCGACACCGCTCCCCGCTGCGACGCTCACAGAGCGCTCGCGCTCGTGGGAACGGCGGTCGGCTCACTTGCCGACGAGGCGCATGTGCTGGTCGTTGTAGCGGTCGCCGTGTACGCCGAGCCTCGCAGGAACGCAGGCGTACGCCTCCCGCTCAGTCCCCTTCAGCAAGGTGCCCGTTCCGCAGCATGCGCAGCACGGCCCGTTCGGCGGGTCCCTGGGTCGCGGGGATGCCGTACGCGCCCTCGTCACCAAGGTGAGGCAGCGCGGCGGCGACCGTCACGCCCTCCTCGAAGAGTTCGACCACCCGCGGGTTGATGTAGGAAGCCCGGCAGACCGCAGGCGTGTTGCCGAGGTACCCGGCCACCTCGCGCTCCGCCCGGGCGATGGCCCTGCGCCGGGCGGTCTCGCTGCGAGCGACGGGCTGCGAGACGGCCAGCGCCACGGCCGCCATGACGGTGGCGTGCCAGGTACGGAAGTCCTTCGCGGTGATCTCCAGGCCGGCCAGTTCCTTGAGATACGCATTGACGTCATCGCTGCTCAGGTCGTGCGAGGTGCGCCCCTCCCAGTAGGCGAGGAGCCGGTCGCCGCCGCCCCGGCGCCGCAGCAGCGCGGTGAGGCTACGGCAGGCGGCGGGGTCCGCGACCGTCTGGGCGATCTCCTTGCCGTGCTTGCCGGTGTAGGTGAACAAGACCGCACCGGCCTGGCAGCGGGAGTGTTCACGCAGCAGGGTGGTGAGGCCGTAGCTGTTGTTCAGGTCGGTGTAGCGGTCGCTGCCGATGCGGAAGAAGCCGAGGTCGAGCAGGCGTACGGCCGTGGCCAGGACCCGCTGCCGGGTCAGCCCGCGATCGCCCAGATGCCCCTCGACAGCCTCCCGTACCGCGGGCAGAGTCTCGGCGACGTCGAGGACGTGCTCGTGCTTGGCCTGCTCCTGCTCGGCACGGACTGCGGGTGGTACAGGTACTGGCGGCGTCCGGCGGCGTCGGTACCGACAGCTTGCAGATGGCCGTTGCCCCGGGTGCAGATCCACACGTCCCGCCAGGCCGGCGGTATGACCAGCCCTCGGATCCGGGCCAGCTCGGCCGGATCGCGGAGCGGCTCCCCTCGGGCGTCGAGGTAACGGAAGCCGCGTCCGTGGCGCAGGCGGCGGTACCCGGGGTCAGTCGGACGGCTGTGATAGAGGCGCACCGCACCCTCCGTGCATGCATCCAATCGCTGAGCGGACCGCACGTCTTCGGCCGAAGTCCGACGAGCGGGTACCCGAAGCGCCGGGCACCATGTGGGCCGTCTTGATCACCGTCAGACGCGCGGCGGCCGGCCTCCCGAGTGTGAGTCAGCGGGTAAGTCCGGCCGCGTCGCAGGCAGGCCGGAATTCCCGTGTGCAGATCTGGTCGATGGTGTACACGCCGTCCCTGACGACTGTCTGGTTGATGTTGGCGACCGTCACGGCGCGCGGAGTGAGCAGGACGGACGGGATGTCCTTGGTCGTGGGGCTGTCCGTCGTCGTCGTGGCGACTTCGCTGAGTTCCTCGCCGCGTCCCAGGGCGACGGCCATCGCGGCGGCCGCGTCGGCTTCCGCCTTGAAGGGCTTGTACACCGTCATGACCTGCTCGCCGATGATGATCCGCCGCACAGCGTCGAGGTCGGCGTCCTGGCCGGTGATGGGAGGAAGCTCCCTGACAGGGGCCTTCTTGAGAGCGGAGATGACGCCTGCGGCGATGGCGTCGTTGGCCGCCAGGACGCCGCCGATCCGGTCCGGGCCCAGAGCCGCGAGGGCGGCCGACATGTTGGCGTGGGCGTTGTCCGTGCTCCAGCCCTGGGTGTCGTACGACCTGCCGATCTTGACCTTGCCGGTGAGGACGGACAGCGCGCCCTGCCTGTACCACGCCGCGTTGGGACTGGTCGGATCGCCGTTCATCATGACGACGGTCCGGCCGTTCGCCTTGTCGCCCATGGCCTTCAGGAGCGCCTCGCCCTGGAGCCTGCCGACCTGCGCACCGTCGAAACTGACATAGCCGGAGATCGGGCCTTCGGCGAGCCGGTCATAGGCGACGACCGGTACACCCGCCGCCTTCGCCCCCTGGATCGAGGAGCGGAGCGCCTTGGTGTCGGCGGCGTCGAGGATCAGCACGCCGACCCCTTTGGTGATCATGGAGTCGATCTGCTGCCGCTGCCTCGTCGCGTCGTTCTCGGCGTTGGCGTACTCCATGGTGCAGCCGGAACACAGCTCCTTCAGCCGCTTCTCGATCAGCGGCTTGTCGGAGTGCTCCCAGCGGGGGACCGCTTTGCTCGGGAGCAGCAGGCCGACGCTGAAGCTGTCCGTGCCCGCCTCGCCGTCTCCTCCGCAGGCGGCCAGGGCCATCGCCATGAGTCCCCCCGCGACGAGTACCGCGATGACGTGCCGCGTACGGGTGTCCCGCGTACGAGTCCTCATGGCGGGCCCTCTCGTTCCGTTGGAAGCCCCGAGTCCGCGAGGACCGATGCTTGCGGCGGCACGGCGATCTCGCTCCACACCTGCTTGCCGCCGGCCACCGGCACCGTGCCGAAGGACTCCGACACCGCATCGACCAGAACCAGGCCTCGGCCTCCGGTGGCCTCCCAGTCCACGATCACCGGCTTGGCGGGCGCACGCGGCGAGGCGTCGTTCACACTGATGCGTACCCGGTCCCCGCGGAGCGTCAGGTCGACGCGGACCTCACCCTGGGTGTGCACCAGGGCGTTGGTGACCAGTTCGGACACGACCAGCAACACGGCGTCGGCCACTTCCTGGACGTTCCACCGACGCAGTGTGCGGGACGTGAAACGGCGGGCATGCATGACGGCGTCGGGCAGCCGCCACACCGTCCAGCCGGCCCGTATCGGCCGGATCTCCATGCCGTCGTAGCGCAGCAGCAACAGGGCCACGTCGTCCTCACGACGCCCGATGTCGCCGAGGAGTTCGTCGGCCATCCGCCCAGGATCCACCGGATCGGCCGCGGCGAACGCGATGCGGGTACGGCGCATGCCCTCGTCCAGCGGCAGGTCCGAGGCCTCGACCAGCCCGTCGGTGACCAGGGCGAGCACCGCGCCGGGGGCCAGTGCGCCCGCGGTGATGGGGAACTCCGCCTCCGCGAGGATGCCCAGCGGAGGGCCGCCCTCGACCTCCACCTCCTCGGTGCTGCCGTCGGGATGACGTACCAGCGGGGAGAGGTGTCCGGCCCGGACGAAAAGGATGTTGCCCTCCTCCAGGTCCAGTTCGGCATAGCAGCAGGTGGCGAACAGGTCGGTCTCCATGCCGACGAGGAGGCGGTTGGCGTGGGAGACGACCACATCGGGCGGGTGGCCCTCCACCGCGTAGGCCCTGACCGCGGTACGCATCTGGCCCATGATCGTCGCGGCTCCGGCACTGTGTCCTTGTACGTCCCCGATGACCAGCGCCACGCGATCCTCGGAGAGGGCGATGACGTCGTACCAGTCACCGCCCACCTGCAGCCCCCGCCTGGCCGGCAGATAGCGGGCGACGGCCGTGCCGCCGGGCAGTTCGGGGAGGCGCCGGGGCAGCAGGCTGCGCTGCAGCATCGTCGCGAGCTCCTGCTCGGCGTCGTACGCGTGGGCCCGCCTGAGGGCCTGCCCGACCAGCGCCGCGGTGGCGGTCAGCAGGGACCGCTCCTCGGGGACGAACTCGTGCGGCCGGTCCCAGCCGACGAGGCACACACCGGCGACCCGGCCCTGGGCGGGGAGGGGCAGCACGGCCAGACCTCCGGTGCCGATGCCTGCAAGGCCGGGTTCGAGGGGGGTGCCGGCGGGCCACAGATCGATACGTCCGTCCCGCAGGGCCACCTGAAGGGTGGGCAGGGCGCTGACCGGTGCGTCGGGCCATTCCGAGCGCCACTCGGATCGCCATATCTCCGGCCAGGCGTCGGGGTGCGGCGGGTCGAGCACGCTGACCATGAGCCGGTCGTCCTGCAACTCGGCGAGCGCCACCCGGTCGGCGCCCAGCGGCTCACGCAGTGCGGTGACCACGACTCGGCTGACGTCGCCGACTGTCGTGGCATCGTCGAGTGCGGCGGTCAACCACTGGATCCGGGAGACGTCGTCGGCGGTCCGGCGCAGCACCGAGGTCGCCATGACCAGGCCCAGCACCTGCTCCGGCCGGTCATCGGTGGCCGCCACCACCCTGCACATCAGGCTCAGCCAGCGCATTTCACCGGTGGGGCGGCGGACACGGAACTCCAGCTCCCGCCGGCCGAAGGCCTGGCCGGACGGCTCAAGGACCGACACCATCGCGTGCATGTCCTCCGGGAGGACATGCACGATCAGGGTGTCGGCCTTGCCGTCGAAGTCGTCCGGCGCGATCCCGACCAGCTCGAGCAGCGTCTCGTCCGCGTCGATCAGGCCGGTGTCCGGCACCAGGACGAAGGTGCCGAGGCGCAGACTCCGCAGGGCGGGACTCAGGAGCGACGACGGCACGGGCCGGCTGGTCCCGGCCTGGAGTATGCCGGCGACGGCGTCGGCGTATCGCTCGAGGAAGCTCCGTTGCTCGGCCTCGAAGCCGTCCGCGAGATGCCCCACGACGACGAGGCAGCCCAGTCGCCTGCCCCCCGCCCTCAGTGGCAGCGCGCCCAGCGATGTGTCCGCTCGCGGCGGCGTCGGCCCGCCCTCGGGGTAGGAGGCGAGTGCGGCGGGGTTCAGCCACAGCGGCCGGTCGGTGCGGAGGGCGTGCGCCGCGGGTGAGCCGCCGGGCAGGGGCAGCCGGTCCGGCAGCCCGTACTGGGACGTGGCGTATCCGGCGGCTTCCACCAGCAGCAGCTCTTCGGTCCCGGCACCGGGCACATAGACCGCCGCCACCGCCGCTCCGGCGAACGTCAGGGCCCGGTCACTCACGGCGGCCTCTGGCACCGGAGGCGGAGAACCGGTGTGCGCGGCGCCGGAGTCGGATGCCCGCAGCTCCGTGACTCCGGCCCGGGCACGGCCGTCATGAGGAGGCATCTTTCGCAACCTACCTCCCGTCCATGCCGCAGGTACCGACAAGACCGGGGCACCCACTACCAGAATCGCACACGGGGACTAAACGGACAGATCTACTTGATTGGCATCTGTGCCGGACGTCGATGGCCGACGGAGCGGTGCAGGAATCCGGACCGCCGTAGCGCGGGCCGCGACCTCCGGCGCGACACACTCCGCGTCGCCACACACCTCGCGGGACGCGACCCGCTGCGATCGCGGATCACCACAGCCGGTGTCACACTGACGACGTGGTCGGCTGCCACTTCCACGCCCCCACCGCACTCGCATCCCCCACACCGCGACGCACGCGCGCCGTTTCCCCACGCGTACCCGTTGAAGGCCGGTCGCGCGTAGTCCGTGAGCGCCCCCTCACCGCGCAAGGTGCAGGACAAGGGAGGTCTCTCACATGAAGGCCTGCATACGGGACGCGGCCGTCGTCATGGCCGCCGTCTCGACGGCCGTTGCTCTCACAGCATGCGGGGGTGCCGGGAACGACTCCGACGGGGGGACGCCGGAGATCGGTCTGCTGCTGCCGGCCGCCACCACGGAACGCTGGGAGGCGCAGGACAGGCCGTTGTTCGAGAAGAAGGTCCAGGAGCTGTGCGACGACTGCACGGTCGAGCATGCCAACGCCGAGAACGCCGTGGCCGTCCAGCGGCAGCAGATGGACTCGATGATCACCAAGGGGGTCGATGCCATCGTGCTGGTCGCCGTGGACGCCAGATCGCTCGGCGCCGCGGTCAGGAAGGCGGACGAAGCGGGTATCCCGGTCATCGCGTACGACCGGCTCGCCGAGGGCCCGGTCTCCGGCTATGTCTCCTTCGACGGCGAGGAGGTCGGCAGACAGCAGGGCAGGGCACTGGTGAACGCCATGGGCGACAGGGTGCCCGGAGGCCAGATCGTCATGATGAACGGCGATCCCAGCGACCCCAACACGGCGGCGTTCAAGAGGGGCGCGCTGTCCGAGCTCGAGGGGAAGGTGAAGATCGGCAAGGCGTACGACACACACCAGTGGAGGACGGAGACCGCGAACATGAATATGTCCAACGCCATCTCCGCCCTCGGTGCCGACAACATCGACGGGGTCTACGCGGCCAACGACGGCCTCGCCGCCGGCAGCATCTCCGCCCTCAAGGCGAACAAGGTCAACCCGCTGCCCCCCGTCACCGGGCAGGACGCCGAACTCGGGGCCTTGCGGCGCTTGGTCGCCGGCGATCAGTACATGACCGTCTACAAGCCCTTCGGGCCCGAGGCTTCAGCGGGCGCCGAAATGGCCGTGGCCGCGGCCCGCGGTGAAAGCCTCGACCGCGTCGCCAAGAGCACGGTGAAGACCAGCGGCGGGGACACCGTGCCGGCCGTCCTGCTCACCCCCGTCTCCGTGACCGTCGGCACCATCAAGGACACCTTGGTGAAGAACCGCGTGTACACGGTCCAGCAGATCTGCACCCCCCAACTCGAGGCCGCCTGCAAGAGGGCGGGGCTGACCTGACAGACCGGTCCAGCGAGGTCCGGGCCCCGGGAAGGAGATGGTTTGCGTGCCGGCTCCCCCCTTGCTGGCGCTGCACGGTGTGTGCAAGCGCTTCGGCGTCGTCGAGGTCCTCACGGACATCGAGTTGGAGATTCGCGCCGGCCAGGTGGTCGCTCTTCTCGGCGACACAGGGGCCGGCAAGTCCACCCTGGTCAAACTGATCTCCGGGGTCGCACCCGCGGACAAGGGCGTCATCGAGTGGGAGGGCGGGACGGTCCAGATCAGGCGCCCGCACGATGCCCGGGACCTCGGCATCGCCACCGTCTACCAGGACCTCGCGCTGTGCGGGAACCTCGACGTCGTGGGCAATCTGTTCCTCGGACGGGAGATCCGCAGGTTCGGGTTCCTCGACGAGATGGAGATGGAGCGCCGCACCAGGCACCTGTTGGAACGCCTGACCAAGGATGTGCCCGACCTGCGCGCCCGAGTCGTCTCGCTGTCCGGCGACCAGCGGCAGACGGTCGCGCTCGCCCGCTCACTCCTCGGCGACCCGCGGGTCCTCCTCCTGGACGAACCGACCGCGGCGCTGGGAATCGACCAGGCCAACGAGGTCCTGGACCTCGTCGACGAGCTGCGTGACCGCGGCAAGGGAGTGCTGCTCATCAGCCACAACCTGGGCGATGTCAAAGCTCTCGCGGACCGGGCCGCCGTGCTGCGGCTCGGTCGCAACAACGGCTTCTTCGACGTGAACACCGCCCCTCAGGAGACGATCCTCTCTTCCATCACCGGCGCCACGGAGAACGTGCCGCGCCGGACGGCCGCCCCGGATGCGGGGTGGTGAAAGGTATGCGCGACATGGCGGACAACGACACGCGGGCCGAACCCGCCGCACCCCCCTCCGAGGCGCGCCGGCCGCGGCCCGGGCAGGCCGTCGCCCGGGCCGCGGAGAGCTGGGTCGCCGCCTTCCGGCGCAGGCTGGGCGCAGGCGAAGTGGGCAAGCTCCCCGCCGTCCTCGTCCTCGCCGCGGTCTGGATCACCTTCCAGTCCCTCAACGAGAACTTCCTCTCACCCCGGAACCTGTCCAATCTCAGCGTGGACATCGTGGGCACGGGTCTGATCGCGGTCGGCCTCGTCTTCGTGCTGCTGCTCGGTGAGCTCGACCTGTCGGTCGGCTCGATCAGCGCCCTCGCGGCGGCCGTCTTCGCCGTTCTGAACGTGAACAACGGCGTGCCGGAATGGCTGGCCCTCATCATCGGAGTCCTCGCGGGCACCGTGGCGGGAACCGTCCAGGGCTTCTCCTTCGCCAGAACCCGGGTGCCGGCGTTCGTCGTCACCCTCGCCGGGCTGCTCACCTGGAACGGCCTCATGCTCTACGTCCTCGGGACCAGCGCCACCGTCAACCTCGACGAGAACGGGCTCGTCGCCAAGTTGACCAGCCATTACTTCACCAATGACGCCGCCGCCTACGGCCTGGCGGCGGTCGGCGTGGGCCTCGTCTTCCTCATGTCCTGCCTGGACAGGCGGCGCCGCAAGGCCGCCGACATGCCGCACCGCTCACTCCGGGAAACAGCGGTGCGCACGGGAGGCCTCGCGGTGATCGCGTTCGCCTCCGCTTATCTGCTCAACCGGTTCCAGGGGCTGCCGCTCGCCCTCCTGATCTTCCTCGTGGTGGTGGCCGTCCTCGACGTCATTCTTCGCCGCACGCACTACGGGCGGCAGGTCTACGCGCTCGGCGGCGGTGTCGAGGCGGCCCGTCGCGCCAGCCTCAGTGTGGCGCGGGTGCGGACCGCGGTGCTCGCGGTCTCGGGCACCATGGCCGCGATCGGCGGCCTGTTCCTGGCCTCGCGCATCACGTCCGTGAGCCAGGGTTCAGGCTCGAGCATCCTGCTGCTCAATGCCATCGCCGCAGCCGTCATCGGTGGCACCAGCCTGTTCGGCGGACGGGGTACGACCTGGTCGGCGGTGCTCGGGATGCTGGTCATCCAGTCGATCGCCTCGGGCATGGCCATCACGGACACGCCTGCCGCCGTCCAGTTCATGATCACAGGCGGGGTGCTGTTCGCCGCGGTGGTCATCGACTCACTGTCGCGTCGCTCGCAGGAGGCGCATGGGCGGGCTTGACGCGTCTGCCGGTTCCTCTCGGTTCAGCGCACCCTTCCCAGGGGCATCGGCCTCCTCGTCATCGGCGTCCTGATGACCAGGGCGATGCCGACGCCGAACCTGTGCGCGATGCAGTCACACGACAGAGAGAGCGAGTTGGACTCCACGCACGCGAGCAGGAGCAAAATCTCCACCACCGACTACGTCGCGGTTCACCGGAATACGTGCAAGACCTCTGGATGGCGCGATGGCTGGAACGAGGTTCCCTGGACGGGATAGTCGAATAGGAGGGCGGGTATCCGGAAGTGGCTCGTTAGACTTTGGGGGCCACAGTGATCAAGGTTCTTGTTGTGCATGACGCCTGTCTGTTACGGCAGGCGCTGGCCATGCTGTTATGCCGGGAGCATGACCTGGAGGTGAACACGGCGTCGTGGTCGGACGCGGTGACCGGGTTGGTTTCCTGGCAGCCGCGGGTGTGCGTGCTGGACGTGGACGCCCCGGAATCGGCGGCGCCCATCTCTCAGTTGGCGCTGCTGGCTGAGCACGCGGCTGAGCGGAAATGCGGGCTGCTGGTGCTGGCACCACCCAGTAGACCGGGGCTGCTGTATCGCGTTTCGCAGGCGCAGGCGCAGGGATACGTCAGCAAGGGCGAGCCGTGCGAGGCGCTTCTGGGAGCCATCAGGCACGTGGCGCAGGGCGAACAGTTCGTGGACACCTCGCTGGGATGGGACTTTCTGCAGGCGGCGCGAGTCCCGCTGACCGAGCGGGAGTTGAGTGTTCTGTCCCTGGCCTCGCAAGGAGCTTCCGTTGCGGAGATAGCGGGTGACCTGCACCTGACGAACGGAACCGTGCGCAACTATCTGTCGGCCATCACCCGCAAGACGGGGGCCCGCAACCGCGTCGATGCCATCCGCATCTCCCAGAAGGCGGGCTGGGTCTGAGGCGTTGGGAAGCTCCCCCGCGGACGTTTCCTTTCACCGATGTCCACCCCCGGCCGCGAACGCCGTTGCGTCCCAGTGGCCGACCATGTCGCGGTACAGGGACGAGCGCGTCAGCAACTCGTCGTGGGTCCCCCACTGGACGTGTGCGCCGTCCATAACCAGGATCCGGCCGGCCCGTTGGGCGGAGGTGATCCGATGGGCGATGATCACCAGCGTGCCTGGTCTGCGAGCGAAGGCCAGCTCCGCACGGGCCTCGGCTGTCGGGTCCAAGTGGCAGGTGGCCTCGTCCAGCAGGGCCAGGGGTGCGGGCGAAAGGTAGGCCCTGGCCAGTGCGATCAGCTGGGCCTCTCCTGTGGAGAGGGTCGAGGGATCGACGGACGAGTCGAGTCCGCCGAGCCTGTCGGCCAGAGCGTCGAGTCCGAGACACGCGACAGCGGCCTGCACCGTGCCATCGGGCGGCGGTTCCGGGCACAAGTACAGCAGGTTGTCACGGAGGGTGCCTGAGAACACGTACGCCTCCTGAGGGATGAGTACGCGCAGGGCGGCCAGCTCTTCCGCAGCTCGGCCACTGACCGGCACACCGGCGACTCGCACCTGCCCTCTGTGGGGGCTGAGCAGGCCGGCGATGAGGCCGACGAGGGTCGACTTGCCGATACCGCTGGGTCCGACGACGGCCAGATGCTCGCCCTCCGGCAGCGTCAGGTGCAGATCGCGGACGACGGGCCGGGTGTGGTCGCCGTGGGCGAAGGTGACGCAGTCCAACTCGACCGCGGGAGGCCTGAAGGCCGGGGACGGCCCGTACGGTGCCAGGTGAGCCGCCCATACGCGGGCTTGCCGTCCGGCCGGGCAGCAAGCCCGCCCAGCCTGCGGCCCCGTGCCGCCCGGAGCCGTCAGGCGGGCCGCATCGGCGGCCCCTGCGGCACCGCCGGAGTCCGCACTCTGATCCGCGCGGCTGCCCGGCGGCGCGCTCACCGGGTCGGCCCACAGCCGCCGCAGGACGGCCCCCAGCCGCGTACCGGCTGTGCCCAGGCCCTGCGTCAGGTTGTGCAGCGCCGGCAGCAGCGATTGCGTGACGTACACGAGCGCGCCTGCCAGGGCGCCCGCCGTCACGCCGTGGCGCAGCAACCACGGAGCGGCACCCAGCAGCAGGATGACCGGCAGCCGCCCGGCGAGAGCGATCGCCAGGACACGGGACACCTCCCAGCGTGCCAGCGACCGCGAGGCCCGGAGCTCGGCCGCGATCAGGGCGTCCGTCTCCTGGGCCATCACGTCCTCCGCACCGGTCGCGGTGACGTCCCGCAGCCCGCAGGCGAGGTCGCCGCACTGCCGCGCAAGGTCCTCATCAGTGGCCAAGTAGGCCTCCTGCCGCCGGGCCAGGGGGCCGAGGGTCGCCACGAACAGTCCCAGTCCGGCGACCAACGGGGGCATCACCACCGCAAGGAGGAGCGGATCCAGCGCGAACAGCCCCGCCAAGGCACCGGCTGCGGTGAAGACGAACGAACAGGCGGCCATCGTCACCCCGGCAAAAGTGTCCCGGGCCAGCTCCACCTGCTGAGTGAGCCGTGAGACCGCGGTCGCGTCGGTCTGGTGCGGCCCGGCCACAGCCCGCTCCAGGGCACCGGAGACCACCCGGCGCACCAGCGCGTCGCGCAGCGGTTCGACCAGCCCGGCCAGCGCCCGATAGGCGCGTCCGGTGCCGAAGGCCGCGGCGATCACCGACACGGCGGCCGCCGCGAGCCATGCCAGGCCAACATCCGGCCGGGCCCTGAGAAAACCGTCGTCCAGCGCCTGGGCCAGGGCGATGCCCAGCAGAAAGGCCTGACCGGCTTCGAGGACGGACCACCCGGCCAGGGCGGCGACTGCCGCCCTGTGGCGGCGCAGAAATGCGAGGGCGGCGTCCCGCAGACCGCACTCGGTCTCCTCGGGCGCGACGCCACGGGCCGCGTCAGCCACCCGGCCCTCCTCCCCCTTGATCGAGCAAAAGGGCTGGAGTTGGCCGATCGTCCTCGGTGCACGGCGGCTCGAAGACGGCCCGGTATTCCGGCAGGCACCACAGCGCGGCGTGCGGGGCGACCGCCCGCACCTGCCCGCCGTCGAGCCAGGCCACCAGGTCGGCGCGGGCCGCCGTGGACGCGCGGTGGGCGACGACGACACGGGTGCGGCCATCGAGCCCGTGCCACAGCGCGCCGCCGATACGGCGCTCGGTGACCGTGTCGAGGCTGGAGGTGGCGTCGTCCAGCACGAGCAGTCGGCCACTGTGCGCGAATGCCCGGGCCAGGCCCAGACGTTGCACCTCACCGCCGGACAGGGCTGCGGCCCGGCAGGCAGTCTCGTAGCCGTCCGGCAGGAGGCGTACGAAGTCATCGGCGCACGCCTGGCGGGCCGCCGAGACGACCGTCTGTCGGGGAACGGTGGTGGGATCGACGGCGATGGCACTGCCGACCGTGCCACCGAAGAGGGCGGGTTGTGCGAAGGCGTAACCGACAGCGCGGCGCAGCTCGTCGCGGCACAGCTCCGGCAGGGGCACCCCGTCGAGAAGCACGACGCCCTCGTCGGGATCGGCGAGCCGTCCCGCGATCGCGGCGAACACCGACTTGCCCGTCCCGGAACGCCCGACCACGGCCAGCGAGGAGCCGGCCGGAACCGACACGTCGACGGCGCGGAGCACCGTGCGGCCGCCGCGCACCGCGGCGACGCCACGGAACTCCAGCGTTCCGGCACCTGCCGGGAGCCGCCGTGTGCCGTGGGCAGTGGCGGGCTCGGCGAGGACCTCGGCGACCCTGTCGGCGGCCGCACGGCTGCGTACGACATCGTTGACCCGGGAAACCAGCATGCCGATGCCGGTGGCGAGTGCGGCGTAGCGTGAGGCCGCGAGCAGTTCGCCGACCGTCAGGCGGTGAGCGGTCAGAAGCAGGCCGCCGGCGGCCAGGACGAGGAGTTGCAGCAGCGGAAGGATCGCCGCGGCCCGAGCCGTCGAACGGCCCAGGACTCGCCAGGTCCGGTGTCCGTGCCCGCCCAGTTCGGGCAGCGGGCGCAGGATGCGGGACCTTTCACGCCGGATGGTGCCCGCGCCGGCCACCGTGCGTGCCCCGCGCAGCGTCTCCAGTAGACGGCCGGCCATCTCACCCTGAACCCGCTGGTAACGCGAGACGCTGTCGGAGGTGTCGCGCACGAAGGCACGCAGCAACAGCACGAGTAGGGGCATGCCGAGGATGAAAGCCGCTCCCAGCCACGGATCGAGGAGCGTGAGGACGAGCAGCGCGCCCAGCGGTGTGACCCCGGCGGCCAGCAGCCCGGCGACGGCTGCCGGAGCCGCGCCGGTGTGTGCGGCGTTGCTGACCACCCGGGAGGCCAGGTCTCCAGGGGAGAAGCGGTCCTGGGCGGGCGGCCCGACCGCCAGTATGTGACGCAGCAGCCGCCCGCGCGTCCAGGCCGCCGTACGGGCAGCGGTCGTTCCGGTAAGCAGGGCCTCGCCCGCTTGGGCGGCGATGAGCGTGCCCGTCAGGGCCGCCGCCAGCACAGTCCAGCGCACGGCCCACGGTGCCTGCCGGTCCGTCAGCAGCGCGTCGACGGCGTGGCCGAGCAGAAAGGGCATGACCAGCTCCGCAGTCGCGGTGGCCACGCCGATCAGGCACAGCGCCGTGCAGCGGCCGGCGCTGTGCCGCACAACCTCGCGCAGGAAACGGTGGGTTGAGGGACCAGGCTCGTGGCGGCGGGGGGCTCCCAGGCGCATCGCTTCGACCTTCCCGGCAGGGGCCGCGGGGCACGGCAGTCACCAGGCGTGCCCCCGGACGACGGCTGCCGTCCGAGGGCACGCCCTGTGCGTCACCGACGCCCGGTTGTCACAGGGGCGGGGCCGCGTCGGGGCAGGGCGGTCACAGGCAGAGGGTGGTGGAGGACGTGCTCGCGGAGCACAGCAGCAGGCTCGCGCTGCTCACCGTCGAAGCGGCGTTCTCAGGAGACTCCGGCGACTCCGGCGGTTCGGGAGTCTCGAGTGTCTGCAGGTCGAGCAGTGTCATGGTGCATCCTTTCGGCTCGGTGCTGCCTCCGTACGCATCCCGGCAAGGCGTCGCCCCGCGGAATCTCCGTTGGTGACGTGCGCAGGTGATGTCCGTACGGACTCAGCACGTGTTAGTGGATCTTCCGTTTCGGCCCCCTGCTGCGGGGACCGGCTCTGGGGCCGCCGAAGCGGCGGGAGGAAGGGGAACGCCGCTGGCCGCTCGTCGAGCGCGGCGCCGATCGCCAGCAGACAGCCCGCCGTTCCCGTGGCGAGGTCCATCGACAGGCGCATCACCTGATCGCCGGCGAAGGCCAGCTGCCCGCGGTAGGGCACGGCGTGCCAGGACAGACGGGCCACCTGGTCGGCCAGATGACGGGGAGCGACCTCGGGGGTGGTGGTGCGGGCGAGGTGCAGCACCATGCCCGCGCGCCCGCCGAAGAGCCCCGACTGGGCATAGAAGCGTGACGTGGCGGCGGGAAGGATGGCCGTGCGGGCACGTGCGAGGCCCTCATCGTCGTGGTGGGCGAGGTAGTCGTCGAGCACCATGGCGATGCCCACGCTTCCCCGGCCGAGGTACGGCATGGAGCGGCGGCCTTCGTCCACGGCCAGCGCGCCTGAGCGGTCCATCGCGCAGCGCGCCAGATCGGCGCGGAGGTGGCGGGCGGCCAGCTCCAGCAGGGCAGGTGCCCCCGTGCGTTCGTGCAGCCGCAGGAAGCACAGTGCGGAGCCGCTGGATCCGTACAGCAGACCGGCCTTGTCCGCCCTGCGGGCCCGCTCACCGCGGCCTGCTCCGTTCGCGCCGCCGGGCGGGGCCCGGAGCGGGTCCGGGCCGGCGGGGAGGTGCTCGGCCCGGTCCGCGAGCAACTGGACCGCCTCCAGGGCGCGGTCGTGCAGGACCGTCTCGCCCGTGGTGCGCGACAACTCGTCCAAGGCGAGCGCGACCCCGGCCAGCCCTCCGTACAGGTCGGGTCCCAGGCGCTGCCATCTCTCGCCCAGCACCCTCTCGGTCAATTCCAGCGCGGGTCCGGTGTGGCCGAGGCGCGCCAGGACCCAGGCGGTGCCGAGCAGCCCGTCGAACAGGCCGAGTGGAGTGCCGGGTCCGGGCGCCGAGGTGTGCCGCAGCAGCCACTCCTCGGCCGGCTCTTGGCGTGGGCAGCCGGTCTCGGCGAGGGCGTACAGGACGCCTGCCGCCCCGTGCGCCAGGCTGGTGCCGCCACCGTCCTTGAACTGCTCGATGTCCCCGGGGAACAGGCGGTCGTCTCGTTCGGGTGTGGCACTCGCGATGAGCGCCCGGTACATCGAGTCCCGGCTGCGCGGCCAGTCGCCAGGGTCGACCGGCAGATAGCGTTCGGCCCGTCGACGGCGGCCCTGCGGTGTTCCGTCCCGGTGCGACTGCGGCGTCCCGGTGATCTCGCGTACGGCGTCGGCCAGGAACGCGCGCGGCACGGGGAACTCCGCGGCAGCCGCGTCGGCGAGATGGGCGGCCTTACCGCGGTCGACGCCGAGCAGCGTCGTCAGTGGGAGGAAGAGCGCGAGACGCAGGCACGCCAGGGCATAGCGGTCGATGGCGAAGCCACGGCGGTCGGCCGGCGCGAGGAAACCGGGGTGGGCGACGACCTGACGGCGGTCCTCGTCGATGTGCGCGGCGGCCTCGAAGTCGATCAGGCGCACGGATTCCTCGTCGGGGCCGATGAGGATGTTGAACAGGTGCAGGTCGTTGAAGACGATCCCGCGGTCGTGCACGGAGGCGAGGGCGTGCTCGACGGACCGCTGCACGCGCAGCGCCCAGGCGGTGTAGTCGGCGAGCACGCCAGGATCGGGATCGGCGATGAGCAGCGGATGGCGTCGGCCGAAATACGTGTTGAGGGTGCTCCCCTCCAAGTACTCCATCACCAAGAAGCGATGGCCGTCCAGCACGAACCAGTCCCGCACCTCCGGCGCCACGCCCGACCCGGAAAGGCGCTCCAGGATCGCCCGTTCGCGCTCCAGCCGGGTGACGGCGTCCGCGCCGTCCGCCGCCAGACCGGCGTGCGGCCGGGCCTCCTTGAGGACGACCTTCTCACCGGTCCGCAGGTCGTGGCCGGCGTAGACCCCGCCCCCGTTGGAGAAGTGCAGGGCCTGCTCGATCCGGTAGGGCAGGCCGCCGGTGGTCGTGGCGTTGCGGGCTGCCAGCTCCGGCTCGAGGAAGTCGGGCAGGACCACCCACTCCGGGACGTGGAACACCGGATCCCTGCGGTCCGGCACCAACCGGCCGCTGCCGTCCTCGACAGCAGGCACGAGTGTCCCGTCGGCGTCCGTGCAGAACCGCTGGGTGAAGCCCCCATACCTCACATACAGGGGTCCTTGTCGCCAGCGCAGATCGGTGAGGATGTACGGTCCCGGCTCGCCGTCCAGTAACTCGCCCAACTCCCCGAGAGTACGGTGGAGTTGTTTCTCATCGCTCGGATAGAGGGTGGCGAACTTCCCGCTGGTGCCTCGCCCGGCATACTTCGAGTTCCTCAGGAAGAGGTGGTTCGGTCCGGGCACGAACTTGAACGGAATCGTGCGGGAGACGCAGTAGTCCCAGACGACGCAGGCGGCCTTCTCCGCGTTGTCCAGGCAGGCCGATACGTGGATCTTCCAGCCCTGGGCGGGAGTTTGCCCGTTGGCCGGCGACAGGTGCAGCCAGTCACCGGACCGGTGCCGGCGCCAGCCGTCCGGCGCGGGCCGGCTGGCGGGCTCGTAGAGCTGCGGTGTGCCGTCGACGGCACCGAAGAGCCGGTTCGGTGTCTCGTAGAAGTGGTCATCGGCGAGACAGAAGACCTCGTATCGCTTCTCCATGTGTCTCCTCTGCTGGGTCATCACCAGACTCCGGCGGGTGTGCGGCCTCGTACAGTCACGCCTGTCATCGGTCACCCATGACAAACGCAGCACTCGGGAGACAGCCCTGTCACGGCGCGAAAGGCATAGACGACCACCACGGTCCGATGCTCGGCTGCGAGTACCTTGCGCCCCTACTCGTTCTGATGGTCGCGCCACCAGCGGCATGGCTCCTGCGTCGCCGCCGTGTCAGCAAGTGCCCGATCAGACCTGGTCACAGACGCCAACACCGGCAAGTCGCCAAGCGCCCCGGGGCCAACCGTGCCCAGACGTGTCCGTCCCCCTCGACCGGGTCTGCCGAGGGGGACGGAGAAAGCATCTGCCGGTGATGTACTCAGGACGGATCATCCCAGGTCAGCGCACCCGTCCCCGTGGTTTCAGCGGCACCGGCGGCAGTTCCGGAGCACGCAGGGGCGCCCCGTCGTAGCCCTTGACCTCACCGAAGCGGGAGCCCTCCATCCAGTCCTTCCGAGCCGCCTCGATCTCCTCCTGCGTCCGCCCGATGAAGTTCCACCACATGATCAGCTCCTCCTCGAAGGGCTCGCCGCCGAGGAGCATCAGGCCCGCGTCCGACTCGGCGCGCAGGGGCAGTTCGGAGCGGCCGCAGCCGAGGTAGAGCATGGAGCCGGGCAGCAGTGGTACGCCGTCCACGTGCGCCTCGCCGGACATGGACAGGACGGCGTACTCGAAGTCCGGCTCCAGCGGGAGGCGTAGGTCGGTGCCGTGGTCGAGCGCGAGGTCGGCGCCGACGATCGGGGTGTACGTCGTGCCGGGTGAGGCGGCGCCGTCGACCGCGCCGAGGATCATCGTGGCTCTGAGGCCTGGGGCGGTGACGACGGGCAGATCGGCGTGGTGCTCGAAGAGCGGGTCGGTGTGGCGGTGGGTGTCGGGCAGAGCCACCCACAGTTGCGCGCCGTGCAGGAAGCGGGCGTGCGAGCGCGGGCTCTCCTCGGAGTGACTGATGGCCCGGCCGGACGTCATCAGGCCGAGTTCGCGCGGGCGGATCGTCTGAAGACTGCCGGTGGAGTCGCGGTGCAGCACCTCGCCCTCGTGCAGCCAGCTGACGGTCTGCAGGCCCGTGTGCGGATGCGGCGGCACCTGCATACCGGGCTCGTCGGCGATGTCGTCGGGCCCGTAGTGATCGACGAAGCACCAGGCGCCGACCATACGTCGACCCAGGTTGGGCAGCAGACGGCGAACTTCGCTGGACTCGCCGAGCTTGACCTTGCGGGGACTGAGGAGCTCACGCACCGGCTCGGACACCACGAAACCCCGGCCACCGCAGAGAGCGGGAACTGCCTCGCGATCAAGATTGCTCATGTCGCTCAACCTAGCCCTGCGGGGGAGTTTCCGTCAGGCCATCGGCCCGCCCGTCGAAGGGCACACGACTCAAAGGCGTGCGCCGCGCAGGGGTTGCGTGAGTGCGGTCGCCGCCGCGAGTGCGCAGATCGCTCCGCACGCCGCGAAGAAGGTCGCCGCGCCCCAGGCCGCGGCGACGAGGCCGGTGAGCGGGTAGAGAAGAGGGCTGAGCCCCAGCGTGCAGAGCGTCGTCACCGAGGTGAGGCGCCCCAGGTACCGGGGCTCGGCCGCCTTTTGCAGCAGGGCATTGCCGAGCACCATCGCGACACCACTGACCGCACCGAGCAGCCCGCCCAGCGCGATGGCGCTTCCGGGTGAGCCGATCCGGCCCAGCACCGTGACCACTACGGCGGTCACGAGCAACGATCCCGCCAGTACGGCCCCGGCTCCGGACACGTGGCGCGCGACCGCCATCGTCAGCGCACTCACGGCTCCGCCGACACTGAACGCGGTCAGAATCCAGCCGAGCGCGGCAGTGCCCCAGCCCCGTTCGTCAGCAAGCAGCACGAGCCCGGCGAAGAGCGGCCCGCTGAAGCACATCTCGCCGAGCCCGATGACCCAGACGAGACGACGCAGCCGCTGATGCCCACGCAGGTGCCGAAGACCGTCCCGCAGCTCGCCCAACAGGCGCCCGCGCGGCGCGCGTTCGCCGGCCCCCGCACGCCCCACTGCCTCCACCGGCCCGACCCGCACCGCCCACAGCAACCCCACCGACACCCCGAACATCACCC
>NZ_JAAKZX010000076.1 GCF_011045025.1 Streptomyces ureilyticus
TAAGAGACAGATCGAGGACTTCCGCCCGGCACTCCCCCCAGCCTCCGGCCGGGGGGACCCCCAGAGCACGCACCGAACGCCGCTCCTTCTTCCACGGAGATCCATCAGAAGCCCCTAGTGGTTGGGAGCCGGTGCGAACAGCCCGGCCACTTCCGCCGCCGCCACGGCCGTGCGCAGTGCCCCGGCCGCGCGGTCCGGGCCCGGGAGCCCGGGACCTACCGGCATGACGTTGAGCGTGGTGACGCCGGTCTCGGCGTACTGGGTCATCCGCTCGGCGATCCGCTCCCGCGGCCCGAGCAGCGAGGTGGCGTCCAGGAATTCCGGCGGTACGGCGGCCATGGCGCCCGGGTAATCGCCGTTCAGGAACTTCTCCTGGACGACGCGGGCCTGGGGGCCGAAGCCCATGCGCTCGGCGAGCTGGGTGTAGTGATTGTCCTCGCGGCCGCCCATGCCGCCGAGATACAGCGCGGCGTACCCACGCACGCGCCGGGCGCAGGCCCGCCAGTCGGGGCCGGTCACCAGGGGGATACAGGGCGCTATGTCGAAGCCGGGGCCGTCCGGGCCGTCGGATGCGCCGAGCGTGCGGCCGGACTTCGCCAGCCCCGCCCGCAGCGACTGAAGCTGCTTTTCCGCGTGCGCGGGGGAGAAGAACACCGGCAGCCAGCCGTCGGCGATCTCCCCCGTCAGCTCCAGGTTCTTCGGGCCGAGGGCGGCCAGGTACACCGGGATGCGTTCGCGCGGGGATCGGATGGTCAGGGCGAGCGCCTTGCCCGGGCCGTCGGGTAGCGGGAGCGCGAAGTGCTTTCCCTCGTACTCCAGGGGCTCGCGGCGCAGCGCGCGGCGCACCAGGTCGACGTATTCGCGTGTACGGCCCAGGGGTGCGGTGAACCTGACGCCGTGCCAGCCCTCCGAGACCTGAGGGCCGGAGACGCCCAGACCGAGGCGGAGGCGGCCGCCGGAGAGGGTGTCGAGGGTGGCGGCGGTCATGGCCGTCATGGCGGCGGAGCGGGCGGGGATCTGCAGGACGGCGGTGCCGACGTCGATGCGGGTGGTGCGGGAGGCGATCCAGGACAGGACCGTCACAGCGTCCGAGCCGAATGCCTCGGAGACCCAGACCGCCGAGTAGCCGAGTTCCTCGGCGAGTTGGGCGAGAGCGACGTTGGAGGCGTCGTTGCCGCCGACCCAGTAGCCGAGATTGAGGCCGAGTCTCAGGGCGGGGGCGGTCATGAGTAACTCCTGTGCATGGGGCCCGCGTCGGGTTCGCGACACGGGTGCGGTCAGCGGTTCGTGCGGGTGCGGTAGCGCCACGTCGAGAGGGCGGTGAAGACGGCGATCAGGAGCACCGAGCAGGCCACGGTGTAGAGCGCGGGGTGCTGGGCGGGCCAGCCGTGCTGGGCGGGGAAGCGCGGTGGGGGCGTGTTGCCGAACAGCTTGCGCAGGGCGCCCGCGAGCGAGGTGATCGGGTTCCAGGCGGCGACGGTGGCCAGCGGCCCCGGGAGGCTGGTGCTGGAGACGTAGCCGGAGGAGATGAACGTCGCGGGGAACAGCCAGATCAGGCCGAGGCTGCTGGCCACCTGGGTGTTCGGGGCGAGGAGGGCGACGAACACGCCGATCCACGCCATCGCGAACGCGAACAGCAGCACCAGCAGGATCCCGGCGGCAGCATGGAGGGGGCCGGTGTGCGGGCGCCAGCCCATCAACAGGCCGCAGGCGGTGGTGACGGCGACGCTCACCACGCAGTTGGTCAGGTCGGAGGTCGTACGGCCGAGCAGCAGGGCGACCCGGGAGATCGGCAGGGTGCGGAACCGGTCGACCATCCCCTGCTCCAGGTCCCGGGCGAGCCCGACCGTGGTGAACGAGGTCGTGAAGGCCACCGTCTGGGCGATCAGCCCGGCCACCAGGTAGGAGCGGTAGGCCGAGCCGCCCAGGCTGTTGCCGAAGACGTACCCGATGAGCAGGGCGAACAGGACCGGCTCGAACAGGGAGGACACGAGCAGTCCCGGGCTGCGCCGCAGATGTAACAGGTTGCGTAGCGCCAGGTCGGCGCTCTCGGCAGCGACGCGGATCACGGGGTTGCGCCGGGGCCCGGCGGGGAGGGGAAGACGGGTGCCGCCGCCCGCTGCCGGGGCCCGGTTGCCTCCGGTGCCGGCCGCGGCAGCGGCGTCCGCGGTACGGACGGGGGTGCTCATCGCGTCCCTCCCGGCTGGGCCTCGGCCCGCGTCGCGCTCCCGGTCAGCCCGAGGAACACGTCGTCCAGGGTGGACCGGTTGAGGCCGATCTCCAGTACGTCCACGCCCTCCTCGTCCAGCGCCGCGAGCGCCCGTCCGAGCGCCGCCCTGCCGTCCGTCACGGCCGCCTCAACCCGGCGGGCCCGGCGGGCCCGGCGGTCGACGGTCGGTGTCGCGCCGGTCGCGCGGGCGGCGGCCCGGGTGGCGGGAGCGAGGTCGTGGTCCTCGGCGACGTACAGGACGAGGCGGTTGCCGGCCGTGGCCTTCAGCTCGTCGCTGGTGCCCTCGGCCACCACCCGGCCCTGGTCGATGACCGTGATCCGGTCGGCGAGGCGGTCGGCCTCCTCCAGATACTGGGTGGTGAGCAGGATGGTGGTGCCGTCGTCGACGAGTTCGCCGACCGCCTCCCAGGTGTCCAGCCTGCTCTCCGGGTCAAGACCGGTGGTGGGCTCGTCCAGGACGATCAGCGGCGGGGCGCCGATGAGGGCGGCGGCCAGATCGAGGCGGCGGCGCATGCCGCCGGAGTAGGTTCTGGCCGGGCGGCCGGCCGCGGCGGTGAGGCGGAAGCGGGACAGCAGATCGTCGGCGACACGGCGCGCGGTGCGGCGGCCCAGCCCGCGCAGTTTCGCGATCAGATACAGATTCTCCGAACCGGTGAGCATGCCGTCGACCGTCGAATACTGGCCGGCCATTCCGATCGTGGCGCGTGCCTTCTCCGGCTCCGTCGCGACATTCCAGCCGTTCACGAAGGCATCTCCGACGTCCGGTCTGAGTAACGTTGTCAGGATTTTCACCAGAGTGGTTTTTCCCGCGCCATTGGGTCCCAGTAGAGCCATGACCTCTCCCGGGTGAACATTCAGTTCAACTCCGCGTAAGGCGTAGGTCTCCTGGTATTTCTTTTGTAAGTTCCGGATAAGGATGGCCGACGTGGCTGACGTATGCACAAGTCCGTTCTACGTCGCGTGATGAGCTGCGTCGATCTATTCCAGGTCAAAGATCTTTTTGCGTTTGCTGGAGTTGATTTGCGTTTGCTTGAAGCTTTTCTGGTCGAATCGATAAGCGTGATCACTTACAGTCGGTGCCGTGCGAGAATTAATAACGTCGCTCAGGAAACGGGCAGTCGATACGCCCAACGATCCGGCCGCCTTCTTCATTTCTGGCTCCAGTGAACTCAACTGTGTCAGTCGAAACTATTCGGACCTCGATCTTCACGCCCGGCGCATAGCCGCGTGGCTCCAGGAGCGTTATAGCCCCGGTGACCGGGCGCTTCTGGTGTATTCGCCGGGACTCGAATTCGTCACCGCCTTCTTCGGCTGCGTCTACGCGGGCCTCATCGCGGTGCCCGCCCCGGTGCCCGCCCGCTCCGCACACCAGCACCGCCGTCTTGCGGCCATCACCCGGGACGCGGGCGTAAAGGTGCTCCTGACCCAGGAGGAGGACCGGGCGACCCTGGAGAAGTGGGCCGCCGACGCGGGCATCACGGGCCTTGCCTTCCATATGACGGACTCCGGCGACGGCGACCCTGCCGTCTGGTCCGAGCCCACGGTCTCGCCGGACACGGTGGCCCTGCTCCAGTACACGTCCGGATCGACCGGCGACCCCAAGGGAGTCGTGGTCAGCCACGGCAACCTGATGCTCAACGGGCAGCGCCTCTTCGACGCGGCCGGCGTGGGCGAGACGGGGCGCGCAGGGGGGTGGATTCCCCTGTATCACGACATGGGGCTGATCGGCCTCATGCTGCCCGGCATCCTGATCGGCCGGGGCTACGCGCAGCTGGACTCCCTGAGCTTCCTGCGCAATCCGTACCAATGGCTGCGGATGATGGACGCGCTCGACGTCAACATCACGTGCTCGCCCGACTTCGGATACGACATGTGCGTCCGCAGGGTCACCGACGAGCAGCTCGCCGAACTCGACCTGTCCCGTCTCACCGCCGCCGTGAACGGCTCCGAGCCGGTCCGGTCCGGCACCCTGGACCGCTTCCAGGAGCGTTTCGGTCCCGCGGGCTTCCGGCCCGAGTCGATGGCCCCGATGTACGGCCTGGCGGAGGCGACCCTGGTGGTCTCCGGCATCGCCGGCCGGGAGCCGGTGCGGACATCGGTCGACGTGGCCGGTGCGGAGCGGGGAATCCTCGCCCCGGCCGCCGCCACGCAGCCCTCCCGCCCGCTCATCGGATGCGGGCCGGCCTGCGGCTCGGACGCGGTGATCGTGGACCCGGACACCGCGGAAGTCCTGCCCGACGGGCGCATTGGCGAGATCTGGCTCAGCGGCCCCTGCGTGACCGGGGGCTACTGGGGCAACGAGCAGGCCACGGAGGCCACCTTCCGCGCCCGTACGGCCGACGGCCGCGGACCGTTCCTGCGCACCGGCGACCTCGGCGGATGGCTCGACGGCGACCTGTATATCACCGGCCGCCGCAAGGACGTCCTCGTCGTGCACGGGCGCAACTTGTACCCGCACGACATCGAGGAGGAACTCCGGGCCCAGCACGACGAGTTGGACGGGATGCTCGGCGCGGTGTTCATGGTCGGCGGTACCGACGGCGTGGACGCCGAACCCTCTATCGTCGCCGTCCACGAGATCCGGTGGCAGCCGGACGACGAACGCCTTGGCCCGCTCGCCGCCGCGATGAAGCAGACCATCGCCCGGGAGTTCGGCGTGCCGGTCGGCGCTGTCGCACTGGTCCGGCCGCGCTCGGTCCGCCGCACCACCAGCGGCAAGATCCAGCGCTCGGCGATGTGCGAGCTGTACGTCACGGGACAGCTGGCGCCTCTCTTCCTCAGCGAGGATCCGCTGCTGACGTCCGCGCTCGAAGACCGCCGGAGGGAGAGCGCGCGATGACCACGGCCACCGAGCTCGAGGCCCTGCTCACCGGATACGAGAACGGATCGGCGGACTTTGCGGACGACGCCTTCGCGCCCGGAGCGCTCGCCTCGCTCGACGAGGCCGAGGAGTTCCCCGCCCAGGCGGTCCGCGTCCTCGACGAGGCGGGGCTCGCCGCCCACTACGTCCTGACCGACGGGGTCGAACTCCCCGAGACCGTACGGCTGTTGCGTACGGTCTCCCGACGGGACCTGACCGTGGCGATCGCCCACGGCAAGACATTCCTCGGAGCCGCCCCGACGTGGGTGGCCGGCACGCCGGAGCAGATCAGCGGGCTGGCCGAGCGCGTACGCGCCGGGGACATCGTGTGCTGGGGGCTGACCGAACGCGGGCACGGGGCCGACCTGCTCGCCGGCGAGCTGACAGCGGTGGCCGACGACCCCGGCGGCTGGCGGCTGGCCGGCGAGAAGTGGCTCATCAACAACGCCGGCCGCTCCACCCTCGCCTGTGTCCTCGCCCGCACCGACCCGGCGGGCGGCGGGCGCGGCTTCAGCCTCTTCCTCGTCGACAAGGGGCAGCTGCCAGAGGGCAGTTGGCGTACCCTCCCCAAGGTCCGCACCCACGGCGTCCGCGGCGCCGACATCAGCGGGTTCGCCCTCGACGGTGCCCGGGTCCCCGCGGCCGCGCTCATCGGCGCGGAGGGCGACGGCATCCCGATCGTCCTCAAGTCCCTCCAGCTCACCCGTATCCTGGCCGGCGCGCTCTCCCTCGGCGCCGCCGACCACGCGCTGCGGCTGGCCCGGGACTTCGCCACCGGCCGCGAACTGTACGGCCGCCGACTGGCCGACGTCCCTCACGTACGGCGCGTCCTCGGCCGGGCCGCCACCTCCGCACTGCTCGCCGAGGCGGTGAGCCTGCTCGCCGCCCGCTCGGCACACTCCCTGCCCGGCGAGCTGAGCGTCGTCTCCCCGATCGCCAAGGCGTACGTCCCGAGCCTCACCCAGGAGACGCTCACCACCCTCGGTGAACTCCTCGGCGTACGCGGCTTCCTCACCTCCCCGCCCGGCAGTGGCTTCGCCAAGCTGGAACGCGATCACCGGATCTGCCCGGTCTTCGACGGCAGTACGGTGGTCAACCGAGCCGCCCTGCTCAACCAGCTGCCCCGCCTCGTACGGCAGTTGAGCCGCCACAGGGCCGACCTCGACGGCCTGCGGGCCGCCGCGGACCTCGGCGCTCCGCTGCCGCCCTGCGACCGGGACTGCCTCTCCCTGCTGTCCGTCACGGGATGCAGCGCCGTACAGGCCATGCCCGACACGGTGGACCGCATCCGATGTGAAGGCCCGCCGGAACTGGCCGCGCTGACCACGCCCCTGCTCGACGAACTGACCCTGCTCGAAAAGGAGTCGGCCGCCTTCGTGCCGGTTGCGGGCGGCCTGCCCAGCACCGCCTTCGAGCTGGCCGAACGCTACGAGCGCGCCTACGCGGCCGCCGCCTGCCTCCTGCTGTGGCTGGAGAACCCGGGCCTGCGCACCGGGCCGCTGGGCGCCGACGCGCTGTGGCCCAGAGCCTGCCTCACCGCCCTGCTCGGCGCCGACGACAATGCTGTCTCGGACGCCATGGCCGCCGTACTCCTCGACTGGAACGCCCCGGAGTTCACCCTCCTGGGAGGTACCGAGTGAACCCCCACACCCACGGAGCACCGGCCGAAGGCCTCGCCCCGAAGCGCGCCGACGAACTGGAACACCTGCTCGGCGCCCTCGGCGACCCCGCCAACCCCACCGGCGCCGCCGCGATCCTCGACGCCGACGAACGGGCCGAAATGCTCCCCGCCGGGGAGGCGCTGCTCCACGACTACGGCCTGAACGCGGAGTTCGTGCCGCCCGAGCACGGCGGACGGCTCGACCGGGCCGACCACCTCGTCGAGGTCATGCGCGGCCTCTACCGCCGGGACCCCGCCCTCGGCCTCGGCTACGGCGCCAGCTCGCTCATCGCGGGCGTCACGCTGTGGACGGCCGGGGACGCGGTGCAGACCGCGTTCGCCGCCCGGACGCTGCTCGACGGCCGCCGTATCGCCGTCGCCTTCCACGAGCTGGCGCACGGCAACGACATGGCAGGCATGGAGTTAGCCGCGACCGCCGCGGCGGACGGCCTGCTGCTGAGCGGGCGCAAGGAAGTCGTCACCAACCTCCGGCGCGCGGACGCGCTGGTGGTGCTCGCCCGCAGCGACCCGCGACCGGGCCAGCGCAGCCACTCCCTGGTGCTCGTCGACCGCGCGAGCGCCGACCCGGCCCGCCTGACCGACCTGCCGCGCTTCACCACCGTCGGCATGCGCGGCGTCCAGCTCGGCGGCATCGGTGTCGACGAGTTGCCGGTGCCCACCTCCGCGATCCTCGGCCCCGTCGGCTCGGGCCTGGAGAGCGCCCTGAAAGCCTTCCAGGTCACCCGCACGGTGCTGCCCGCCATGATGAGCGGCATCCTCGACACCGGACTGCGCATCGCCGTCGAACACTTGACGGAACGTCAGCTGTATGGCGGCCTGGCCACGGACCTGCCCTACGTCCGCTCGCAGCTGACCGACGTCTTCGCCGACCTGCTGCGCGCCGAGGCGTTCGGCGCCGTCGGCACCCGCGCGCTGCACCTGCTGCCGGGGCAGACGAGCGTGTACTCCTCGGCGGTGAAGTTCGAGGTGGCCCGGCTGCTCCTTCGGGCCATGGACCGGCTGGCGGAGCTGCTCGGCGCGCACTTCTATCTGCGCCAGGGGCCGACCGCGCTGTTCCAGAAGCTGTTCCGCGATCTCGCCCCGGTCGGCTTCGGACACATCGCGCGCGCCGCCTGCCAGATGAGCCTGCTGCCCCAACTGCCGCTGCTGGCCCGGAGATCGTGGTCCAAGCCCGGTGCCGAGGCGCCCGGCGACCTGTACGCGCTCGGCGCCGCCCTGCCGCCGCTGCCGTTCGACAAGCTGGCCCTGCACGCTGCGGGCCGCGACGCCGTCGCCGGATCGCTGCACGCCCTGGCCGACGCGCCCTGGTCGCCCGAGCACGCCGACCTGCGTGCCGCCGTCGAGGCCGACCGGGCCGAGCTGATCGAACTCGCCGCCGAATGTGTCCCGTTGGCGCCGGTGGACCTCGGTGTCGACGCCCGCCCCGAGCACTACGACCTCGTCACCCGGTACGTGCGCCTCCTGGCCCGCACCGCCTGTATCGAAGTCTGGCGGCACGCCGAACCCGGCACCTTCCTGGCCGGCCCCGCCTGGCTCCGCGCGGCCCTGCACCGCTCGGCGCCCGGCCCGCGCAAGCCCGGTCCGCTGCCCGGCCCGGTCGAGGACGCCCTCTTCACCGAGCTGTGTCACCGGCGCGGCGACAGACGCTCGTTCGGACTGACCGGACGCGCGCTGACCGTCTGAGCACGCGGTCCTCCGCATGACCGTGCGGCGCCGACACCGTCGTAAGCCCGTCGTCGGGCCCGCTCACCACCGTACGCAACTCGCCGAGCCCAGCCCGGTCTCCGTACGCCTGGCCCTCATATCTCCGCCCCTCCCCCCAAGAAGGAAGACCCCCATGACCGCTGGCTCCCGAGACGTCCGCACCTGGCTGACCGAGCGCGTGGCGACCTACCTGCGCCGTTCGCCGCAGGGCATCGACACCTCCGTGCCGCTGGCCGACTACGGCCTGGACTCGCTGACGGCGCTGGCCATCACCGCCGACATCGAGGACGAGTTCGAGGTGACCGTCGACGACGCGCTGACCTGGGACCACCCGACGATCGACGCGCTCGCCAAGGTCCTCGGGGAGCTGCTCGGGCAGCAGCCGACGGTGGATGACACGGGCGTGAAGGGGGTCTGACCATGAGCACGACCGAGACGACCCCGGACGCGGGGCTGCCGCTGACGGCGGCACAGCACGGGGTGTGGGTCGCCCAGCGACTCGACCCGGACAGCCCGCTGTACACCTGCGGCGTCTACTTCGACGTACCCGGACCGGTGGACCGCGAGCTGCTGGCCCGGGCCGTGGCGCGCGCGGTGGCCGAGACCGAGGCCCTCAGGCTCCGCTTCCACGAGGACTTCCATAGCGACGTCCACGGCGAAGGGGAGACGGTGCGGCAGGCCGTCGATCCGTCCATACCGGGAGAGCTGGGGTACGTCGACGTCGCCGACGCGGCCGATCCCGCGACCGCCGCCCGCGTCTGGATCGACGCCGACCAGACCCGCCCCATGCGGCCCACCGGCGACCGCCTGTTCGCGCACACCCTGCTGCGGCTCGGCCCCGACCGGCACTGGCTGCACTTCCGGTACCACCACATCCTCCTCGACTTCTACGGACAGGTCCTCTACTGCCGCCGCTTGCTGCAGATCTACACCGCGCTCGCCGCGGGCCAGGAGCCGCAGGACTCCGGTTTCGGCACCCTGAGGGACGTCCTGGCGGACGAGGACGCCTACCTCGGTTCGCCGCGCCGGGAGCGTGACGGGGCGTACTGGCAGGGCGAGTTCGCGGATCTGCCCGAGTCCACCGAACTCGGCACGGGCGCCACCGGTCTCGCCCTCGACCTGCTCGGCGGGGCCGTGCGGCTGCCCGAAGAGACGGCTTGGCGGATGCGCGGGCTCACCGGCTCCCGCTGGTCGGTCCCGGTTATCGCGGCCATGGCGGCCCACACGCACCGGGTCACCGGGGCGCAGGACGTGCTCGTCCGGACGTTCATGGCGGCCCGGCTGAGCCCGCACGCCCTGGCGACGCCCGCGATGCTGGTCAACGATGTGCCGCTGCGCGTACGCGTCGACGGCTCCACGACCTTCGCCGAACTGCTCGACCGCGTCGCCGCGCGCCTGTCCGAGGCGGCCCGGCACCAGCGCTACCCGCACGACGACCTCCGCCGCGACCTCACCGCGGCAGCCCACCCGGGCACCCTGGGCGGGCCCAGCGTCAACATCCTGTCCTTCGCGGCCACCCGCCTGCCGTTCGGCCCCGTCGAGGCCGAGGCGCACCAGCTGGCCTCCGGCCCCGTGCGGGACCTCGCTCTGCACGCCTACGGCGACCCCGAGGCCGGCGACGGCATCGAGCTGACCCTCAACGCCCACCCCGGCCGCTTCACCCCCGAGACCGCCGCCGCGCACCGCGACCGCTACCTGCGGCTGCTCACCACCGCCACCGAGCGGCCCGACCTGCCCATCGGCGCACTCGACCTGCTCGACGACGCCGAGCGGGAACGGTTCCACCACCTGAACGACACCGGGCACGACACCGACGGCCGCCTGCTGGTGGACCTCTTCGAGGAGCGCGCGGCCCAGAACCCGGCGGCCGAGGCCGTCGTCTTCGAGGGCGAGCGCCTGACGTACGGCGAGCTGAACGCCCGCGTCAACCGCATGGCGCACGCCCTGCGCCGCGCGGGCGTCGGGCCCGAGTCCCGGGTGGCGGTGCAGCTGCCGCGATCGGTCGACCTGATCGTGGCCCTGTGGGCGGTGCTGAAGTCCGGCGCCGCCTACGTGCCCGTCGAGACCGGCTATCCAGCCGATCGGATCGCGTACGTCCTCGCCGACTCCCGGGCCTCCTTCGTCATCGACGAGGAGACTGTGCGCGAACCTGGCGCGGGCGAACCCGACACCGACCCGGGCGTGGCCGTGCGCGGGGACAACGCTGCCTACGTCCTCTACACCTCCGGCACCACCGGCCGCCCCAAGGGCACGCTGATCACCCACGTCGCCATCGCCAACCTGCTCGCCTGGATGCAGGACGAGTACCGGCTCACCCCGGCCGACCGGGTCGTGCACAAGACGCCCATTGGCTTCGACGTGTCCGTGTGGGAGGTCTTTTGGACCCTCACTCGGGGCGCGACCCTCGTCGTCGCCCGCCCCGACGGCCACCGCGACCCCGCCTACCTCGCCCGGCTGGTGCGCGACGAGCAGGTCACGATCATCCACTTCGTGCCGGCCATGCTCGGCCTGTTCCTCGACGAGTACGAGACCGTCGCCTCCCTGCGCATGGTCAGCTGCGGCGGCGAGGCGCTGCCAGCCCCCCTCGCCGAGCGCTTCCACCGCGAGTGCGGCGCGCAGCTGCACAACTCCTACGGCCCCACCGAGTTCTCGGTGACCGCCACCTCGCGCGCGTGCGCCCTCGGCGAGCCCGTCACCATCGGCGTGCCGACCCACAACTCCCGCGCCTACGTGCTCGACCCCGCCCTGAAGCCGGTGCCGGCCGGCGTCCCGGGTGAGCTGTATCTCGCGGGCGTCCAGCTCGCGCGCGGCTACCTCGACCGCTCGGCCCAGACCGCCGAGCGGTTCGTCGCCGACCCCTGCGGTCCGTCCGGGACCCGGATGTACCGCACGGGCGACCTGGTGCGCCGCCGGGCCGACGGCGAGCTGGAGTTCGCCGGGCGCGCGGACGACCAGGTGAAGATCAACGGGCAGCGGGTGGAGCCCGCCGAGGTCGAGGCCGTGCTGGCGTCGGTGCCCGGCGTTCGGCAGGCGGTGGTCGTCGTGCACGACACCGCCGCCGGAGCGCGGCAGCTCGTCGGCTACGTCACCGGCGACCCGTCGGCCGACCCGCGCGCCTGGCTCGCCGACCGGCTGCCCGACCACATGGTGCCGGTCGCCGTGCTCACTTTGCCGTCGATCCCCTTGACCCCGAACGGCAAGGTCGACCGCCGCGCCCTGCCCGCGCCCGCCCTTGAGAAGTCGAGCGGGCGCGCACCCGAGACCGCCGCCGAGCGGGTCCTGCACGACATCGCCGCAGGGCTCCTCGGCCGGCCCGAACTCGGCGTGGACGACGACCTGTTCGGGCTCGGCGCCGACAGCATCCACGCCATCCAGCTGGTCAGCCGTGCCCGCCGCCAGGGCCTCGCGCTCACCCCGCAGGACGTCTTCGACCACCCGACGGTCGCCCGCCTCGCAACCGTGGCGGCGGACGCGTCGGCACCGGAACGCGAGGCCCACGACGAGCCGGTCGGCGAGTTCCCCGTGACACCGATGGAGCGGCGGCTCGCCGAACGCGGCGGCCCCACCGCCGGGTTCGCCCAGTCCCTGCTGCTCACCACCGATCCGGGCCTGACGTACGAACTGCTGCGCGGAGCCCTGCAGGCGGTCCTCGACCGCCACTACGCGCTGCGCATGCGCGGCCGGATCATCCGGCCCGTGGGCGCCGTACGGGCCGAGGACTGCCTCGTACGCGCTGTCGACGGGGACATGGAGGGGCAGCGGGAGTCGGCGCGTAAGGCGCTGTCTCCGGACGACGGGGTGATGGTCCGGGCAGTGTGGTTCGACGCCGGGCCCACCGAGCCCGGGCGGCTGCTGCTCGTCCTGCACCACCTCGTCGTCGACGGCGTGTCCTGGCGTATCCTCCTGCCCGACATGGCCGAGGCCCTCACGGCCGCCGCCGCGGACCGCGCCCCCGACCTGTCCCCGGCCGGGACCTCGGTGCGCCGCTGGGCCGGGCACCTCGCCGCACTGGCCGACGACCCCGGCACCCAGGCCGAACTCCCGCTGTGGACCGAGCTGCTGGCCGCCGAGGAGCCCGTTCTGGGCGCCCGCCCGCTCGACCCGGCGCAGGATGTCTACGCGACCGCCCGCACGGTCACCGTCACCGTCCCGGCCGCCCTCACCGACACCCTGCTGACGACGCTGCCCGCCGCGCACCGGGCCACCGCGGACGACATCCTGCTCTCCGCGCTCTCGGCCGCCGTCCAGCGGCAGCGGGGCGAGGGGCCCGTCCTCGTCGACCTGGAGGGCCACGGCCGCGACCACCTGCCCGCCGGGTTCGACCTGAGTACCACCGTCGGCTGGTTCACCCGGATACACCCGGTGCGTCTCGGCCCCGGCACGGACACCGGCCCGCACTCCATCCGGCGCACCAAGGAGGAGTTGCGCGCCGTCCCGCACGGCGGACGCGGCCACGACCTGCTCCACGACCACCTCGCGCACCTGCCTGCCCCGCAGATCGCCTTCAACTACCTCGGCCGCCTGGACGCCGACGACCTCGGCGGCTGGCGCCTCGCCGACGGCACGGACGCCGTGCGGCTGCTCGCCGACGACGGCCTTGCCTGCGCCCACGCCCTGGAGATCGACGCATACGTCCGCGACGGCTCCCTCACCGCCGTATGGACCTACCCCGAGGGCGTGCTCACCGAGGAAGAGGTGCGCGCGCTCGCGGATGCCTGGACCGGCGCGCTGGCCGAGCTCGCCACACACACCCGGGGCGCGCTGAGCGTCTCCGACGTGCCGCTGGTGCGGGTCACCCAGGAGGAGTTGGACCGCTTCCGGGGGGCCGCCGACGTACTGCCGCTCTCCCCGCTCCAGGAGGGCCTGCTCTTCCTTGCCATGTACGAGCCCGACGACCCGTACGTCGGTCAGCTCGTCCTTCAGATCGACGGCGGCTACGACCACGACCGGATGCGCACCGCCGCGACCGCCCTGCTGCACCGCCACCCCCACCTTCGCGTCGCCTTCCGCAGCCGCTCGGCGGGCGCCCCCGTCCAGGTCGTGCCGGACACGGTCCGGCTGCCCTGGGAGGAGCGCGAGGAGGCCGACCTGGAGGCGTTCCTGGCCCGCGACCGGGCGCGCGGCTTCAGCGTCGTACGGCCGCCGCTGCTGCGGTTCACCGCGCTCGGGAACCATCTCGTGCTGACCCACCACCACCTGCTGCTGGACGGCTGGTCGCTGCCGCTGCTGGTGCACGAGTTGTGCACGCTGTACGGCGGCGGGGAACCGCCCGCCGCCGCCCCGTACCGCGACTACCTGGCCTGGCTCACCGCACAGGACCGGCAGGCCGCCACCGAGGCATGGCGCGAGGAACTCGCCGGGCTCGCCGCGCCCACCCTGCTCGCCCCGGCCGGGGCCGCCTCCGACGGGCACGGCGTCCACGAGGTCGCCCTCCCCGAGGCGGTCACCGATGCCCTGACGGCCGTGGCCCGGGAGCACCGGCTCACCCTCAACACCGTCGTGCAGGGCCTGTGGGCGCTGCTGTTGAGCGGACTCACCGGGCGCGACGACGTGACGTTCGGCGCGACCGTGTCCGGGCGCCCGGCGGAGCTGCCCGGCACCGAGACGATGGTCGGCCTGTTCGTCAACACGCTGCCCGTACGGGTGCGCATCGAGCGGGACGAGCCGCTGACGGCGCTGCTGGACCGGCTCCAGCGGGGCCAGCGGGCCCTGCACCCGCACCAGCACGCCTCCCTCGCGGAGATCACCCGCGCGACCGGCTTCGACGCGCTCTTCGACACCGTCATCGCCTTCGAGAACTACCCGATGAGCGACGGCATCGAGGCCGGCGGACTGCGCCTGGCCAGCGCCGAACTCGTCGAGCGCAGCCACTACCCGGTGTCCCTGTCGGTGTTCCCCGGCGCACAGCTCACATTGAAGTTCGCCTACCTCACCGGGGTTCTCGACCCGGCGGCCGTCGAGAGGCTGGCCGACCGGCTGACGGAGCTGCTCGGCCGTTCGGCGGACGGACTTGGCGTGCCCGTGGGCGAGCTGTCGGTGATCGGCGACGAGGACCGGCTGCTGGTCATCGGGGACCGGGCCATGGCCCAGGGCACCGGGCAGGCACCGGCGAAGGCCGGTGGCGGCGTACCCCGCACCCACGAGGAAGAGACTCTCTGCCGCATCGTCGCCGAAGTCCTCGGCATCGACCACGTCGGCGTCGACGACGAGTTCTTCGCCCTCGGCGGCACCTCGATCCTGATGATCCGTCTGGTCCACCGCGTCCGCGACGAGTTCGGCGTGGACCTGTCCCTGCGCGATGTCTTCGCCGCGCCGACCGTCGCCGGGGTCGCCGAGCGGCTGACCGCCGCCGGCCCGCAGGCCAAGCGCATCACGGCCAACGAGCGGCCCGACCGCATCCCGCTGTCGTTCGCGCAGGAGCGCATGTGGTTCCTCCAGCGGCTCCAGCGCGGCTCCGGCACCTACAACATCCCCCTCGCCGTCCGCCTCACCGGCACCCTCGACGCGGACGCCCTCGGCGCCGCGCTGGCCGACTTCGCCGCCCGGCACGAGGCGCTGCGCACGGTCTACCCGGAGGACGAGCAGGGCCCGTACCAGGTCGTGCTGCCCGCGGACACAACCTTCACCATGGAGTTCGTCCGGGACAGCGACCCCGACCTGGCCGCGTCCGCCGCCCGCCCCTTCGACTTGACCCGCGACCTGCCGCTGCGGGCGACGCTCTACGAGACAGGGCCGGACACCTACGTCCTGCTGTTCGTCGTACACCACATCGCCGCGGACGGTGCCTCGCTGCGCGCGATCGCCGACGACATCACCTTCGCCTACCGGGCACGGCTCGCCGGGGAGACACCCGAGTTCGCCGAACTGCCTGTGCAGTACCCGGACTTCGCGGTCTGGCAGCGCGACAGCCTGGCCGCCGATCTGCCCCGCCAGGCCGAGTACTGGAAGCAGGCCCTGGACGACCTGCCGCCGGAGGTCACCTTCCCCGGCGACCGGCCGCGCCCGGCGGTGGCCACGCACCGCGGCGACCACGTGGAGTTCCCCGTCGTCCCGGAGCTCTACCAGCGCATCCTGGACCTGGCCGGCCGTACCCGCACGACCCCGTTCATGATCCTCCAGTCCGCCGTGTCGCTGCTGCTGACGCGGCTCGGCGCGGGCGAGGACATCCCGCTCGGCGGTGTCATCGCCGACCGGCCGGACTCGGCGCTGGACGACGTGGTGGGCGTGTTCATCAACACCCTCGTCTACCGCTTCGACACCTCCGGCGACCCCCGCTTCGAGGAGTTGCTGCTCCGCGTCCGCGAGACTGGCCTCGCCGCCTACGCCCACCAGGGCGTGCCCTTCGAGCGGCTGGTCGAGGAGCTGAACCCGGAGCGCTCCCGTTCCCGGCACGCCTTCTTCCAGGTGATGCTCGCCTGGCTGGACCTCACCGAGGCCCGCTTCGAACTGACCGGCGTCACCGCCGACCCCGGCCCGGTGACCAGCGGCACCGCCAAGTTCGACGTCCACTTCGACTGCCACTTCGACGGCGCCGGTGGTCTGCTGTGCCGTCTGGAGTACACCACCGACCTGTACGACCGGCGTACGGCGGAGAGCTTCGCCGCCCGCTTCGTCCGCGTCCTCGACGCCGTCACCGCCGACCCGGCGCTGCGACTGTCCGAGGTCGACGTACTCGGCGACGCCGAACGCTCCCTGGTGCTGGAGCGCTGGAACGAGACCGCCGTACGGTTCGACGACGAAGGCGCCGACGGTATCAAGGGTGTCAAGGGCTCCGTGGTCGGGCTGTTCGAGGCGTACGCGGCCCGCAACCCGCACGCCGAGGCGGTCCGCTTCGAGGGCGAGAGCGTCACCTACGGTGCGTTCAACACTCGCGTGAACCGGCTCGCGCACGCCCTGCGCGAGCGCGGTATAGGACCCGAGTCGCGGGTCGCGGTGATGTTGCCGCGCTCGGTCGACCTGATGGTGGCCCTGTGGGCGGTGCTCAAGGCGGGCGCCGCGTACGTGCCCATCGACACCGGCTACCCGGCCGACCGCATCGCCTACATCCTCGCCGACTCCGGCGCCCGGCTGCTTGTCTCCGAACGGGACGTGGACGGCTTCGAGCGGATCGCGCCCGACGCCGACGGCTCCGCGGAGAACCCGGGGGTGACGGCGCACGGCGACAACGCCGCCTACGTCATCTACACCTCCGGCTCCACCGGCCGCCCCAAGGGCACCGTCAACACCTACGCGGGCATGGCCAACCGGCTGTGGTGGATGCAGCGCGACCACCGGCTCACCGCCGGGGAGCGGGTGGTGCAGTCCACCCCGGTCAGCTTCGACGTGTCGGTGTGGGAGGTCTTCTGGACCCTCATGTACGGCGGCACCCTCGTCGTCGCCCGGCCCGACGGCCACCGCGATCCGCTCTACCTGGAGCGGCTGATGCAGGAGGAGTCCGTCGCGGTCGTCCACCTCAGCGCGTCCATGCTCGGCGCCTACCTGGCCGAGACCCGGCTGCCCGAATCCGTCCGGCTGGTCGTCTCCGGCGACGAGGCGCTGCCCGCCGAGCTGGTTCGCCGCTTCCACGACGACTCCAGCGCCGTGCTTCTCAACGCCTACGGCCCGACCGAGGCCGCCGTCGACGTCACCGCCTGGGCCGCGCCGGCGGACACCGAGACCGTGCTGATCGGCGGACCGGTCGCCAACACCCGCGCCTACGTGCTCGACGCGACACTGGCCCCGGCCGCCCCCGGGGCGCCCGGTGAGCTGTACGTCGAGGGCGTCCAGCTCGCGCGCGGCTACCTGGACCGGCCCGGATTGACCGCCGAGCGGTTCGTCGCGAGCCCGTACGGCCCGCCCGGCGCCCGCATGTACCGCACCGGGGACGTGGCGCGCTGGACGGCCGACGGCGAGTTGGAGTACCTCGGCCGCGCCGACAACCAGGTCAAGCTGCGCGGCTTCCGCGTCGAACTCGGCGAGATCGAGGACGCGCTGGCCGACCACCCGGCCGTCGCCCAGGCCGCCGCGGCCGTGCACGGGCAGTGGCTCGTCGGCTATGTCGTCCCCGCCTCCCCGGACCTCCCCGTCGACGCCGAGGCGCTGCGCGACCGGCTCGCCGGGCGGCTGCCGGAGTACATGGTCCCTGCCCAGATCGTCGAGCTGGAGGACATGCCGCTCACCCCGAACGGCAAGCTCGACCGCAAGGCGCTGCCTGTGCCCGAGCTGACCCATGCCTCCGGGCGCGGGCCGCGCACCCCACAGGAGGAGATCCTGTGCGGCCTGTTCGCCGAGGTGCTCGGCGCGCCCGAGGTGTCCATCGACGACGACTTCTTCGCCCTCGGTGGCCACTCCCTGCTGGTGACCCGCCTGGCGAGCCGCATCCGGGCCGTGCTGGACGTCGACATCGAGCTGTCGGTGGTGTTCGAGGCCACGACCGTGGCGAAGCTGTCCGCACGGCTCGGCGTCACTGGCCCGCGCCGCTCCGGTGTCGTGGCGCTGCCCCGCGAGGGGCGCCTGCCGCTGTCGTACGCGCAGGAACGGCTGTGGTTCCTGCACCGCTTCGAGGGACCGTCCCCGACGTACAACCTGCCCGTCTCACTGCGCTTGTCCGGCGCCCTCGACGTGCCCGCGCTCACCGCGGCCCTCGCCGACGTGGCGGGACGGCACGAGGCGCTGCGCACGGTCTTCGCCGAGGACGTGCAGGGCCCTCACCAAGTGGTCCTGCAGCCGTCGGCCGTCGCGCCCCTGGCCGTGGTACGCACCGACGAGGACGCCCTCGACGCGCGGCTCGCCGAAGCCGTGCGCACCCCGTTCGACCTGGCCGCCGAACCCCCGCTGCGCGCCACCCTGTTCGACCTCGGCGGCGACGATTACGTGCTGCTGCTCGTGCTGCACCACATCGCCGGCGACGGCGCCTCCATGGCCCCGCTCGCCCGCGACATCGCCGAGGCGTACGCGGCCCGCACCCGGGGCGAGGAACCCGCCTGGGCCGAACTGCCCATCCAGTACGCCGACTTCTCGGTGTGGCAGCGGGCCGCACTGGGCTCGGCCGACGACCCGGACAGCGAACTCACGCGACAGCTCGGCCACTGGCGTACGGCCCTCGCCGGGCTGCCCGAGCAACTGGAGCTGCCCTTCGACCGGCCCCGCCCGGCCCGGCCCACCCACCGCGGCGACACGGTCCCCTTCGCCGTCACGCCCGAGATCCACGAGGCCCTGCTCCAGCTGGCCCGGGAGCGCCACACGACCGTCTTCATGGTCGTCCACGCCGCCCTGGCCGTCCTGCTGCACCGGCTCGGCGCGGGCGACGACATCGTGATCGGCTCCCCGATCGCCAACCGCACCGACGACGCCCTCACGCCCCTGATCGGCTACTTCGCCAACAACCTCGTGCTGCGCACCGACCTGGCCGGCGACCCGGACTTCACCGAGGTCCTGCGCCGGGTACGCGCCGCCGACCTGGCCGCGTACGCCCACCAGGACGTGCCCTTCGAGCGGCTGGTGGAAGCGGTGAACCCGGTGCGCTCCACCTCCCGGCACCCGCTGTTCCAGACCAACCTGAACTTCCACACCGCCGATCAGCAGAGGGTCCTCGACCTCGCCGTCGACCTGCCGGGGCTCTCCGCTCGCGTGCAGCCCGTCGCCTCGCCCGCCGCCAAGTTCGACCTGTCGTTCTTCCTCAGCGAGCGGCCCGAGGGCGGGGTGACCGGGTTCCTGGAGTTCGCCACCGATCTCTTCGACCGTCACACGGCCGCCCGCATCGCGGAGCGCTTCGCCGGTCTGCTCGCGGCCGTGGCGGCTGAACCGGGCCGCCCGGTACGGGAGTTCGACATCGTCTTCGCCGAGGAGCGGCGGCAGCTGCTCACCGAGTGGAACTCCACCGCCCACGAGCTGCCCTCGGGCACTCTCACCGACCTCGTCGAGGCCCAGGTGGCCCGCACCCCTCACGCCCCGGCCGTCGCCCATGGCGCCACCGGGCTGTCGTACGCCGAACTCGACGCCCGCGCCAACCGGATGGCCCGCCACCTGGCGAGCCTGGGCGCCGGTCCCGAGCGGTACGTCGCCGTGCTGCTGCCGGTGTCCGAGGACATCCCGGTGACCCTGCTGGCCGCGCTGAAGACGGGCGCCGGCTATCTGCCGCTGGACCCGGCCCACCCGGCCGACCGGCTCGCGTTCATGCTGGGCGACATCGCCCCGGTCGCCGTGGTCACCACGGCCGAACTCGCGGACACCGTAGGGTCGTTGACGGCCGCCCCGGTGGTGCTGCCCGACGACCCGACGATCGGCAGGCAGCCGTCCGAGCCGCTCACCGGTATCGTCCGGCGGCCGGGGCACAGCGCGTTCGTCATCTTCACCTCCGGGTCGACCGGGCGCCCCAAGGCGGTCGTCGTCGAGCACCGCTCGCTGGTGGCGTATCTGGCCTGGGCGACGCACGAGTACGAGAGCCTGCGCCGCCGCGTCCTGGTGCACTCGCCCGTCTCCTTCGACCTCACCGCGACCGGTCTGTTCGGCCCGCTGATCTCCGGCGGCTGCGTGGAGCTGGTCCGCTGGACCTCCAGCGGCCCGGACCCGGAGGCGGCGGTCGCCCGGCCCGACTTCGTCAAGGCCACCCCCAGCCATCTGCATCTGCTCGGTGTCGTGCCCGACGAGTACTCGCCGAGCGGCCAACTCGTCCTGGGCGGCGAGTCGTTGCTCGGTGACGTCCTGGACGCCTGGCGTGCCCGGCACCCCGGGGTGACCGTCCTCAACGAGTACGGCCCGACCGAGACGACCGTCGGGTGCAGCCTGTTCCGTATCGAGCCTGGTGATGCCGTGCCCCCCGGTGTGATCACCATTGGCACCCCGGCCTGGAACACCCGGATGTATGTGCTCGACGCCCTGTTCCGCCCGGCCCCGGTCGGCACCGCGGGTGAGCTGTACGTCGCCGGAGACCTGGTCACCCGCGGCTACCACGGCCGTCCGGGCCTGACCGCCGGGCGTTTCGTCGCCAACCCGTACGGCCCGCCCGGGTCGCGGATGTACCGCACCGGTGACGTGGCGCGGTGGACGGCCGCCGGGCGGCTGGAGTTCGTCAGCCGCGTCGACGACCAGGTGAAGATCCGCGGCTTCCGTATCGAACTCGGTGAGGTGGAGGCGATGCTGACCGCCCAGCCGGGCATCGACCGGGCCGCCGTGGTGGTGCGCGAGGACCAGCCCGGCGACAAGCGGCTCGTGGCCTATGTGGTGGCGGAGCCGGGTGTTCCGGCCGACCCCGCCGCCCTGCGTGCGGCTGCCGCGCAGGCCCTGCCCGACTACATGGTTCCGGCCGCCTTCGTCCCGCTGGAGACCCTGCCGTTCACTCCGAACGGCAAGATCGACCGCAGGGCGTTGCCCGCGCCCGACCGCGCCGCCGGGCAGCCGGACAAGACCCCGGTCGAGGGCCTTCAGCGGCAGGTGGCGGACATCTTCGCGGCCGTCCTCGGCGTGAGCGAGGTCGGCCCCGACGACAACTTCTTCTGGCTCGGCGGGCACTCCCTGCTCGTCGCCCAGCTGGTCAACCGGGTCCGGGCCGACTTCGGTGCCGAGCTGTCCATCCGGGACGTCTTCGACCGGCCGACCGTCGCCGGGGTCGCCGAACTGCTGGGCGCACGCGCCGGGCAGGGCGCGCGGCCCGCGCTGGTGAGGCGCGACCGTCCGGAGCGGCTGCCGCTGTCGGCGGCGCAGCGCCGGATGTGGTTCCTCGACCGGCTCGAGGGCCCGTCGGAGACGTACACCATCCCGATCGTCCTGCGCCTGACCGGCAGGCTCGACGCCGACGCGCTGCGCGCCGCCTTCGGGGACGTGGTCCGGCGGCACGAGGTGCTGCGGACCGTGATCGCGGAGGACGCCGAGGGCCCGCACCAGGTCGTCACCGACAGCGAGCCGCCCTTGGCGGTCGTGCTGTGCGAGCCGTCCGGCTTCGCCGACGCGGTGGCTCACGCGGCCCGGGTCCCCGTCGCTCTGGACCGCGAACTGCCCGTCCGCGCCACGCTGTTCAGCGACGGCCAGCGGGAACACGTCCTGCTGCTGCTCATCCACCACATCGCGGGCGACGGCGCCTCCATGCGCCCCCTCGCGGACGGCCTGTCCACCGCGTACGCGGCCCGTCTCGACGGCCGCGAGCCCGACTGGGCGCCACTGCCCGTCCAGTACGCCGACTACGCGCTGTGGCAGGGCGAACTCCCCGGCGACCAGCTGGAGTTCTGGACGGCCGAGCTGGCCGGCCTCCCCGAGCAGACCGAGCTGCCCACCGACCGGCCCCGCCCCGCGGCGATGTCGTACCGGGGCGGCACGGTCTCCTTCACGGTGGCCGCCGAACTGCGGGAGCGGGCCGAACGCCTGGGCCGTGAGCGGGACGCCAGCGCCTTCATGGTGGCGCACGCCACCCTCGTCACCCTGCTGGCCCGCCTCGGCGCCGGGGACGACATCGTCGTCGGCAGCCCCGTCGAGGGCCGCCCGGACAGCGCGCTCGACGACCTCGTCGGGCTCTTCGCCAACACGCTGGTGCTGCGCGCCGACGCCTCCGGCAACCCGGCCTTCGCCGAGCTGCTCGACCGCGTGCGGCGGGCCGATGTGGCGGCGTACGCCCACGCCGAAGTGCCCTTCGAGCAACTGGTGGAGGAGCTGAACCCGAAGCGGTCGCGCTCCCGGCACCCGCTGTTCCAGGTGATGCTGACCTTCAATGAGCACAGCACGCCGCCCACCCTGCCCGGCCTCACGGTCGCGCCGGCGGACGCGCCCGGCGACCGGGCCAAGTTCGACCTGTCGTTCACGCTGACGCAGAACGCGGCGGGTGGCTGGGACGGCACGGTCGAGTACGCCGCCGACCTGTTCGACCGCACCACCGCCGAGCGCGTCGCCGAGCAGTACCCGCGCCTGCTGAACACGGCCGTCACGGACCCCGCGCGGCCGATCTACGCCCTTGACCTGCTGACCGAGGCCGAGCGCGAGGAACTGCTCGTGCGGTGGCAGGGTGACACCGCGGGCGGCACGGACCGCACGCTGCCGGAGCTGTTCGAGGCGCAGGTGGCCCAGACCCCCGACGCCGTCGCGGCCGTCTCCGACGGCACGACACTGACGTACGACGGACTGAACCGCAGGGCCAACCGGCTCGCCCGGCACCTGAACGCGCTCGGCGCCGGCCCGGAGAGTGTCGTCGCCGTCGTCCTGCCGCGCCGCGCCGACACCCTCGCCGTGCTGCTAGCCGTCCTGAAGGCGGGGGCGGCCTATTTGCCGATCGACCCGGCTAACCCGGCCGCCCGCATCGACAGCCTGGCCGCCGACGCGGGCGCCCGCCTGGTCGTCACCGAGAGCGTGCTCGCCGACTGGGCGCCCGCCCTGGACGCATACGCCGACGGCGACCCGGGCGTGCCGGTGCACCCCCGGCAGGCCGCCTACCTGATCTACACCTCCGGCTCGACGGGCCGCCCCAAGGGCGTCGTCGTCGAACACACCTCGCTGGCCGCCTACCTGAGCCGGGCCGCCGAACTGTACCCGGCGGCCTCCGGCGAGGCCGTGGTGCACTCCTCGCTCGCCTTCGACATGCCGGTCACCACGCTCTTCGCCCCGCTGATCAGCGGCGGCCGGGTCCGGTTCGGTGACCTCGATGAGCACACGGAACGCCCGGACCTGCTCAAGATCACCCCCAGCCATCTGAAGCTGCTGGAAACCCTGCCGGACCGGACCTCCGATGCCCGCAACCTGGTCATCGGAGGAGAGGCACTCGACGGCGACCTGCTCCAGCGCTGGCGCGAGAGGCACCCGGACGCCCTGATCGTCAACGAGTACGGGCCCACCGAGGCGACCGTGGGCTGCGTCGTCCACGAGATCGCACCGGGCGACCAACTCACTCCTGGCTCCGTGCCCATCGGGCGGCCCCTCGCGGGTGCGCGGGTGTATGTGCTGGACGCGTATCTGCGGCCCGTCCCCGACGGGGTGTGGGGTGAGCTGTACCTCGCCGGACCCCAGCTCGCCCGTGGCTACGCGGGCCGGCCGGGGCAGAGCGCCGTGCGGTTCGTCGCCGACCCGTTCGGGCCTGCGGGCAGCCGGATGTACCGGGTGGGCGACCGGGCCCGCTGGAGCCACGGCGGCGTGCTGGAGTTCGCCGGACGTGTCGACGACCAAGTGAAGATCCGCGGCTACCGCGTCGAACCCGGCGAGATCGAGGCCGCGTTGACCGCCCTCGACCAGATCTCTGCCGCGGCGGTCGTCGCCCGCGAGGACCGGCCGGGCGACCTGCGGCTCGTCGCCTACGTCGTCCCTGCCGCGCTGCCGCTGACCGTCGACGCGGTCCGGACGGTGCTGGCGGCCTCGCTGCCCGCGTACCTCGTCCCGTCGGCGTTCGTCGAGCTCGACCGGATCCCGCTGACCCCCAACGGCAAGCTCGACCGCAGGGCCCTCCCGGCACCCCAGGCCGCGCACACCACGGGACGCGGGCCCCGCACGGAGCGGGAGGAGGCCCTGTGCGGGCTGTTCGCCGAGGTCCTCGGCGTGCCCGAGGTCGGGGTCGACGACGACTTCTTCGCGCTCGGCGGCCACTCGCTGCTGGCCACCGTCCTGGCCAACCGCATCCGCGCGGAACTCGGACTGAGCGTCGAGTTGAGGCAGCTCTTCGACACGCCGACCGTCGCCGCACTCGCCGAGACGCTGCCCGAGGCCGCGTGGCCCGAACCGGTCACCGCCGCCGAGCGCCCCGACCGGCTGCCGCTGTCCTACGCCCAGGAACGCATGTGGTTCCTGGGCGTCCTGGACGGGCCGTCCGACGCCTACAACGTGCCCGTCGCCCTGCGCCTGACCGGCGAGGTCGACCTTACGGCCCTATGCGCCGCGCTGGCCGATGTCGTCGCCCGACACGAGCCGCTGCGCACGGTCTACGTCGGCGACGCCCAGGGCCCCCGGCAGGTCGTCCTGCGCGCCGACGCCGCCGCACCGGACCTCACCGTGCGGTCCGTCACGGCGGAAGAATTGCCCGAAGCCCTGGCCGAGGCCGCCCGCCACCGGTTCGACCTCGCCCGCACCGGACCGCTGCGGGCCTGGTGCCTGACGCTCTCCGAGCGGGAGTATGTCCTGGTCCTGGTGGTGCACCACATCGCCGTCGACGCGGTGTCGATGGCCCCGCTCGCGCGCGGCCTGAGCGAGGCGTACACGGCACGGCTGGCCGGGCAGGCCCCGAACTGGCGCCCGCTGGACGTGGGGTACGCCGACTACGCGCTCTGGCAGCGCCGCGCCCTCGGCTCCGAGAGCGACGACGGCAGCGGGATCGCACGCCAGCTGCGGCACTGGACCGAGCTGCTGTCCGGCGCCCCGGCCCAGCTGCCGCTGCCGCTCGACCGGCCCCGGCCGGCCGTCGCCTCCCGCCGAGGGGACGCCGTGGGCTTCACGGTCCCCGCCGAACTGCACGAGGCGCTCATCGGGCTGGCCCGGCGGGAAGACGCCACGCTGTTCATGGTCCTGCACGCCGCGTTCGCCACCCTCCTGGCCGGGCATGGCGCCGGGGACGACATCGTCATGGGCACCCCCGTCGCCGGGCGCACCGACGCGGCCGTGCACGACCTCGTCGGCCTGTTCGTCAACACCCTGGCCCTGCGCACCGACACCGGGGGCGCCCCCACCTTCGCGGAGCTGCTGCGCCGGGTGCGGGCCACCGATCTGGACGCCTACGCCCATCAGGACGTGCCCTTCGAACGGGTCGTGGAGGCGCTGAACCCCGAGCGGTCCACGGCGCAGGAGCCGGTCGTCCAAGTGACGCTCATGCTCGACAACACGGGCGGCTCCGTTGCGCTTGACCTGCCCGGCGTCGCGGTGGCCGAGGAGCCGCTGTCCGCGCCGACGGCCAAGTTCGACCTGTCGCTGTCCTTCCTGCACCGGCCGGACGGCACCCTCGACGGCGAGTTCGTCTACGCGACCGACCTGTTCGACCGCGTCTCGGTCGAGCGGTTGGCGGAACGGCTGACCCACCTGCTCTCCGCGGTCACGACGGACGCCGACGTACCGCTGAGCGGGCTCTCCCTGCTGACGTCCGAGGACCGCCGAGCGCTGCTCAGCGCGGGCGGGGACCGGACCGGCATGCCCGACGGCGTCCGCGCGCACGTCCTGGACGCCTCCCTGCGTCCGGTACCGCCGGGCGTCCCGGGCGAGCTGTACCTGGCGGGACCCGAAGCGGCCCTCGCGCAGTGCGCACCGGCCGACGGGGACGCCGGACGGTTTGTGGCCGACCGGTCCGGATCACGGCTGTACCGCACGGGTGAGCTGGCCCGGTGCACGGTGGACGGGCACCTTGAGCCCCTCGGCCGCGCTGAGGACCTGGTGATCCTGCGCGGCTTCCGAGTGAACCTCAACGAGGTGCGCACCGCCCTGCTGGGTCTGCCGGAGGTGGCGGAGGCCGAGGTCGCCGTGGACGGCGACGCGGACCGCCGTACCTTGGTCGCCCAGGTCGTCCCGGCCCCCGGCCACCGCTTCGACCGGGCCGCCCTGCGGGCGGGGCTCGCCGAGTTGCTGCCCGGCTACCAGGTGCCGTCCCGGATCGTCGTGGCCGACGACCCGGCGTCGTACGGCGACGACGACGGCCCGCGCACCGCGCGGGCGCCGAGGACACCGCACGAGTCGATCCTGTGCGGGCTGTTCGCCGGCGTCCTCGGTGTGCCCGAAGTGTCGGTCGACGCCGACTTTTTCGAGTACGGCGGCAACTCACTCGGGGCCATCCGGCTGGTCAGCCGCATCCGTTCCGTGCTCGGCGTCGACCTGCCGCTGCGCGCGATCTTCCTGGCGCCCACCCCGGCCGGGGTGGCCGCCCGCCTGGACGGCGCCGCCGCGGCCCGGCCGGCCGTCGAGGCAGGGCAGAGGCCGGACCGGCTGCCCCTGTCCTACCCGCAGCAGCGGCTGTGGTTCCTGCACCGGTACGAGGGCCCGTCGGCGACGTACAACATCCCGCTGGCCCTGCGCCTGACCGGCCCGCTGGACGCGGACGCGCTCTCCGCCGCGCTGACCGACGTGGTCGCCCGGCACGAGAGCCTGCGCACCGTGCTCGCCGAGGACGAGGACGGCGCGTACCAGATCGTGCTCCCGGCCGATGCCACCACGGCGTCGCTGACCGTGCGGACCGTGACCCCCGACGAGGTCCCGGACCGGATCGCCGAGGCGGCGGCGTACGCCTTCGACCTCACCGCCGAAATCCCCCTGCGGGCCTGGCTGTTCGAACAGGCGGCGGACGACGCCGTACTGCTGCTGCTCGTCCACCACATCGCCGGGGACGCCGAATCGCTGCGGCCGCTCGCCGACGACCTGGCCGCCGCCTACCGGTCCCGGCTCGCGGGACGGCCGCCGCGGTGGGCGCCCCTTCGGGTCCAGTACGCCGACTTCGCCCTGTGGCAGAACCACATCCTCGGCGACGCCGGTGATCCCGAGAGCCACAGCGGACGCCAACTCGCCTACTGGTGCGAGGTGTTGACGGGCCTTCCAGAGGAGCTGAACCTGCCCGCCGACCGGCCCCGCCCTGCCCACGCCACAGGCACCGGCGCGGCCGTGCCCCTGGAGATCGGCCCGGAGCTGCACCAGCGGCTCGCCGAGGTCGCCGAGGCCCATGGCAGCACCGTGTTCATGGCGCTCCAGGCCGCTCTCGCCGCACTGCTCACCCGGCTCGGCGCGGGCGAGGACCTGCCCATCGGCGTGCCCACCGCGGGCCGCGGGGACGAGGCGCTGGACGGCGTGGTCGGGTTCTTCCTCAACACGCTGGTGCTGCGCACCGACACCTCGGGCGACCCGGCCTTCGCCGAAATTCTCGGCCGGGTGCGCCGCACCGCGCTGGACGCCTACGAGCACCAGGACCTGCCGTTCGAGCACATCGTGGAGGCCCTGAACCCGGCCAGGTCCGCGGCCCGGCACCCGCTGTTCCAGGTGATGCTGTCGTTCCGCAACAACGCCGAGGCCAGGTTCGAACTCCCGGACCTGACCGTGGAGCCCCTCCCGGCGGGCCTGCCTTCCGCCAAGTTCGACCTGTCGTTCAGCGTCACCGAGCAGTTCGACACGCAGGGCGCCCCGGCCGGACTGAGCGGCGAGATCCAGTACGCCACCGCGCTGTTCGACGAGGAGACCGTCGCCCGCCTCGGTGAGCGGCTGCTGCTCCTGCTGGACGGGGCCGTACGCGAACCGGACACCCCCATTGGCGCGTTGGAGGTACTGCTGCCCGACGAGCGCCGTGCGCTGCTCGTCGACTGGCACGCCACGGCGATCACGGAGCCCCCGGCCACGCTCGCCTCGCTCTTCGAGCACACGGTCGCCGCCCACCCGGACGCGCTCGCGGTGATCGCGGGCGACACCTCGGTGACCTACGCCGAACTCAACCGCCGTGCCAACCAGTTGGCGCACCTGCTCATCGGCGAGGGGGTCGGGCCCGAGTCGGTCGTGGCTCTGGCCCTGCCGCGCTCGCTCGACCTGCTGGTCGCCGCGCACGCGGTCGCCAAGGCGGGAGCCGCCTACACGCCCGTCGACCCGGACAACCCGGCGTCGCGGACGGCCGGAATGCTCCAGGACGCCGGTGCGGCGGCGGTGCTCACCACGGCCGCCCACGCCACGGCCTTCCCGGCGGAGGCACCCCTCGTGGTCCTGGACGACCCGGCGACCGCGGCCCGGATCGCCGCCGCCCGGGACACCGACCCGACCGACGCCGACCGGGTGGCCCCGCTGCGGCAGGGCAACGCCGCGTACGTCATGTTCACCTCGGGCTCGACCGGGCGGCCCAAGGGCGTGGTCGTCTCCCAGGCGTCGGTGGTCAACCACCTGCGCTGGCTCCAGCACGCGTACGGGCTGACCCCCGAGGACCGGGTGCTGCAGAAGACGCCCATCGCCTTCACCGTGTCCGTGTGGGAGCTGTTCTGGCCCTTCCAGGCCGGAGCCACCACGGTGGTGGCCGAACCCGACGGGCACCGCGACCCGCACTACCTGGCCCGCACGATCGCCCGGCACGCCGTCACCACCGTGCACTTCGTGCCGTCGATGCTGGAGATCCTCCTCGTCGAGGGCCGCCGGGAGGAGTTCGCGAGCCTGCGCCGGATCTTCGTCGGCGGCGAGGCCCTGTCCCGGGACCTGTACGACCGTTGCACCGCGGCCTGGGGCGTCCCGCTGCACTACAAGTACGGCTCCACCGAGGTCACCTGCGACGCGACCGTGTGGGACCCGGAGACGGAGCCCGGCGACCGGCCCCTGGTGACCATCGGCCGACCGATCGACAACACCCGCGCCTACGTCCTCGACGCGGCCCTCAGGCCCGTTCCCCCCGGCGTACCCGGCGAGCTCTACATCGCCGGAGCCCAGGTCACCCGCGGCTACGCGGGCCAGCCGGTGCTCACCGCCGAGCGGTTCGTGCCGAACCCGTACGAGACCGGGGCCCTGATGTACCGCACCGGCGACCTGGTCAAGTGGGACCGCGAGGGACGGCTGCACTTCGTCAGCCGCGCGGACCAGCAGCTGAAGGTCCGCGGCATCCGCGTCGAGCCGGGCGAGAGCGAGGCGGCGCTCACGGAGCAGCCGGGTGTGCGCCGGGCCGTGGTCGTGCTGCGCGACGAGACGCTCGTCGCCTACGTCACCGGCGATGCGGATCCGGACGAGCTGCGCCGTCGGCTCGCGTCCCGCCTGCCCGCCCACCTCGTACCGGCGTTCGTCGTGCCGCTGTCGGAGCTGCCGTACAACGCCAACGGAAAGGTGGACCGCGCAGCTCTGCCCGCCCCGGACCGGACGCCCACGGGTACCGGCCGCGCACCGGCCACGGAGGACGAGCACCTCCTGTGCGACCTGTTCGCCGACGCGCTCGGCCTGCCCGAGGTTGGGGTCGACGACGACTTCTTCGCCCTCGGCGGTCACTCCTTGCTGGCCACCCGGCTCATCACCCGCATCCAGCGCAAGCTGGACGTGCGGCTGACCGTACGGGCCCTGTTCGAGGCGCCCACCGTCGCGTCCCTGGCCGTACGGCTGCGATCCGGGGACGAGGCGGAGCACGATCCACTGGCGATGCTGCTGCCGCTGCGCACGGGCGGCACCGGCACCCCGGTGTTCTGCATGCACCCCCTGGGCGGTCTGAGCTGGATCTACGCCAACCTTGCCCGCCACCTCGACGCCCGCCACCCGGTCTACGGCCTCCAGGCCGCGGGACTCGACGGCCACAGCGAACGGGCCGGGAGCATCCGCGACATGGCCGCGCAGTATGTGGCCCGGATCCGTGAGGTGCGGCCGCACGGCCCGTACCGCCTGGTGGGCTGGTCGTTCGGCGGGCTCGTCACCCAGGAGATGGCGGTCCAGCTCCAGGAGGCGGGCGAGGAGGTCGAGCTGCTCATGCTGCTCGACACCTACCCGAGGGACCCGGGCGGGTCCGAGCGTCCCGAGGCGGAGCTACTCGACGGCCTGACCCCGCCGGAGGAGCTGGCGACCCTCACCCCGGCCCAACTCGATGCCGCGCAGGCCGTGTTGGTGAACAACGACCGCATCGCTGCCCGCCACACGCCGCGCGCCTTCCAAGGCGACCTCGTCTTCTGCCGTGCCCTGCGCCTGGAGGACGGCGAGACACGACGCGAGCCGGACCTGTGGCGGCCTTGCATCACCGGCCGCGTCGACGTCCACCCGGTCGACGCCACCCACAACGGCATGCTCGCCGACCGTCCGGCAGCTCATATCGGCCGCCTGCTGGCGGAGCTGCTGCGCACGGCCGACCAGACCGACTGACCAGGCCGACCTGCCTGGCCGACCGAATACACCGACCCGGCAGGCCCGTCGAACGGGCCTGCCGCCCCGGAAAGGAAGCAACGATGACCAACCCCTTCGAGAACCCCGACGGCGTCTACCGGGTCCTGGCCAACGACGAGGGCCAGCACTCCCTGTGGCCCGACTTCGCCGACGTGCCCGCCGGCTGGAGCACCGTCTTCGGCCCCGAAAGCCGGGCCGCCTGCCTGGAGTACATCGAGCGCGAGTGGACCGACCTGCGCCCGAAGAGCCTTGTCGAAGCCATGGGCGAGTGACGAACAGCCACTGAGCGGAAAGCAGAGGGAACACGCACGTGAGCAGCGTCGAAGTGATGCCGTCGGCGGCCGGTACTGCACTGTCGCCGGTCGGCCCGGGGGACGGGACGCACCGCCTCGGCACCCCCGAGTCGGCCGCGCTGAGCCTGGTGACCCGGGGCCTGCTGGACCGGGCGGGGGAGAGGGTCGACGACCCCGACTGGGTGGCCCGCGCCCGCCACGCCTGGGAGGACGCGCCCGCCGAAGTACGGCGCCTGATGAGCCAGTTCCGCAGGCACTCCGGCCCGGACGGTGCCCTCGTCCTGCGAGGGCTGCCCATCGGCGCCCCTGACCTATCGGCCACGCCCGTGCTGAAGGGCTCGGTGCAGTGCGTGCCGTCGCTTCCGGCGGCGACGCTGCTGCTGTTCGCGGCCGGGCTCGGCGACCCGGCCGCGTTCGCCGCGGAGAAGTCCGGGGCCCTGGTCCAGGACGTGGTGCCAGTGCCCGGCCAGGAAGAGGTGCAGGGCAACGTCGGCTCGGTGGAGCTGACCTTCCATACGGAGAACGCCTTCCACCCGCACCGCCCCGACTATGTGATGCTGCTGTGCCTGCGGCCCGACCACGAGGGCATCGCGGAGCTGCGCACCAGCTGCATCCGACGTCTCCTGCCCCTGCTCACGCCCCCTACCCGCGAGGCCCTCACCCGCCCCGAGTACGTCACGGAGGCGCCCCCGTCCTTCGGCCTGTCCGGCGAGGGCACCGTGCGCGCGGTGCTCACCGGCGACCCGGAGGACCCCGACCTGTGCTTCGACGAGGCGGCCACCCGGGGCGTGACCGACGCGGGCCGCGCGGCCCTCGCCGAGCTGAGCGAGGTCGCGCACCGGACGTACACCGGTGTGCTGCTGGGCCCCGGTGACCTGGCGATCGTCGACAACCGGGTCACCCTGCACGGGCGTTCGGCCTTCACCCCCCGTTACGACGGCCAGGACCGCTGGCTCCAGCGCACGTTCGCCTTCTCGGACCTCCGCCGCTCCCGCGACCACCGGCCCGGCGACGGAACGGTCCTGGTCAAGTGAGCGCCCGAGGGAGCGGGTTACGCAGGACACGGATGTCTCCGGCACGAGCATGTGAAGACGAGCGTGTGATGCCGACTACGAAAGGTACGTGCTGACACGGCCGGCGGCCTGGTGCAGTCGCTGGATCTGCACACCGCCGCCAAGGCCGAGTTCCTGGAGCGGTTCACCGAAGTGGTGCTCCAGCCGCGGGGGTTCGGGGACCATGTGGTGCAGTTCCTGGCCCCGCGGGGACTCTCGTCGTCGAGGCGGCCCTGAAGCTGGCCCGTAAGGTCACCGGGCGCACCAACGTGATCGCCTTCACCGGGGGCTTTCACGGCGCGTCCCTGGGCGCGCTGGCCGCGACCTCGTCCCCGCTGCTGCGCGGCGCGGCCGGGTGGTCTGCCCCGGTGCATCATCAGATGCGCATGAGACCTTGACAGTCAGGCCGCGTCCCTCTCCGATTCAGCTGTTGGGCCGGCTCGCCTTCGGCCCCGACAGCTGTCCGTAACCCGCAGGGGCTCGCCTTCGACCGCAACGGGCGGCTGTGGTCGGCCGAGTTCGGCAACACTCGGTTCGACGAACTGAACCTGATCAAGCCCGGCGCCAACTACGGCCGGCCCACCTGCGAGGCCTCGCCCAGCGCCATCGCCGACAACGTCGTCTCCATGGCCGCACAGCGCGGCCGGCGCCTGTGGCGCATCCTCCCTCGCCTCGGGGCTCCTCCTCGTCCACGTCATGGCGTGGTCCTGCCGCCATCGTCACCCCCGGCGCGGCGCTCTCCCGTGGCCGGGAGAGCGCCCGTGACGCCGAGGGCCCACTACTCCGCTGAGGTTCCCCTCCTACTGTGGAGACCGTGCCGAGCAGGTCGAGGGGCTGACGGCGCGCTACCAGCACCGCAGTCCGCTGCTGCAGCACCTGGTGGAGATGGCCGGGGTGCTCCTCGCCGGCCGGGGCGGTGCCCGGCTGCTGCAGATCCTGAAGGTGAGATCCTCACCTCCCTGGACCGACTGGCGGCCGCCACCAGCCAGGATGCCGACGACGTCCACATTGCCCTCGCGGAGCTCGTTCAGTCCGGGGACGCCCGCGTGCAGCGTGGCCAGGCCGTCGTGTACGGAGACGATCACGGTGTGGGGCGGCAGGCACATGGCGCGGGTCAGGACCTCGTCGATGATCTCCTGGCGGATCTCGTCGTCGGTACGCAGGAAGACTTTCAGCAGGTCGCGGCGGGTGGCGATGCCGATGAGGCGGTCTTCCTCGTCGACCACGGGCAGCCGTTCGACGTGGTGACGTTCCATAACCCGGGCTGCGTCCGCGACGCGTTGCTCTGGGTGCACCGTGATCGCGGGCGTCGACATCAGTTGCCCCGCAGTCGTGGCCCGGGCTCCGCCGGAGGCGCGTCCCGCCCTGCCGCGCAGGGCGGAGAGTCGGAAGCGGCGTCGCCTATCCCCGTCGGCCTGAGCTGCTTGTCGGCGTATCAGGTCGGTCTCGGAGATCACGCCCACGACCTTGTCGTCGGCGTCCACCACTGGCAGGCCGCTGATCCGATGCTGGTGCAGCAGCCGCGCCACATCCTTGAACGGGGTTTCCCGGGCGGGCGTCGATGACCTCACTGGTCATCACCTCGCCGACCTTGCAGGTCCTCACGGCTGTTCCCTCCTCTCCCCGCACTGCTTCAAGCGGGGCGCGACCGACTGTGGTGCGCACACGGTGCCCGCGGGCCCCTACCGGATACCGCCGGGTGTCATGCCCCTGCGGTGCGAGAAGCTGGAAATCGCGGGTCTGAGCGGCTGGTTCGGCCGTTGCTGTCCCTTCGGACTGCTCCTGGGGAGCCGGCCCTCCGGAGCCACTTCAGCCTCGCGTTCAACGGTTTGAAGGGGCAGGGGCCGATCGGCCCCTGCCCCCGGGCCGAACCGTCCACTCAATGGCGGTCCTGGTGGGACGGTCGGGTCGGCTGCCGGGATCGCCCTGGACGACATCCGTGACGCCTTTACCACCGGCACGGCTTCCGCCGGTGCGGACAGCGGAGAAGGTATCGCGGGCATCCTGGAGCGGTTGGAGGAAACCCTCGCCGAGCAGGAGGCGGAATTGCGGCGGCAGCGGACCGCCGTGCAGCGGATGCGCACCGAAGGCAGCCGGATGGGCCTGCTCTCCGACTTCGTCACCGAACGCCTCAAGAGCCTGCCCGAGGGCTCCCTGCGTCAGGCGGACCTGGACAGTCTGCTGGTCACTGAGCGGATCTTCGGCCCGCTCGGCGCGGCCGTCCAGGCCACCCGCTTCGTCGTCCTGGCCACGCATCCCACTCTGCGGGAGGATTCCGACCGCATCGATGACGCCGAGGAGGCACTCGATGACAGTGTCGCCGTCGATGATCCACGGGTGGCTCAAGTGGCCGTCGAGCGGCACACCTTCGAAAGCGCCCTGCAGGCCGTCATCGAGGAGTCCGGCCTGGGTAAGGACGACGATGACCTCTTCGACGCCTGGGACACTTTGCACCCTGCCACCGCCGATGACGGCGAGGGCGAGGCCGACCTCAGCTCTGGCAGGCGGGAGGCTGACTCCATGAGCGTGTTCGAAGCCACCGGCAAGATGCCCTACGACTTCTCCCCAGCCCGCCTGCGCTGTATGGAACTGGCCGAAGAACTCTCCGCCCAAGACTCACCCGCTACCTAAACACGGCCTAACTGCAACGCACACGCCTTCGCCCCCTTGATGCAGAGGAGAGGGCGTTCGACTGTCAGGCCGCAGGCTCCGGGTGCCGCACGGCCCGCTTGAGTGCGATGGCCAGTTGCCGAAGCCGTACCCGACCTCAGCAGATGCCACACGACGCGATCCGGTCGACGCTGGCCCCTCTTACTCAGAGCTCAGGCGGCGCGCTTCACATGGCGGACCAGCCACATCAGCAGGGAGTCCAGGTCGGCGGCGGCCGAGAGGACCCGGTCGACCGCCTCGGGGGTGTGCAGCCACTCCTCGCAGCCGAGGGGGCGGGCGGCGATCACCGAACGGTGGCGCAGCAGGTTCGTACGGGAGTGGTCCGTCGGATAGCCGCGCGGGGGGCGTTTCATCACGTCCCCGGAGATGTCGTAGCCCTTCTTCCGCAGGTCCTCGACGATGGCGGACAGTTCGCGGCCGCTCCTCTCGGAGGCCACGGCCTTGCGGAACGTGGCCACCTGGCCGGGGTCGGGGTACCACCAGGCGCCCTGGATCCGCAGGCCGTCCAGGTCGAACCGGAGATTGATCTCGATCTTGCGGCCGAGTCGGATCACCGCGCCCTGGTGCTGCCACCACCAAGAGTCGGTGCGGTAGTGCCAGACGGAGAAGTCCTCGTACCGGGGGTCGGTGTCCGCGACCTCGTTGAGCAGGGCGATCATCGGCTGTCGGACCAGGCGTTCACGGTCCGCGCGGTGGCGCTCGCGGGTCGCGTGGGTTGGTTCGCCCTGGAGCTGCCACAACACGTCCATGGCCTGCTCCGGCCAGCCGGTGAACTGTCCGCGCATGCGCGCACGATAGCTCACCCATGATCCGCGCACGCGGAGACTGAGACGGGCAGGGAGGCGTAACCCCAGACAAGGTGGGAGGTGCAGCGGCGAGGCTCGCCGGCCAGATCGATGTGTCGTGCAACGAGAGGAGAGGGCCCGCCAGCGAGCTGACGGACCCCACGGGCCAGGTCACCTCAGGTCAGAGGGGTGTTGGCCAGGACGCGGCGGAGGATGCTCCAGGAGAGGTCGGATTCGGTAGCGAAGACGCCGCGCTTTTTGGACTTCTCGTCGATGTAGTCGAAGGAGTCGCGGTTGTAGCTGTCGCCATCTTTGTCGTGGACGGCGGTCTGCTCGGGGTTGAGGTAGACGTGGAAGCTGGCGCCGAAATCGGCGGTGGAGTTCATGTAGCCGGGGCCAGTGGTGCCGCCGCCGCCGTCCATCGGGCAGTACACCCGGTGCACGGCGTAATTGTCTTTGGAGAGCCAGGCGCACTGGCCGGGGGTGAGGGTGAGCAGGCCGAGCTTGCGGGCGTCCCACTTGAGGTGTTCGTAGACCATGACGTCGAGCTGGCCGGCGAGGCAGAAGACGATGCCGGTGGTGTGGCCGTGAGAGTGGATGGGCGAGTAGTGCTGCGCCGGCCAGATTTCCAGGACGACGGGCGAGCCGATGTCGCCCTTGGGGTGGTCGTCGGGGTGGAGGTGGCCGTGTTTGGTGGCCAGGTGGTCGTAGTCGCCCCGGCCGGTGCAGGCGACGCGAATGTAGGGCGGATGGGTGTGGTCCTTCTTGTATTTCTTCAGCAGGATGTGGCGCAGCAGCCCCACCTTGTCGCCGGGTTCGGCGGCGGGGGCCAGATGCTTGCGCATCGCTTCGACCTCCCACGCGGACAGGCGCAGGTCCTCGGCCTTGCGTGCAAGGTCCATGACGGCTGGCGGAATCATCAGCTGGCGGGCGTACTCGTCGAACGAGGTGGCCTGCCCGATCACCAGCGACGGGACGGCCTCGGCGCCCTTGAGGCGTAGCTGCCGTTCCTCTTCCTTGGTGATGTGGAAGGGATACTTCGGCCCGCGGGGCTCCGGGGAGCAGGCGGGGGTATGGGGGGCGGTCAGGCTCATGGGAAGACTCCCTCGTGTTTTCCGGTGCACGCAGCTGATGCGGGCCCTGAAAGGACTGCGGAAGACTGCTGGTGACGCCGTCTGCGGGTGACCGCCGTTGCATCGCCGTCCCGGTTGACGCTTGGCGGCCACCCGCTGATGGACCGGCACGCTTCAGGTAGAACTCCCGCGATAGCGGCGTTCGTGCTGGTGCGGAGTCAGCCCTGGTCCTCGGACGAGGGGTAGATCCGCCACATCTGAGAAAGGTTGGGTCCGCCCCACATACGGGTCAGGCCCACCAGCCGGTCGTTGCCCTGGAGGTGGTCGGCGATGGCCAGGGCGTAGCGCGGGTGCACGACCGAGACCAGGTAGAAGTCATTGCCTCGCTCTGCTTGGGAGACCAGCCGCCAGTGCTGGTTGAGGCTGTCCGTGTGTTCGCGAAGGGTCACGGTGTCGGGCGGGTTGGCTCCTGCCGTGAGGCAGCGGTGGTTGGCGTACGACTCGATGCGCACGGTTCCGCCGGCGTTCTGCCGTAGGAACCACCGGTGCGAGTTGTTGTCCTTGGCGAAGGGATCCTGCGCCCAGGTCTGGGTGTGGTTGCCGACACCGTCGTGCCAGTCGTTGCACATGAAGTAGGTGCCGGTGACGTGGTGGGTCATCGTCACCGATCCGCCCGCGAGCAGTACGAGGTCGCTCAAGCCATGCTCCTCAGCTACGAGAGTTCTTCACAGGAGCGGGCGCCCCTGCAACTCAGCGTAGAGAGCCGGCGGTTGCTCCACAGCATGGCTAACCGGCCGTTTCTCCAGGTCAGAGCCTGTCCGGAAGATCTCGAACGGGCGGACGGCGCTACTCGAACTACCTAACCGAGCGTCACCCACATGTTCCGCACACGGCGCAACGGTTTGGCAGCGCACCGCTGGATTCGAACGGGCAGGGCGAACGCCACGCGGTAGCCGAGAGCGGCAAGAACGAGAAACTGACAGCTGTCTCGACGAACCGCCTGTCTCATACTGCGGGGCGATCATCAGCTCACCGCGAGCTCGCGCACCCGGCACACAGAACCAACCCGTCCATGAGCACCAGAATCCGGTAGGACCACGACCGACGCACAACGCACCTGTCACCAGGAAGCCGATCCACCGACACCGCCCTACCGGTCACATCAGGGAGGAAGGAAGACACCTTCTGAGCTTGACTCTAAGAGGGCGTTCGATGTAGGCGAATTGCCGTTTATTTCCTAGTAGGTTCCTCGCCAGGTGGGTGTGGTCTCGTCCGTTATGCGCTTGGCGAGGTTGTCGATCGAGGCGATGTGGATCATGGCTTCGGAGCTGGCCGGTAGGGTCTCGTAGTCGCGGGCGAGACGGCGATGCATCATGATCCACCCGATACTCCGCTCCACCACCCAGCGCCTTTTGACGACACGAGTGGGCGTTAAGTCCGATCTTTGTCGGTTCGTGATTGCTCGATCGTGGTACTGATCGTCGCACAGGCCGCCCTGTTGATCATGTCCATGTTGAGATGCGGGGCATGAAGCGAGAGCCGTACCCGAGCGACTTATCGGATACCCAGTGGGCGTTGATCGAGCCGATGATCACGGCCTGGAAGCAGGACAGGGTCGCGCGGTCAGCGACCGGAGATCCCGCCCGGCGCCACCGTCCACCTCGCCGGCTCCGGGGCCGCCGACTCGGCCTGCGCCGACGGGCCGCGCTGGTCCAGTAGACCTGCGGAAGCCGGCTCGGCCAGCAGTTCACGCTGCGGAGCGTCGGCGCTGTCACGGTGCCCCTTGTACGACGGCGACACGGCCTCCACGGACAGCCCCCTCCAGCACGATCAACCAGAAGATCATCCCACCCGGCTAACCAACGTGACAGCGCCATCTGTGGCACAACCTGTGCGAAGCCGCCCTCAGCGAGGTGAAAGCGCACAGCACCTGCTGGGCCACCGTACTGGACGCGCCCATCTACGACAGGCCCCGCGCACAGACCACCCTCGAACGCTGGCACCAGGTCCACGACATCCTCGACCAGGGCGCCGGCCTGCTCGATGCGCCCGCCGCCTGCAACTCGCCCTGAACACCGTCAAACGCTACGCCCGCGCCGACCAGCCCGAACGGATGCTCCGCGTCCCCAAATACCGCGCCAGCCTCGTCGATCCCTACCGCGAGCACCTGCGCAAACGCCGAGCCGAGGACCCCGCCGCCCCCGTCAAACACCTCTTCGAAGAGATCAAGAACCTCGGCTTCACGGGCTGCCTGAACCTCCTGCACCAGTACATCAACCAGGGCCGCGCGGACGCCGACCGCAGCCACATCTCCCCGCGCCGGCTCGCCCGGATGCTGCTGACCAGGCCCGACAACCTCAAGGCCGAGCAACACGAGCTCCTGGCCAAGCTCACCGCCGCCTGCCCCGAGATGACCCAACTCGCCGCCGGTATCAGAGACTTCGCCCCGCTCCTTACGCCGCACGCCGACAACGCCGACGCACTCACGCGCTGGATCGCCCAAGTCCGAGCAGCCGACCTGCCTCATCTGCACGCCTTCACCCGGGGCCTGGAACGAGACCGCGACGCCGTGAACGCCGCCCTCACGCTTCCGTACAGCAACGGCCCCACCGAGGGCGTCAACACCAAGACCAAACGGATCGCGCGCCAGATGCACGGACGAGCAGGCTTCACCCTCCTTCGCCACCGCATCCTCCTCGGATAGCAGCACGCTCCGTCACCACCGAAAGTGAGACAGGGCCGTTAGATTTACACTCCCCATCACGGCGCGATTTCGAGGCACTGCCAAGGCCTCCACTGATCAAACCGGCGGATTTGTCAGTGCCCGCTGCTACACCGAATCCCAGAGATCAGACCGCAGTTGGCGGCCTGGCGACACGGAGGAGGAAGCAGTGGCGAAGCCGCCCGAGGGCTACTACAAGGTGCGAAGTCATTACCGACGCAAACCCCGCCCCAGCGCGAAGAAACTGAGCGGCTGGTCGATCGCAGGGCTGATCGCGGTGGTGTGGCTATGGAGCCAGCTCATCGGCTTCGGAGAGGCCTCCCCGACAACACCGCAAACCCCTACACCATCAGTGTCAGCGAGCGTGGGCCACTGATGCCCCGCCGCTCGCCCCGGCTACGCCCACCCCGCGGCGGCAGGGAACAGGCCGCCGCCGCGGCCGTCGCCTGCGCCGCACTCTGGCTGCTGGCCAAGATCGCCACAGCCACATGGCAGGCAGCCGTCCGCATCTGGCCGTTGCTCGCCCTCCTTGCGGCTCTCGCCCTGGGGTACGCAGCCTGGAAATTCATGCGCGAGGCACGGGCCCAGAAAGTGCGAGCCCAGACGCTGGCCCGGCTGCGTATCACACTCGCACAACTCGACGCCATGGACGACCAGGCCTTCGAATTCGCCCTGCGTGACCTGCTCCTCCGGGACGGCTGGAACGCACGACAGGTCGGCCGACAAGGAGACCAGGCCGCAGACGTCATCGGCGAGGACCGCCAACGCGGCAGAATCGTCCTGCAGGCCAAGCACACCACCGTCGCCGGCAAAGTCGGCTCATCAGTGATGTACCAGGTCAAAGGCACCGCAGGCCCCGCGCACGGAGCCGACACCGCAGTCGTGGTCACCAACGGCTCCTTCACCCGGGACGCCAAAACATGGGGCGAACGCCACCAGGTGCACTGGGTCGACCGGGACCGGCTGCGCCGGTGGGCCGAACACGGCACGCCCCTGCAAGACCTTCTGCGGCTGCCCACGGCTCGCAAGACACCCCTCCGCCGGGCCGCATGAAGAAGCGCGCGCGTTCGCGGATTCTTGCAGGGGCGAACCGCTGAACCCGCGCGTTGTCCCCTGGTTGGGGACAGGAACGGGGGCGGGTTCGTCCGTGCCTGCGGGGGATGAGGGCTCGTACGCGCCGGACTCTTCGGGGGCCGTGTCGTCTTTTTGCTCGCCCTGTGACTCTCGACTCTCCTGGTCGACGTCGGCGCGCCGGGCTCACCGAGCCTGCCCGAGCCACCCTGGCACTCGAGACATGGCCCGTCCCTTAGAGCTGAGTGTCAGGAATGTGTACTTCCATCCCGGCCATGTCGGCTGTCACAGGGATTTGGCAGGTGAGGCGGCTGTTGGAGGTGCGTGACGCCGGTACGCCCTCGAGGATCATCTCCTCGTT